>CAZQQP010000063.1:0-18762 GCA_964595475.1 uncultured Planctomycetaceae bacterium | reverse complement strand
AGTGTTTTTTCATGCTTTTCTGGTCGGGCGGGCCGAAAACCTCGCTTGTTCGGGGTCTAGACAGGCGATCGACAAGCTCCGCGAGATCTTCGAGACCATCTTCCAGACGAAGGAACAGGCCCAGTATACGGACCGGCTGGGGGCGGCGGAGCTTCCGGCGATCGACCGGCTCGAGCCCTCTCCCGTGCGGCCGAGCACCGGTGAGCGGGGAAAGGTCGACATCGAGCTGACGACCTCGAAGGACATCGAGGCGGTCGGCCACCTCCGGATCGGCCCCGTGGTCGTATCCGCGGAACGGATTGACGCCCGGCGATTCCGGGCCAGTGTCGACGAACAGTCCCGAAGGCGGCTCACAGGCCAGACCTGGGAAGTCGTCCTCCTCGAGCCCGAGCAGGCGCGGGCTGTCTCGAAGGCGGGGAAGCTCACCTTCGCCGGGTAGCCGTCGGTCGGCTTCGGATCCACCCCCAGCGTCCCACCTCCCGCTCGTCGAGTCGAGGCGAGGGGGGTCCACCGCCTGCCTGCCGGACTGTCGAGGCGGTCGCCGATTCACTTCGTCCCGGAGGAGAGGACGACGGTGGCGCTGCCATCGGCGTGGTCGAGTCGGAGCCTCAGCCCCTCGTCACTCCATGTCCGGTCCCCGAGCTCGCCGGGCCCCTCGATCCGCACCGCCGGCCGCCGGTCGGTGACGACGGTCAGGACGGTGGTCGCTTCCCGGCGGTTGACACAGTGAATTCGCACCTCCGACGACAGCTCCGCGATGAGGACCGACTGGTGGAGGCCGAGGTCCCCCCGGATTTTCCGGGCGTAGGGCCGACCCGGCTCGACCACGAAATGCTCCTCGCGGACCTTCTTCTTCCCGCTCGTGGCCAACCGACGGTTGGCGAACTCCTGGCCGTGGATCGCGAACGAGGTGTTCCCGACCCGGGTGACGTAGCCCTTGCCCCGCGTCCCCTGCGGCGGGGACGTTGAGCCTCGGACGTGCTTGCCGAACGCCTCGGCGGTATCGAATTGGTCGGTCCGCAGGAGGTGGGGAAGGGGGCGCTGGCCCGGCGGAACAAGCGCGGAGACGAGCGGGAGCAGATAGGACCGGCCCGTGTTCGGGATTGTCTCGGCGTGGTGGCGCATCCCGTAGACGCCATCGAAGATCGGGAAGAAGTCGCCGCTCCCCCACGTGATCCCACCGCCCCCGACGAAACCCGCTCCGACGTTCTTCGCGTCCTCTTTGCGGAGGAGGATCCCAACCTTCGCCCGATCGAGGATCTCCTCGCGCGTCGGGATTGCCCCCTGCTCGAGCAGCGCCCGGAACAGCGGCACCATCTTCCCCCGAAAGGTCTTGGACAGGCCCTTCTCCACGCCGCTGTTCCGATCCGCGACGAGGCCGTTGCCCCGGTCCGCCCAGAGGTCCCCGGGGGGTTCGTAGGAGAAGACGGTGGCCCCCGCCGAGGCGGCCGCCGCCGTCATCTGGGCGTAGAGGGCCGGGGGGAAGTCGGCCCGATCCCGCCACGGGTGGTAGTACCAGCTCTCCACCTGGACACCCCACGCGTCCACCACGCCCGCGGCCCGCAGGCCCATCAGGGTGGTGTTGCTCGCGAGCGGGGCGAAGGCGAAGTTGTGCTTCACCTGGGGGACGAAATGGCCGGGGTATTTCTTCATCGTCCGGTAGAAGGAGGGTTGGACCGCCGCTTTGGCCCAGACGAGCTGGCGCCACTGGCCGTCCTGCCAGAGGACGATCTTCCCGTGCCTCGCGGCGAGCCGGATCAGACGGCCGACCCGCGTGGTCAGGTCCCCGATGTGGTAGCCGTGGGCGCCGCCCTCGGCGACGACCACCCCCTTCATGCAGTCGTACCGCCGAAAAGCGCGCTCCAGCTCCGGGCCGGGGGGGAAGCGAAACCCGAGCACGGGGATCTGGCGGCGCTCGCACTGCTCGAGCAGCTTCCGTCCCCGGTCGTCGAGCTGGCGAAGGCCCCGGAGCTTGAGGAAGGTATATGGCTTGAGGTCCTCGGGAACCTCCGCCCATCGCTTCGGGTGTCCCTCGAGGATGAACAGCGGCGCCTCGGGGGAGGGCCGATACGGCGGGGACTGGGGCGGTCGGTCTTCCGCGAGGACGAAGGTGCCCGTCCCCGACCATTGGCTCTTTCCGTGGCGGTTCACCGCGCGGACCCGCCAGTGCCATTTGCCCGTGCCGAGGCCGTCGCCGGGCAGGAGGCTGACGGTCCGCTGCTTTCGCCAGGAGACCTTCTTGGTTCGCGCCACCGGGTCCGGAAAGGCCTCGGACCGGGCGAGCTGGATGCGATAGGCCGATTCCCGGGCCGACTCCGTCGACCGCCATCTCAGCTTGAGGGCGGGAAGGCTCATCTTCTCCCCGTCGGTCGGCGACCGCAGGCTCGGCGCTCCCTCGGGGGCCGCATCGGGCGGGCCCTGGGTCCGCCGATGCACCCGAATGTTGTCCACCACGAGGGCGCCCGGGCCGATGCAGCGGAAGATCAGCCGCACATCATCGGCAAAGGGAAAGGTGAACCAATCGCTCTCGGCGCGATACACCTTCCCCGCCTTCCGGCCGAAGCGATGGTCCTGCCGGGAGAAGTTCATCTTCAGGTAGGGGGTCAGGTGATCGAACCCGACGATCCGGGCCTCGCTGTGGGGGATCGCCCCCTTCTCCGGCTGGTCCGTCAGCCGGAAGTCGAACGCCAGCCTCACCGTCGACCCCGCGGTCACGCGGAGCTCCGGGTGGGTGACGGCCACCTTGCCCCCGTGGATCTTGAACGAGCCCGGCCCGTCGATCACTTCGTCGGGATTCCTCGTGCGCTTGCCCGTCCCCGTGCCCCGCCACTCCTCTGCCCGGTCCTCGAAGCCGCTGTCGAAGTCCTCGGTGTAGATGCGGGTGTTCTCAGCGGCGCTCGCCGAACCGAACGCCCCGAGGACAAGGACCAACGCCCCCAGGCGGCCTACCCCACGCATCGATTTCCTCCGATGATCGGTTCCGGAGCACGCGGCAGCGCCTCGGATGGCCCACCGCCGCGCTACGATAAGTTCGGCCGCAGCGGTGGACCAACGGAGGATCGAGACGACAACCCGGCCACGGTCACCCGGGCTATCTGATCCGTCGGCTAGAACAAGCAACGTCTCGGTCCGGTGGTGCCGATACACTGGCAGCGGAGCCACCGCCTCGGTATCATGGATAGATGCACGAGAGGAGTCCGCTATGAATCAGCGATTCGAATACGACGTCACGCGGGTCCGCGAAGATACGGGGCAGCTAAAGAGCGCACTCAACGAGAAGGCGGCCGAGGGGTGGCGCCTGATCCAGGTGATGGAAGAGGACGGGTTCGTCATGATCTTCGAGCGGGAGAGATCCCAGTAGACCCGCGCGCCCGGTTCGCCATCCGGCCTGCCCCTGGTTCACTTTCCCGTCGCCGGCGCAACGCTCGGTGAACGGACACGTCGCCTCTTGGTTGGTCCCAATCGTCACGTCTTGACGCGGGGCGCGCCGTATGGTATGAAGCTCCCAGAATCGCCAACGCCCTTTCCGGAGATCACCGATGAAAGAGCTGCTCTCGCGGATCGGCATCGGAGCGGCGACAGTGGACACCGTTCTCCCGAAGAACAGCTTTCGGGTCGGAGAGCGGTTCGACGCCCGCATCGACGTGGAGGGCGGCTCGGTCGAACAGCGAGTCGACGACATCTACTTCATGTTCGTCACCATGTATAAGACCGAGGAGGGTTACGCCACGGGCGTGATCGAGAGAACCAAGGCCGCCGACGGCTTCACCATCGGCGCCAGTGAGAAGAAGTCGCTTCCCGTGACGGCGCAGATCCCGTACCACACGCCGCTCACCCTGGGCCACACGAACGTCTGGCTGAAGACCGGCCTGGATGTGGAGTTGGCCATCGATCCGAGCGACCGGGATACGCTCCGGATCGAGCCGGATGAGCGGCTCGGGGCCCTGTTCGAGGCCCTGGAGACCCTCGGGTTCCACCTCCACGGCGGCGACTGCAAGCAGGTGATGAGCGGCCTCGCGCCGAGCTTCGTCCAGGAGCTGGCGTTCAAGCCCGCCGGGGGCACCTATGCCGGAAAGCTCAACGAGCTGGAGCTCGTCTGCAATTCCTCGGAGAACGAGGTGGAGGTCGTCATGGAGATCGACGCCCGGATGGGTGGCGTGGCCGGCATGCTGGGCGGCGAGCACGAGCAGAAGCGACGGTTTAAGTTCCAGGAGGGGAACCCGGAGGAGATCCGACAGCGCGTGGCGGAGCTCCTGCCCGGGTGACCGACGTCGGTTCGACCGGTCCGCGACCGCGGGGATCACCCGCCGAAGCCTTCTCGGAGAGTGACGCCCATGCCTGCCCAGACCACTGACATCGAGCGGCTCCAGCGCCTCGATCATGGGACGGACGAGTATCGGGTCGCGATGATCACGGACGAGGACCAGGCGGCCGAGGTGACCCTGGAGGACGGCCAGGTGGCCTGGCAGTCGACCGTCCGGTACGACCGGCTCTATCGGACCGTCGATTCCGGGGGAAGGGCTCGCTACGAGCTCCGGCCGATCCCCGAGGAAGAGGGGGGTGTCCACCGGTTGATGAGCCTGGTCGCGGAAGGGGGCCGTGGGGCGGAGTTCTCGGAGCTGGCCCTGTTCGGCGACCGCCTCCTGGCCTTCGATGATCGAACCGGCCTGGTTTGCGAGATCCGGGAAGGGGGTCAGCTCGTCCCCCGGCAGATCCTGATGACGGGCAGCGGTGATGAGAAGTTCAAGGGGTACAAGGCGGAGTGGGCGACCATCAAGGGGGACTCTGTCTACATCGGGAGCCACGGTCGGACGAAACTCGTGAACGGGCAGGCCACGACGGGGCCCTTGGAATGGGTCAAGGTCCTCGACCGGGGCTATCGGTGCTACAGCATCGATTGGCACGACCGCTACGAGAAGATGCGTCGGGCCCTCGGCATCGACTCGACCGAGGGCTACCTGACCCACGAGGCGGCCGAATGGCACCCCTACCGCCACGAGTGGTATTTCTTCCCCCGGAAGGTCTCCTACGAAAATTTCGACGAGGAGAAGGACGAGGCGGAAAAAGGAGGTAATCTCCTTTTGGTCGCCGATGAGAACTTCAAGCATGTCGACGCGATCGAGGTGGGGGAGCGGGTCCCCGATCGAGGGGTATCTTCGTTCAAGTTCGTCCCCGGTCACCCCGACGAGTGTGTGGGCCTCAAGAGCGTGGAGAAGGGGGGAGAGACCGCGACCTACTTCTTCGCTTTCGATATGAACGGGCGTATGCTCGCTGACGAGATCTTCCTCGGCAGCTACAAGTGCGAGGGCATCGAGTTTGCCTGACGCGGCTCCCGCGTGGCCTCCCGTTCCCATTCCCCAACCCATCTCCGCTCCGCCGATGCGCACGCCGGCGATGCCGGTGGCTCGCTCCGGCGTCCCGATTTGACCGCCCGTGGCGCTCCAGCCTAATGACGGCGGAACGACAGCGGGCTGCGGAGGCCGAGCATGATGATCCTGTTCTGGTCGGCGGTCGCACTGGTCTCGACCCTCATCGTGTGGGTGGGCAGCCAGGTCCTGGAGCGGTCCAGCGAGCGCCTGTCCATCTACTACGAGCTGCCCGACATCGTGAAGGGGGCGGTCGTGGTGGCCGTCGGGTCCAGCTTCCCCGAGCTGTCGACCACGGTGCTGTCCACCCTGGTCCACGGGAAGTTCGACCTCGGTGTGGCGGCGATCGCCGGCTCGGCCCTGTTCAACATCCTCGTCATCCCGGGGCTCTCGGCCCTGGTGGGAAAGGAGCAGCTGCAATCCAACCGGGACCTCGTCTACAAGGAGGCCCAGTTCTACATGATCGCGGTGGCGGTGCTCCTGCTGACCTTCTCCTTCGCGGTGATCTATCACCCGACGGGGGAGACGGCGGGCCGGTTGATCAAGGGCGATGTCACCCGATGGCTCGCGATGATCCCCATCGGCGCCTATGTCCTCTATGTCTTCGTCCAGTACCAGGACACCATGGACTACGAGGCGGATGTGGACAAGACCGGCATCCGGCCGGTCCGCGAGTGGGGGCTGCTGCTGCTGAGCCTGGGCATCATCGTCGTGGGGGTTGACGCGCTGGTTCACCCCGCCGTCGAGTTTAGGAAGACGTTCAACACCCCCAGCTTCCTTTGGGGGATCACGGTGGTGGCGGCGGGGACCAGCGTGCCCGACGCCTTCGTCAGCGTCTACGCCGCCCGCCGGGGGAAGGCCGTGACGAGCCTCGCCAACGTCCTCGGCAGCAACGTCTTCGACCTTTTGGTCTGCATCCCCGCCGGCGTCCTGGTCGCGGGCGCGGCGGAGATCAACTACTCCGTGGCCGCGCCGCTGCTCGGGTTGCTCACCCTCGGCACGGTGGTCCTTTTCGCCATGATGCGGACCCGCATGGTGCTCAGCCGGTGGGAAGGCTGGGCGCTGATCGTGCTGTACGGGCTCTTCGTCATCTGGATCGCGGTGGAGACCCTCGACGTGGTGGACTGGCTCCCGAGCATTCCGCCCCCGGCGTGAGGAGACGGGCCGGCGACCGCGGAGGCCGCCCGGCCGTCTCAGCCGGCGGCTTGATCGTGGTTCCGGGGTGGGCGGGTTTGCACGGGTGCTGTTACGATGGGGGATCGTTCGGGAGCGTGCTGGTCGACAGGAGGGTCGATCCCATTGCGACGTCTGCTCATCTCCACACTCCTCACGGCGGCCGCGTCGGCCGTTCCGGCCCAGGCGGCGAAGAAGGGGGTCGCCTTTTTCGAGAAGCACGTCCGGCCGATCCTCGCGGACCACTGCTACGGCTGTCACTCCGAGGAGGCGGACCGCGTCAAGGGCGAGCTCCTGCTGGACACGCGGGCGGGGTGGAAAAAGGGCGGGGCGAACGGCCCCGTCATCGTCCCCGGCCACCCGGAGAAGAGCCGGCTCATCCAGGCGGTGCGGCGGGAGGGGGACTTGAAGATGCCGCCCGCGGACGAGGGGGAGCCACTGACGCAGCGCGAGGTGCAGCGTCTGGTCCAGTGGGTGAAGCTGGGCGCCCCCGACCCGCGGGACGGCGAGGCCGCCGACGTGCCGGAGTCGGGCATCCAGTTCGAGCAGGCGCAGCAGGAATGGCCGTATCGCCCGCTCCGGCGGCCCGAGCCGCCGGCGGTGCACAACGACGCGTGGGTCCGCAACCCGATCGACCGTTTCGTCCTCGCCCGCCTCGAGGATCGCGGCCTGTCGCCGGGCCCGCCGGCGTCCGATCGCAAGCTCGTCCGCCGCGCCTATTACGACCTCGTCGGCCTACCTCCCAAGCCCACCCGCGTCCGGCGCTTCGTGAACAACCGCTCCCCCGGGGCGTGGCCCCGCCTGATCGACCGCCTCCTCGCGAGCCCGCGCTTCGGCGAGCGGTGGGCGCGGCACTGGCTGGACGTCGCCCGCTTCGCGGAGTCCATGGGCTTCGAGCACGACTACAACCGTCCTCACGCCTACCACTATCGCGACTTCGTCATCCGGGCCTTCAACCGCGACATGCCCTACGACCGCTTCGTCCGCTGGCAGCTCGCAGGCGACGAGATCGCGCCGGAGGAGCCGCTCGCCATGATGGGGACGGGCTTTCTCGCCGCCGGGCCGTTCCCCACCCAGCTCACGGAGGCGGAGTTCGAGCAGGCGCGATACAACGAGATGGACGACATGCTCACGACCACGGCCAACGCCATGCTGGGCCTGACCGTGGGCTGCGCCCGCTGCCACGACCACAAGTACGACCCCATCCCCATGCGGGACTACTACCGCATGCTCTCCACCTTCACCACCAGCATCCGGAGCAACGTCAAGGTGGAGATGCACCCCGACCGGACGGAGCGGGCGCTGGCCAAGTGGAAGAAGGCCCATGAGCCGCTCGTCGATGGGCTGGAGTCCTTCGAGCAGACCGAGCTCCCGCGCCGCTTCGAGACATGGGCGAAGAAGAAGAACGGCACCGCGGAGCTCCCTCCGTGGGTGGTCCTCGCCGTCACGAAGGCCGAGTCCAAGGGCGGGGCGACGTTCGACCGCCTCGACGACGGGTCGCTGCTGCTGACCGGGGAGAACCCGAAGAAGGACCGGTGGACCCTCACCGCCCGCACCCACCTACGGAAGATCCGCGCCGTCCGCCTGGAGGCCCTCGCTCACGAGTCGCTCGAGAAGGGAGGCCCCGGCCGCGCCCCCAACGGCAATTTCGCGCTGACGAACCTCCGGGTCACCGCCAAGCCCCTCGGCAGCGACGCGGAGCCGAAGGAAGTGGCCCTCGCCGGGGCCCGTGCCACCTTCGAGCAGAACAGCAAGAATCTCTCCGTCGCCGCGGCGATCGATGACGACAAGCAGACCGGCTGGGCGGTGGACCCGAAGTTCGGGGAGGACCACGCCGCCGTGTTCAAGCTCGAGAAGCCGGTCGGCTTCGAGCAGGGCACGCTCCTCACGTTCCACTTCCGCTTCGAGAACAACACCCGCCACAGCATCGGCCGGCCCCGCCTGTCCGTCACCACGCGAGAGGGGGAGGTCCCCCTTGACGCCGACGGAGCCTTCCAACCCCGCGTGGAGCCCCGCCGGGTCCTCGCCCGTGCCGGCGGCTACGAGGCGCTGAGCGGTCGTCGGCGCGAGGACCTCATGAAGCTCTACCGGTGGGTCGACCCGAAGTGGCGGAAGCTCCACCGCCGGGTGGAGGCCCACCGCCGGAAGAAGCCGACGCCCGAGGTGAAGAAGGTGCTCGTCACCTCCGAGGGCGTGGACCCGATCCCCCACCACGCGGACAGCCGGGGCTATCCCCACTTCTACGACAAGACGTACTTCCTGAAGCGTGGCGACCCCTCGAAGAAGCAGGAGCCGGTGGAGCAGGGCTTTCTCCGCGTCCTCATGCGGGGCAAGGAGACGTCCCACTGGAAGGTGGCTCCGCCGGACGGGACGGAGAAGAGCTATCGCCGCCGGTCGATGGCCAACTGGATCACGGACGTGGAGCACGGGGCGGGCAACCTCCTCGCCCGCGTCATCGTGAACCGCCTCTGGCAGCACCACATCGGTCGGGCCATCGTGCGGACGCCCAACGACTTCGGCAGCCAGGGGAAGCCCCCGACACACCCGAAGCTCCTCGACTGGCTCGCTACGGAGCTCATCCGCCGCGGCTGGCGGCTGAAGCCCATCCACAAGCTCATCATGGACAGCGCCACGTATCGCCAGGCGGTCCGCGACGACGCGGCGGGCCGGAGCGCCGACCCGCAGAACAAGCTCCTGTGGACCCGCCCCCGCCGACGCCTCGAGGCGGAGGTCATCCGCGACGCGATGCTCTCCGTCGCCGGCCGTCTCTCGAAGCGGATGTACGGCCCGGGCACGCTCGACCCGAGCATGCGGCGGCGGAGCATCTACTTCACGATCAAGCGGAGCGAGCTCATCCCGATGCTCCAGCTCTTCGACGCCCCGAGGGCACTGGTCAGCCTCGGCAAGCGGGAGACCACCACCGTGGCGCCGCAGGCGTTGATGCTCATGAACAGCCCGCACGTCCGCCGCTACGCCGAGGCGTTTGCCCGTCGTCTCGAGCGGCGCGGCGCAAGGAGCTGGGAGGAGACGGTCGACCGTGCCTACCGCATCGCGCTGTCGCGTCCGCCGCGGGAGCAGGAGCAGTCCCGCTCCGTCGCCTTCCTCGAGGCCCAGCGGCGCACCTACGCGGACCGGCCGGAAAAAGAGGCCCGCCACAAGGCGAGGACGGACTTCTGCCAGGCGCTGATGGAGCTCAACGAGTTCATCTACGTCGAGTGAGAGAACCGCCGAACGGAAGAACGATCCGCGACCGGGAGGGAGCGACGGTCCGGCTCCTCGCCCGACGCATGCACATGGAGATCGCCCATGGATTGGCCGAACATTCCCACCCGCCGTGACCTCCTCGCCCGCGCCGGTCAGGGCGCGGGCCTGGTCGGCCTGATCCAACTCCTCGCGGAGGAGGGCATGCTCCGGACCGCCGCGGCGGACCGGACCGACCCGCTCGCCGCCCGTCCGCCTCACTTTCGCCCGCGCGCCAAGAACGTCATCTGGCTCTTCATGAACGGCGGACCCTCCCAGGTGGACACGTGGGACTACAAGCCGGAGCTGTTCAAGCGGGACGGACAGGAGCTGAAGAACTTCGACAAGTTCACGGGCTTCTTCTCGAACCAGGTCGGCGCGCTGATGAAGCCGCCGTTCGCCTTCCGCCAGCACGGCGAGTCGGGCAAGTGGGTCTCGGAGCTGTTCCCCAACCTCGCCGAGCACGTGGACAAGATGGCCTTCATCCACTCCGGCTACACGGAGTCCAACAACCACAGCCCGGCGCTGTTCATGATGAACAGCGGCAAGCCGCGGATGGGCTTCCCTTGTCTCGGCTCCTGGCTCACCTACGGCCTCGGGGCCACCAATAGGAGCCTCCCCACCTTCGTGGTCATGTCCGACCCCAAGGGGCGTGGCCTGCCCAAGGGACAGTCGCTCAACTGGAGCGCGGGCTTCCTCCCCAGCGTCTACCAGGGCACCTGGCTCCGGCCGAAGGGCGAGCCCATCCGCAACCTCGAGCCCGCCCTGACCGACCGCCGTCAGCGGCGCCAGCTCGACCTCGTCAACGACCTCAACCGGGCCCACCTCGAGCGAAACCCCGGGGAGAAGGACCTCGCCGCCCGAATCGAGAGCTTCGAGCTCGCCTACCGCCTCCAGTCGGCGGCGCCCGAGGCGCTGGCGGTGGACCGCGAGCCCGAATCGGTCAAGGAGCTCTACGGCCTCCACGACGAGAAGTGCGGCCACATCGCCAAGCAGTGTCTCACCGCCCGCCGCCTGGTGGAGCGGGGCGTCCGCATGGTCCAGATCTACTCCGGCGGCATGGCGAACCAGCGGAGCTGGGACGGCCACAAGAACATCGTCGGGAACCACCGGCGGTTCGCGGGGGAGACGGATAAGCCCATCGCGGGTCTCCTCGCCGACCTCGCTCAGCGGGGCCTGCTGGAGGACACGCTCGTCATCTGGGGCGGCGAGTTCGGCCGCCTTCCCGTCGCCCAGACCGGCGAGAAGCCGGGCCGCGACCACAATCCCCACGCCTACACCACGTGGATGGCCGGCGGGGGCATCAAGGGGGGAACCACCTACGGGGCGACGGACGAGATCGGCCACAAGGCGGCGGAGAGGCCGGTCCACGTGAACGACCTCCACGCGACGATCCTCCACCTCATGGGGCTTCACCACAAGGAGCTCACCTACCACTTCAACGGCCGCGACTACCGCCTGACGGACGTGGGCGGCCGCGTCCTCCACGACATCATCGCGTGACGACCACCCGATCAAGATGATCAGGCTATATAGCCGAACCCTCTGGGTTCGGAGGTGTTAGAGGAGAAATGGTGTTATCGGGATCGATCCGGGACGCGCTGCGGGTGCAGCGCTGGTCGCGTCAATCCGAGACCGATGCTCGTAGGTGACACCCGTGCGCGCGGATCGCCCGATCACGAGGATCGGGCGATCGACCCCGATCAAGATCAACGGGCGAGGTGGTCGGTCTACGGCTCCATGGCGCGATCCACAAACGACGATGGCTCGTGGCGTGACGGCTCGCCGCCCGCCACACCCCACCCTTTTCCGGCCAGGTCCCCGCGGTCCCCTACCATGCTCCGCAAAGATGAAACGCTACCGAAAGGGGCGTCGATGGCGGCGGAAGCGAACAAGGTGCATATCGAGCGAACCCCTGGTGTCCTTTCGGGGCGGCCTCGGATCGCGGGAAGGCGCATCGCCGTCCGGGACATCGTCGTCTGGCACGAGCGCCTCGGACAATCGGCCGATGAGATCGCCGACGCCCACGAGCTCAGCCTCGCCCAGGTGTACGGTGCGCTCGCTTACTACTTCGACCATCGCGCCGAGATCGACCGCGATATTGCCGATTCGGAGACCTTCGTCGAAGCGATGCGTCAGGCAACCCCATCCAAAGTTGGGGCCAAGGTCGAAAGGCCGCCGTGAGCATCCGCCTCTACCTCGATGAGCACATCCCGCGTGCCGTCTAACGGAGTCTAGCCGAGCGAGGTATGGACGCCGCGCGAGCGATTGACGTCCTCGGGCCGGGGGCGGCCGACGCAGATCACCTCCGACACGCCTCGCGAGAAGGTCGGCTCGTTCTGACGCAAGACGACGATTTCCTGCGCCTGGCGGCGGCCGGCCACAAGCACGCAGGGATCATCTTCGCGCCCCAAGGCACCTCGATCGGGAAGGTTGTCCGCGGCGTGATGCTCATTCACGACCTGGTAAACGCCGACGAGATGCACGACCACGTCGAGTTTCTCTGACTCAGCGTCGGGCGGAGGCGCGAGCGTCTTTGCGTGTCGTACGGACTCCGGTTCCGAGGTTGGCCTGGCGGGTGGGTGTGGGCCTCGCCAGCCGATCTGACCCCGTATGGCCTTGACGACCCAGTGGCGGCGGCGGGCGACCTTGCGGGTCCGCTGGATCGCGGACCCGATGACACTGGCCACCCCCGGCGGCCGCGGCACACCTACGCCGACCAGCGGGCTGGGTCCATCGCTCCCGAGCGCGGCACAGCTTTCGCAGCTATCGGGATCGAGGATTCGGGCGAGGT
Source organism: uncultured Planctomycetaceae bacterium (assembly GCA_964595475.1). Taxonomy (GTDB): domain Bacteria; phylum Planctomycetota; class Phycisphaerae; order Phycisphaerales; family Zrk34; genus CAZQQP01. Next base: position 6,189 of record CAZQQP010000063.1, on the reverse strand, counting down.
CGGCGGGAGCCACCCCGGCCTTGTCCGCACGCATCATGCGGCCGGTCAGATCCAGGATCCGCAGGTACTCGTCGACCGGATTGCTTGAGAAACCACGCGGAACGGCGTTGCCGGTCGATTGGGCTCCGATCGGACCGAGCCAGAGGTCCTTCTCCGCATCGGCGCCGCCTGTTCACCACGCGTCAATCCGCTTCTTGGCGGAGGTATAGGTGGACTGCTCGGACGTCTCGGCCAATGCCGCCCGCACCCAGGTGACGTCGATCCCGATCCGGCTTGAGCTCGGATCGGGACAGCAGGCGAGCATCACGACCTCGTCGAGGCCCGATCTGGAAGATCCCCCGGATCGGGACACTTGAACCGGCCCTCCCAGAAGGGAGCGCAAATCCCGTCCTCGCCGTTGCACCGCTTGGCGATGGGCTCCTTGACCCGCTTCATGAACCAGCTGACGTCGTGAAGGCGTCGGCGGACCCGTGGATCCGTTCGGCCCGCCCCGCGAGCTCCTGCTCGGTGGTCGGCCGGCGGCCGTCCTTGTCGACCGGCGGCAGGAGCCGAAACCAGCGGCGGGCGACCTCCTCGTTGGTTTAGGTCTTCGACCACTCGGGCATGATCTTGACGACGATGTGCAGATGATTGGTCATGATCGCGGAGTCCCCGATGACCACGGCGAAGGCGTCGGCCACCCGCCGCATCTGGTGGTAGATGAGGTCCTTGCGGCGGTGGTCCCCGTCGCGGCCGCAGAGCGCAGCGCCGCGAACACAGCGGCTCATGCAGTGGAACACGCCGGAGAGGCTGGGACGGGTGCGTGGAAGGGCCATGGAAAAGCCTTCCGAGAAAATCGGTCGAGTACATACGAAATCTGTTCGAGTCCAGTATGTCGCTTCCTCAGCGCATCGCAAGGGGAGGACACACGTCTCCATCCTAAGTAGGCGGAAAAGAATAAGTTGAGCCTATTCATCGGTTCCAAGGCGGAAGCCTGCTTCCGCCTTGGAACCGATGAGACGGGAGGCCGATGTTCGAGCGAGGGCTACGTCCGCAAATGCCGGGGTCTGGCGCCGCCGGGGATTGCAAACGGGTCGAAGCCGACGCCAAAGCAAGGAGGCTCCTCCTCCTTGCTTTGGCGTATAGGCTCAATTTATTCTTTGGGCCTTCGGGATCTCGTGTGGGCAGCGAAGTAGAGCGCCTCCGGACCGTAGCCCGCGTGGCCTGGTGGCCCGCGGTTCTGAGCCTCTGCAACCGGCCCGGCGTTGGGCGCAATGCCCGTCACGGCCGCCGCACAGTCCCCTCCCGCCCCTTGTGAACCGGCCGTTCCTGCGGGCTGCCGAGGGGGTCAAGGCGGAGCGCAGGCCCCGGGGCCGGAGCGTGCCGAAGCGGAACGAGCGACCAGCGGGAGCGAGTGGAGTGCCGCGGAGACCCGGGGCCGGGAACACCTTGAGCCCCGAGCTTCCCACCGGACCCTGAGCGGCAAGGGTGCAGGGGCAAACCATTTACCAGACGAAAGTCGGAGGTCCCCAGCTGGCGGGCCACCCCAGCGTTCCAAAGGACACGCACCCTTGCAGTTGATCGGTGGCCCGTTCGGCCGTCGGCCGACCGTCGAGTTACACGAAATGGGCGGTCGGGGGCCGGAAACGTCGGGCTGCAGCGGCCCGATCAAGATGGACCGGCCCGATCAAGATGATCGGGCTATGTTGCGACGGTGGGGCCGTTGGCGTAGGTTCCGGGCACCGGCGCGAGCCACGGAAGGAGGCGCGATGCCAGGGAAGCTCGCCATCGGCCCGGTCGACCTGTCCGTCCTGTGTCTCTACGTCCTCGCCGTGGTCGCCCTCGGAATGTGGGTGGGCCGCCGCCAGCGAGCGCTCAGCGACTATCTCCTCGCCGGCCGCCGCCTTCCCGGGTGGGCGATCCTCATCTCCATCGTCGCGACCGAGACGAGCACGGTGACCTTCCTCAGCGTCACGGGCCTGTCGGTGAGCGGCGAGCTGGAAGGAGGCGTCGGCGACCTTCGGTTCATCCAGCTCGCCATCGGCTACGTGGTCGGCCGACACCTCATCGTCCTCTTGCTACTCCCTCAGTTCTTCGCGGGCCGCCTCTACACGGCGTACGAGGTGCTCCACCGCCGCTTCGGTCCGGCAACCAAGCAGGGCGGCTCGCTCCTGTTCATCGTCACGAGAAACCTCGCGGACGGCTTTCGCCTCTTCCTGACGGCGGTCCTTCTCCAGAAGGTGACCGGGCTGAGCATGACCTGGGCGATCGGCGCGCTGGGCCTAGCCACCATCGTTTACACCTTCTTCGGCGGCATGCGGGCCGTCATCTGGACGGACTGTCTGCAGTTCGTCGTCTACATGGCCGGCGCCGGCGTGGCGGCGGCCCTGATCCTCCAAGCCCTTCCCGACGGGTGGGCGACGCTGGTCGAGTACGGCCGGACCCACGAGAGCTTCCGCGCCTTCGACTTCCGGTTGGACCTGACCTCGCGCTACACCTTCTGGGCGGGGCTCATCGGCGGCGGCGTGCTCACGCTGGGCACCCACGGCGTGGACCAGCTCATGGTGCAGCGGTATCTCTGCGCCCGCTCGCTCCGCTCCGCGGGGTGGGCGCTGGGCCTGAGCGGGTGGGTGGTCCTCGTCCAATTTCTGTTTTTCCTCCTCCTCGGCGTCGGCCTCGGCGCCTACTACGACCCGGCGTATTACCCGGGTGTGCCTCCGTCCTTCGAGAAGGCGGACGAGGTCTTCGCCACGTTCATCGTGGACGAGCTCCCGGTCGGCCTGGTCGGCGTCCTCCTCGCCGCCGTCTTCTCCGCGGCCATGAGCACGCTGTCGAGCTCGCTCAACTCCGCGTCGGCGGCCGCCATCAATGATTTCTACCTCCCCCTGCGGGGAGGCGACCCCAGCGACCGTGAGCGGCTGCGGACGAGCCGGCTGCTCACGGTGGGCTTCGGCGTCATCCAGATCGCCGTGGCCCTGTCGGGCGGCGCGCTGGCGATGAGCGTGGTCCACACCGTCCTCTTGGTTCAGGCGTTCGCGATGGGCATCCTCCTTGGTGTCTTCATGCTCGGGGTCCTGACGCGCTCCGTCGGACAGACAGGCGCCCTCATCGGCGGGTGCGGCGGCATCGCCATGGTCGCGACCCTCAAGCTCACGACCGGGCTGGCCTGGCCGTGGTTCGTGGTCGCGGGCGCGGTGGGAACTTTCCTCGTCGGTTGTGCGGCCGACGCGGTGCTCACGCTCGGTTCGCAGTCCGAGCACGGCGATAGCGAGGAACCGTGATTCGCGACCCGGGCACTGCCGCGGCGCGCTCGCCAACGCGGTGTCTGGCTCGCAACCCGTTCGATGTCCACTGCATCGTATCCCGGCGCCACCGGTGCTCACGCCTCCGCCCGTCCGGCGGCGTCGCGGACCGCCGGTCGCTTCCCCGACGGCCATTGGACGAGGGTGACGGAGGCGAGGATGCCAAGGAGGGCGAGGAGCTGGGCCGCGGTCACCCGCTCGTGGTCGAGCCAGCCCCACCCGAGGGCGCCGAGGGGGACGAGGTAGGTCACCATGCCCGCGAACAGCGGACCGCGGCTCTGGATCAGGTAGTAGAACATCGCCATGGCCGCCCCCGTCCCCACGAGCCCGAGGAGAGCGAGGGCGCCGACCGCCCACGCCGCGGTCGAGGCGGTGGGCGTGTTGACCTGCTCCGTGGCGAGGCCCAGGGGGAGGAGGACGCCCGCGGCCATCCCCAGCGACGTGCAGGTGAGGGGCACGGCCGGCTTCTCGGCGAACCACCGCTTGATGAACGTGTTGCTCACCGCGTAGGCGAGGGGCACGGCGGTTCCGAGGACGAAATCGTACCAGGGGATGCCCCGGCTCCGCCCCGTGCCGAAGAGGACGAACATGCACGCGAGGCCGAGGACCACGCCGAGGAGCTGTCGCGGCTGCGGCCAGATGCGGAGGACGGGAACCGAGGCGGCGACCGTCAGGAGAGGGACCAGGCTGACCATCATGCCGAAGAAGGCGCTTTCGCCGAAGCGGGCGATGAGATACGGCTGCAACGCGTAGGGCACGACGAAGCCGACCCCCGCCGGAACCGCGAGCCGCAGCAGCTCCGCCCGACGCACCGGCCACGGCCGACCCCGCCCGGCCCACGCCCACCAGAGGGCGGCGAGGACGGCGGCGCCGGTGAGCGTCCGCCACCCCGCGATGCTGACGGGGCCGAAGACGGCCGACGCCTTCTTCATCAGGATGAAGCTGGCGCTCCAGATGCCGCAGAGGATCAGGAACAGGAGATACGCCATGGCGCCCTCGTCTTCGCCGCCCGCTGAACCGGCTCGCCGGTCATCTTGGCGGACCGACCCGCGGACGTCTCAGACGTGTGCGAGCTCCGCTTCTGGCTTTGCGCGGCTGCGGCCGCGGCGGCTCGGCGTCGGCCCCTCCCGACGGAACACGCTCCGTGGGGACACGGGCCGGCGTCGCCTGCTTCGGCCTCCTTGCCAGCCACGCGCTCGCGCCGACGAATCGGTTCTCAGACCGCGAGGGCCGCGAGCAGCGTGTAGACGACGGCCGCGAGGCCCGCCGCGACCATGGCGAGGGGCAGCTGCGTGTAGACGTGGTCCATGAGGTCGCACCCCGTCGCCAGCGAGGAGAGGATGGTCGTATCCGAGATCGGCGAGCACTGGTCGCCGAAGACCGCCCCGCCGATCACGGCGCCGAAGCAGAGGGTGAGGAAGAACGGGTCGGGGTGGACGCTCCACGCCAGCGGGAGCGCAACGGGGAAGACCACCGCGTAAGTGCCCCACGACGTTCCCGCGGCGAAGGCGGTAACCATGCAGAGGACCAGGAAGATGGCGGGAAGCGCCACGGGCGCGATCACGCCGCTCAGCGTGTCGGTGAGATACGCCGCGGTTCCCAGCTCGTCCACGACGGATTTCAGGGTGACGGCGAGCGCCAGGACCACGGCGCCGATCGTGACGCCTTTGCATCCGTTGACGAAGCCCCCGATGGCATCCCGCAGCCGCATGCCCTTCGCCAACGCCACCCCCATCGCGATGAGGACGGCGAGAAGGAACGCCTCCTCGATGGGGAGCAGTGGGTCCTCTTTCCGCCCCATCACGAAGTACGTCACGGCGTAGGGGACGATCGCGACGCCGAGGAGCGTTCCGATCGGTGCGAAGAAGTCGATCAGCCCGGGCCGATAGCCCTCCGGCACGTCGAGCCGGCCCAGCTCCTCCGCGGCCATCGGCTCGGCACCCGGTCGGTCCAGCTCCTCCGCCTCCCGCGCCCGCTTCCTCGCGGCACGCATCCTCGGAAACAACGGCAGGAGATCGGCTGAGACCAGGAGGGTCAGGAGGATCGCGAACATCGCGTAGAAGTTGACCGGGACCGCCTTGAAGAAAAAGGCGATCCCGTCTTGCTTGTTCTCGATCGCGGGCACCGTCCCCGCGACGAGGCCGCCGACGTAGATGGGCCAGACGTTGAACGGGAGGAGCGTGGCGGCGGGCGACGCGGTGGAGTCCACGACGTAGGACAGTTCCTCGTGGGCCACCCGGTTTCTGTCGGCCACCGGCCGGACGGTCGCGCCGGTGAGCACGGTGCTGACGGTTCCGCCCTGGTGGAAGACGAGGCCCATGATCCACGCGAACAACTTGGCGGTACGCGGTCCCCGGACGAGCCGTCGTCCGGCACGCTCGGCAAATTGGTGGGCGCCGCCGGTCCGGGTCCAGAGGCCGATGAGCCCGCCGAGCGCCCAGAGGTAGACCAGCAGGATGACCGCGTAGTCCTCGGTTCCGATCGACGGCAGGAGGAATGCGTCCACCACGTTCATCTGCGCGGTGATCACGCCGCCGAGGACGATGCCGATGAACAGCGCGGAGATCACCTCGCGGAGGACGAACGCGAGCGCCAGCGCCGCCAGCGGCGGGACGACGGACCAGACGCCGTAGTGGTCCGCGTGGTTCCGCCCGTCGCCGACGGCCCACGACAGCGCCTCGACGCCGAGGACGATTGCGGCGAGGACGAGCCAGCGCTTCTTCGCGGTCGCTCCCATGAGACGCCTCCGCGATCGACCGGCGCCGCGGACGACGGCTCCTTCTGAACGAGCGTCGTTCACCCGTCGCGGCGGGCGAGACCGTACCAAACCCCACCCGGGCGGAAAACACTCGGTCGCTTGCTCGATCATCGGCTTCGCCGTCTCATCGGTGCCAAGGCGGAAGCCGAC
>CAZQQP010000062.1:0-18985 GCA_964595475.1 uncultured Planctomycetaceae bacterium | reverse complement strand
CCGCTCCTCGCTTTGGCGTATAGGCTCAACTTATTCTTTTCCGCCTCCTTAGCCGAGCGTCTCCCGGGCCGACGTCGCCGCGGCCGTCGAGCGGACCGCCGGCGCGGTCGTTATAATCCGCGAAGCGTGCCGGGGAAGCCGCCCGGCGGGCGAGGCGCACCGAGCGGTTTTTGGGCCCTTTTCGGGTCTTTGCCGGAGACCGCGACCTTGGAGTTGACCATCAACGTGCCGCCCGAGGCGGATCGGGTGGCCCTCTTCGGAACGGCGGAGCGGAACCTCAAGCTGCTTCGGGAGGCCCTAGGCGTCACGATCAGCGCTCGGGGTGACACGGTTCGCTTGAGCGGCGAAGGACAGGCGGTCAATCAAGCGGCGGCCGTCCTCGCGGAGCTGACGCAAGCGGCCCAGAAGCGGGAGCCGATGAGCCGGACGGAGGTGGTCGAGCGGATTCGCGAGAAGCGTGGCGAGACCGCGCTCGACGATACGGACCGCGCCGGCGGCAACGGGCAGGAGACGGACCTCGGGGAGCTCGAGGCGTTCGCTCGCGGAGAGCGCATCCAGGCTCAGACCCAGGGTCAGCGAGCCTATGTCAAGGCCATCCAGGAGAAGGATCTGGTCTTCTGCACCGGACCGGCAGGAACGGGGAAAACCTACCTCGCCGTCGCCGCGGCGGTCTCCATGCTCAAGCGGCGGGAGATCCGAAAGCTCGTCCTCGTGCGTCCCGCGGTCGAGGCCGGTGAGAAGATCGGCTTCCTCCCCGGCGACATGCAGCAGAAGGTCAACCCGTACATCCGCCCTCTTCTCGACGCCCTCCACGACATGGTGCCCGTCGAGCAGATCCAGCGGCTCATGGACAGCGATCTCGTCGAGATCGTGCCGCTCGCGTTCATGCGGGGGCGGACCCTCAACGACGCGGTGATCATCCTCGACGAGGCCCAGAACACCACGCCGGGGCAGATGCTCATGTTTCTCACGCGGCTCGGCCACGGCTCCAAGATGGTGGTGACCGGCGACACCTCGCAGGTGGACCTTGAGGAGGGAGCGTTGTCGGGCCTCGTCGACGCCGCCCACCGCCTGCGGAACGTGCCGGGCACGGCGGTCGTGGACCTCGGCAACGAGGACATCGTCCGCCACAGCCTCGTCGAGCGGATCATCGAGGCGTACGGGCGGGGGGAGGATCGGACGCGCGAGACCGGGCGGGCCGACCCGTCGCGGGCGGGGTAAAATCGGGCTTTCTAGGAGCGGCGTGGCGGGGACGCCCATGTCTGCCTATCCGTCCACACGGACCCGGGCCCGGCGGGGGGAAGTCCGAAAGAGCATCCCACGCCGGCGTGCCGCCCTCCCGGCCGGGCTGACCCGCCGCCAGGCGACTTATGGGTGTCTCCTCCTCGCGGCCTTCGTCCTCGCGACCAGCCTGATCGCGCTTCGCACGCGACAGCAGCCGCCGTTCCGCCCCGGCGAGCTCGTCACCGAGCCGGCGGTCGCCCGTGTTCGGTTCTCCGCGGTGGATCGGGAGAAGACCGAGGCCGCGCGGCGGCGGGCGAAGAAGGAGGCTCCCGCCGTCTACGCCCTTCGTGAGGCCTTCCTCAACCGCGTCGAGAACGTGCGCACGCTTCCCGCGACGCTCTCCACGGCGGAGACGGTCGACCAGGTGGCCGAGGACGTCCGGCGGCGCTTCGGCATCGAGTCCGATCGCGTTCTGAGCGCCATTCAGGCCTTTGAGAAAAACGGCACCCCGACGGACGGGTGGACCCAGCGGGTCGCCCAATGGAAGGAGGCCCTCCTCCGCGAGCCCATCCTCCCCGCGAAGCGATACCAGATCGAGCAGACCGACCTCGCTCCGGCGATCCGCCTCGCCGCCGCCAACCGATCCGTCCGGGACGAAGCGCTGATCAATTTCGCCCGGACCGACCAGGTCCGGTCCACGGTTCGGGAGGCCGCCTCCGTCTTTCCGAAACCCGTGGCGGACGTGGTGGTGGCGTATCTCATGCGTGCGGGCGAGCCGCCCTACGGACTCGACGAAGAGGCGACGGAGGCGCTGAAGCGGCAGGCGGCGGAAGCGGTGGAGCCCGTCCGGAAAGCCTTCCAGCCCGGTCAGGTCATCGTCGCCGCGGGCGAGCGGCTGACGAATCACCAGTTCTCGCTGCTGAAGCGGGAGCAGGAGAAGTATCTCAGCAGCCTCACCCTCCGCCGCTTGTTGCTTCATCGCGGCAGCGTGGTGGCGGTGATTCTGTTCGTGGCGCTCGGGCTGGCGGCATACGTCGTGGCTTACAAGCCGAGGGTGGCGACCAACCCGGTCCGCGGGCTGGCGTTGGTCGGCTTGTTCCTCGCGGGCGTGTCCATCGGCTGGTTCACTTGGTCGACCGGGACGCTCCGGGCGACCTTCGGCCCGGCGACGCTGCTGGCGCCGGGTCTCCTCGTGGCAATGATCGTGGCGATTGCGTACGACCAGCGCTTCGCCCTCGGCGCGGCGGCGGCCCAGTGCGTCCTGATGGGCGTCGCGCTGCAGATCTCGCTTCCGACCACGCTCGCCCTCTTCGCCCCCTCGGCCGTGGCGGTCGCCCAGCTCCGTCAGCTACGCCACCGGAGCACCATGGGGCGTGTGGGGCTTCTCGCGGGCCTCACCGCCGCGGCGATGGTGGGGCTCACGGGCCTCCTCGACAAGCCCCAGGGTGTGGAGGGGCTTCCCGCCATGCTCGGCTGGTACGGCTTCTGGTCCCTGACCACGGGGCTGCTCGCGGGCTTCTTGGTGCTCGGTGTGCTCCCCTTCATCGAGAGGGTCTTCAAGGTCACCACCGAGATGAGCCTGTTGGAGCTGTGCGACGTGAACCAGCCCCTCCTCCGGCGGCTCGCGCAGGAGGCCCCCGGCACGTACAACCATTCGCTGACGTTGGCGGTCCTCGCGGAGTCGGCCGCGGAGTCCGTGGGCGCCCACGGCCTCCTCTGTCGGGTGGGCGCTTACTACCACGACATCGGAAAGACCCACAAGCCGCAGTACTTCGTGGAGAACCAGGGGAGCTCGGCCAGCCGCCACAGCAAGCTCTCGCCGGCGATGAGCCTGCTGATCATCGTGGGCCACGTGAAGGACGGCGTGGAGATGGCCCGCGAGTACGGGTTGCCCAAGATCCTCCACCACTTCATCGAGTCCCACCACGGCACCACGCTCGTGGAGTACTTCTACCACGCGGCCAAGGAGCAGCGCGGGCAGCGGGACCAGCCCTCCGAGTTCGAGTTTCGATATCCCGGGCCGAAGCCCCAGACGAGGGAAGCGGCCATCCTCATGCTCTGCGACAGCGTCGAGGGGGCCGCCCGCGCCATGCGCACGCCGACGCCCGCCAAGATCGAGCACCTGGTCCACAGCATGGCCACGAAGCGGCTGATGGACGGCCAGTTCGACCAGTGCGATCTGACCCTGCGTGAGCTGAAACAGATCGAGGACGCCATTGTCCGAAGCCTCTCCGCCATCCACCACGGGCGGATCGTCTATCCGGGGCAGGAGGCCGAGGGCGAGCGGACGGATCGGCGGCCGGCGGTATGAGTCATGGCCGACGCCGCCGGCGTTTTCCTACGATCCGATTCGGTAAAAGGGAGCCACTCGCCGCCATGAGCGCGAGCGAACCCGCCGACCAACAGACGGACTCCTCGGGCGAACGCCCCCCCTCCGTCACGCTCGCGGCCGACGACGGAACGGCCTCATTGTCGTGGGCGTGGGTTCGCGATCGCGCCGCGGAGGTATGCGCCCGCCTCGGGTTCAACCCCTTTTCCCTCGATCTCATCGTCCTCGACGACCGCCGCATGGCGGAGCTGAATCGACGCTTCACCGGAAGCGCCCAGACCACGGATGTCCTCGCCTTCGATCTCCGGGAGCCTGCCGGCGAGGCCCCACCCGTCGCGGGCGTTGGGGATCGCCCGATCGACGGCGAGCTCTACCTCTGTCTCGACGCGGCGTGCCGACAGGCGTCGCGGCGGGGCCACTCCGTGGAGGCCGAGCTTCTTTTGTACGCGACCCACGGGCTGTTGCACCTTGTCGGGGAGGACGACCACGCGGCGAGCACCGCCCAGCGGATGCACGCCCGGGAGGACGCCATCCTCGAGGCGGTCGGCGTCGGACCGGTCTACGGACGGGCGGTGCACGGCGGGACGGCAAGCCTGCCGGAGACGCCACCGGCCGTCTCCGACGCCCCATCCCGCGGCACCGACCCACGGGGAGGCCGAGGTTGAAAGACGGAGAAGGTCGAGGTGTGTGAGATTCCCACCGGCGTAAGCGGTTTGTTCCTGGCTGTCGCGGATGGCCCTTCTGCCGAGGGCTTCGGCGTTCCTGGCTGGGCGCCGGTTACCGTGGCGGCCCTCGCCGGGCTCGGAAGCTGCTTCTTCGCGGCGCTGCACGTCGCGCTGCACCACTACAGCCAGCTCAAGCTGGAGGACCGCCTTCAACGGGAGAAGCGGGCGGAGCGGCTGGAGTTCATCCAGAACCAGCGTCGACGCCTGACGCTCCTGACGGCGGTGGCGAGGGCGGTCTCGAATCTTCTCATCCTCGGCGGCATGGTCGGCGTGTTCCACGAGTCGATCACCAGCCTCGCGACCTTCTGGTCGGGGATCGCTGCGGTGCTCGCGAGCGCCGCCGCGATCAACATGGTCTTCGGCGTCGCGATCCCGTTTAGCTGGGGGCGGAACGCGCCGGAGGCGCTGCTCGCCGGGTCCGTGCCCACGCTCCGGCTGCTGTGCCGAGCGGCCTGGCCGTTGCTGGCGCTGCTGGAGTGGATCGATCCGCTTGTCCGTCGCCTGCTCGGCATCCCCGCAACACAGGACAGCGAGCACTCGCCCGTGGAGCAGGAGATCCTCGACGCCGTCTCCGAGGGCGCCAAGAACGGCCGCGTGGACACGGCCCAGAAGCACATGATCGAGTCCGTGGTGGAGTTCTCCGAGGTCACAGTGGACCACATCATGACCCCGCGGACCGAGATCAACGGCATCGAGGTCCAAGCGGGGCTGGAGGAAGTGAAAGCGCAGATCAAGGAAGCGGGCTTCTCCCGCTTTCCCGTCTTCGAGGGCGACCTCGACCACATTGTCGGCATGCTCTACGCGAAGGATCTGCTCTGGCTCCTCGGCGAGGAGGTGACCGAGGCCTTCGATCTCCGCCGGATCCTTCGCGACACCCTCTTCGTCCCCGAGACGAAGCTGGTCAGCGAGCTGCTGACGGAGTTCCGCGCCAAAAACGTCCACGTCGCGATGGTGCTCGACGAGTACGGCGGCACGGCGGGGCTGGTGACCATCGAGGACGTCCTCGAGGAGATCGTGGGGGAGATCCACGACGAGTACGAGCCGCCCGCGGAGGAGCCGAGCGTGACGCGGGTGGACGACCGCACGGTCGAGGTGGACGGCCGCATCCACGTGGACGACCTCAACGAGGAGCTCGGCAGCTCCATCCCCGAGGACCAGGACTACGACACGGTGGGCGGCTTTGTCTTCGCGGTGCTCGGTCACATTCCCGAGGTGGGCGAGCAGTTCGACCACGAGAACCTGCGGATCACGGTGACACAGGCGGAGAAGACACGCGTGGCGAGGGTCCGGATCGAGCTGCTCGATCAGGAGGCGGAAGCGACCCAGCCGCCGAACGAGCCCCCGATGCAAAGCGCCTGAGCCTCGCCCCACGCCCGTCGCTCGCCGCGAGAGGGCCGCTTAGAATCGGCGTCTATGGAGGTCGACCTTTACAACACCCTGAGCCACCGTGTCGAGCGCTTCGCGCCCATCGAGACCGGCACCGTCCGCATGTACACGTGCGGACCCACCGTCTACGACTTCGCCCACATCGGAAACTTCCGGGCCTTCCTCTTCGGCGACCTGGTGCGCCGGTTTCTGGAGGCGATCGGCTACCGGGTCGAGCACGTGATGAACATCACGGACGTGGGCCACATGACGGAGGACGAGCTCGCCGACGGCGGGGGCCGGGACAAGATGGAGGTGGCGGCGGAGCGGCTCAAGGAGGCCAAGAAGCAGGGGAAGCCCTCTGTCGAGGACCCGGACGATCCCTTCCAGGTGGCCGACTTCTATACCCAGGTCTTCCTCGAGGACGCGAGGCTGCTGCGGCTGAAGGTCGCGGAGGAGGGCTCGTCCCACATGCCGCGGGCCACGCAGTACATCGGGCCCATGATGCAGGCCACGCAACGGCTGCTCGAGCAGGGCCACGCCTACGTGACGACCGAGGGGGCCGTCTACTACGACGTGCGCTCCTTTCCGGACTACGGACGGCTCAGCGGCAACACGCTGGAGCGCCTCCAAGCGGGCGCCGGCGGACGGGTCTCCGACGCGGAACAGGCGGGCAAGCGACACCCCGCGGACTTTCTGCTGTGGAAGGCCGATCCCAAGCATCTGATGAAGTGGCCGAGCCCGTGGGGGACGGGCTACCCCGGCTGGCACATCGAGTGCTCGACCATGGCGCTATCCACGATGGGGGTGGAGACGCTGGACATTCATACGGGCGGCGAGGACAACATCTTCCCGCACCACGAGTGCGAGATCGCGCAGGCGACGGGGGCGACCGGGAAGCCGCTCGCCAACTACTGGCTCCACACGCGCTTCCTCCTCGCCGAGGGGGAGAAGATGGCGAAGAGCCGGGGGAACTTCTACACGGTGCGGGAGCTTCTCCGCCAGGGGGTGGATCCGGCGGTGCTCCGCTACGAGCTGCTTCGCGCCCACTACCGACAGAACGCCAACTTCACGAGGAAGGGCCTCGTCGACGCCGACAAGGCGATCGAGCGGCTCCGGCAGTTCGCGGCCGCCCACCCCGACGCACGGCCGGAGTCCTCCATGCTCGGCGACACACCCGTGGAGCGGGACTTCGCGGTCGCTCTCGCGGACGACATGAACGTGTCCGGGGCCATCGGGGCGCTGTTCAAATGGATCAGCGCCACGCCCGAGCCCACGGCCGAGGACGTCCGAGCGCTTCGACGGATGGACCAAGTGCTCGGCATCGTCGAGGGGGGTCCGTCCGTGAAGGACCTCACGACGGAGGGGGTTTCCGAGGAGGAAACGGCGGAGCTCTCCGACGCGGAGGTCGAAGAGAAGGTGCGTCGGATCGACGCGGCCCGGGCGGCCAAGGACTACGCCACCTCCGACGCGATCCGGGACGAGCTGCGCGAGGCGGGCATCGAGGTCCGGAGTACCCGGGAGGGGACCACCTGGCGGCGCCGCCCCAAGGTGGAGGGATGAACCTCCTTGGTTTGCCGTATAGGCTCAACTTATTCTTTTCCGCCTCCTCACCACGCCCGATGTCGGCGGAGCTGACCCACCACTTGGTCCGTGATCTCGCGGGGTGTGTCCACCCGCTCCGCCCGCCAGCCGCAGACGCGGGCCCCTTCGACGTTCTCCGGCCGGTCGTCGAGGAAGAGAATCTCCTCGGGGGCGGCGCCGAGTCGGCCCTCCACGCATCGGTGCACCGCGGGGTCGGGCTTCCGGGCGGCGAGGAGGTGGCTCGCGAAGCGATGGTCCAGCTTTGCCAGCGCGCCGAATCGCCCCCACGGGTCGGCGAGCATACGCCAGTGTCGGGCGTTCGTGTTAGTCAGACACGCCGTCGTCAGGCCCGCGACGCGGATGCGGTCGAGGAGAGCGGAGACTCCCGGATACAAGTCGATTAGCCAGGCATCGACGATCGCCCGGATGGCGTCGGGCTCGTATCCGCCGCGAGCGGCCACGGCGGAAACGAAGGCCTCTTCCGAGAGGTCGCCCCGCTCGAACCGCCGGTGGAGCGGATGAAAGCCGTCCACAGCGCCGGCCGCTCGCACCCCGGCCCGGGCACACGCCTCGGACCAGCCGTGGACCAGGCGGAGCAGCACACCGCCGAGGTCGAAGCAGACGACTCGGACTCGGCGCTCGGTCGCGGCCATCAAGACATGCGGATGCCGTCGTGAAGGGAAACGCCCGGATCCGAAGCAACTCCTCCGTGCTACTGCCCCTGCTCCTCATCCGTCGACACGTTGGGCGACGGGGCGAGCCGGCCGCGGCCCGAGAACGCCACTTCCGGCAGCGGGATGCCGATGTCCGTGAACATCTGACGGAGCTTCCCCGGCGGCTCGTACCGGACACGCCCGGTCGCCCGCCACGGCGTGCCGGGCGAGACCGAGGCTGCGCCGATCGCGGCGGGCAGGGAGAAGGTAATACTCCGGGCGTGCTCCGTGCCGGGCAGCGTGACGTTGGGCCGCGTATCGCCGGCGTAGGAAGAAGCACCCACGTTCAGTTGGTAGGTGGCCAGGCGCAGGGGGAGCTGCACGTCGTTCGGGTTGGACATTCGGAGGTGAATACGGAAGCGAGCGCCTTCTTTGGTCTTCTCCACGAGCTCCACCCCGTCGACCCGCACCTGAGGCGCTTCGACCGGATCCGGCAGATCCGGCATTTCCAGAGGGCCGCAGCCGTGGGCCGCCAGAAGCAGAGGAAGAGTTAAACCGAGGAGCAATCGGGGCATGTCGAATGGGTCGGCTCAGCGGGTGAAAAGCCGATGGTACCCGAGGCCGCGCCGGTTCGCCAGAGTGTCCGCCGCCGGCTCCTTCATCGATGTCCGCTGGTCTCCACCCGGACGACGCGCCCTACCGTAGCTCATGGCGCTCGACTGGGCCCTTGAGACATACCTCTTCCAATCGGCTGTCCTCCTGGCCACCGGCCTCCTCGGTGCGGCGCTCGCGAGGTGGGCTCGCCTGCCGGCCGCTGTCGGGGGTGTGCTCCTGGGTCTCCTCCTCGGCCCCACCGTCGCCGGCCGTCTGGCACCGGAGGCGTATCGCGCACTGTCCACCGGCGGTCCTCGCCTTCTTCATTGGGCCAACGCCTTCGACGCCGACCGAGGGGACGCCCGACAACGGTTGGAAGAGACCGACGTCAGCGAGGTGCGGGTGGAGCACTTCGACGCGGAGACCGCCCGGCGACGGCGGGCGAGGTTTCGCGAGGCCGAACGAAGACACGGTGTTGTTTTCGGCTTCCTCGCGGGACCCACGCTCGCCCTCGTCCTCCTCGGCGCCGCGGTCGGGCCGCCCGGCGCCGACGCCCGTCGGAACGAGAGGGGTGGCCACGTGCTCGCCGGTATGCTGACGCTGCTCGTCCCGGTGGCGCTCGCCGCGGTGGCCTCGTGGGCGTTATTTCAATCCGGGTGGATCGACTGGACCGCCCTCGACGCGACGTACTGGGCTTTCGCCGTGAGCGTCGGCACCGGAATTGCAGCGAGCGGCGAGTGCGAGACGTGGAGAAGGCACTCGGACCGCGATACGCCCCGGGAGGCGCTCGGCCGGGTGGCGACCGTCAATATCAGCGTCGCGATCACAGCCACGGCAGTGGTCGTCGCGACGACGGGTGCCGAGCGGGAGACGGACCCGTCGCTGCCGAGCCTAGCCGGGTGGATCCGCCCCGTGGCGGCCGCGGTCGGGCTCGTCGGTGGTGGCCTCTTCGTCGTTCGCCCGACTGTCGACCGCCTGCTCGACCGGTGGACCCCACAGGCGACCGCGGATCGGACGGCGGTGTGGATCGCGTCGGTCGGCCTCGGTTGGCTCGCCCTCGCCTACGGGGCGTGCCTCGCGATCGGAGACCCCGTCGCCGGCCCTCTTCTCGGCACGCTTGTGATAGGGCGGGCGGTCGGCGCGTCCCGCCACGCGCCCGAGGCGCTGCGGGAGGGCATCCGCCAAGTGGCAACGTGGCTGGCCGCGCCGCTGCTGTTCGCAATCGTCGGCACACGGGTGGATCTTCTTCAGGCCTTCGACTGGCTCCTCGCGGTCGTGATCTTCCTCGTCTGCACCCACGGGAAGCTCCTCGGCGCCGTGGCCGGACTCCGCCTCGGCGTCGCGACCGAGAACACGCAAGCCGTCGACGCCGGGCTTCGATGGATCTCCGGCGCGACGCTTCCGCTCGCCTTCGCTTACCTCGTGCAACGTGCCGGGTTGATCGGCGGCCCCGCTTTCGCCGCCCTCGTCCTCGCCATCCTCGCGACGGCCGCCCTCTCCGCACCCGCGGCCCGCCTGCTTAAGACGGAGGCGGCCCAAACCGGCTGAGGCGTCTTTCACCGGGTCTCGGAGCCGGTGGGTGTCTCCTGGTCTACCGCGTCGCTCCGATTCCACCGATCGAGGAACTTCAACTGCTGATACAGCGCGCGGAGGGCGGGTACGGGATGTTCCTGGTGATCCGCCGCGCGAAGCGGCTCGCCGAAGATCGGCTCCACTTCCATCGGCCTCGCCTGGTCCGCGTCGAGCTTCATGCTCGTCCGGTACGGCGTCATCCTCTCAGTACGCTGGATCATCTCCTCGACCGCCCCCCGATCGACCGGCCGTTCGTTGGCGTGGGCGGCGCCGACCAGCTCGTGCATGAGCGTCTCGACGAGGGCACGCGTGTGCGGATCGCCAATGAGGCGGTCGGTCAGCGCGTCGAGGACCACAGAGAGGCCGTTGAACGGCACGTTCCACAGGAGCTTGGTCCACCGGGCCGTGGCCAGGTCCTCCGCCAGGGTCACGGGAAGGCCGGCTCTCTCGAGGTCCGACCCGACGGCCCGGACACGCTCCGTCAGACCCGCGGGACGGCCGTCCGCCGTGTGCTCGCCGACGGTGACGTTGCCGTAGTCCATGTGCCGGACGTGGCCCCGTCCGAGCTTGTGTGAGCAGAGGAAGCAGAGGCCGCCGAGGACGGGAGAGGATCCGGCCGTCGCCGCCACCTGCGGCTCGATACCGAGGCCGTTCTGGAGGGTCAGGACCGTCGTGTCCTCCTTGAGCAGCGGCGGGAGGAGGGTCGGCAAGAGGTGGTTGTGGATGGCCTTCAGGGCGACGACGACCACGTCGCACGCCGGCAGCCGGTTCGGATCGTCCCAGACACTCACCGGATGGATGTGGAAACCGCCGTCCTTGGACTCGACCGACAAACCGTGTCGTCGAATGGACTCCGCGTCGCGGCGGACGAGGAAATGGACGTCGTGGCCGGCCCGGCGAAGACGGCCGCCGTAGAAGCCGCCCACCGCGCCCATTCCCACGATGGCATACGTTCGCATGGACATGCCGTCAGGTTAACCGCCGCGCCGATGTCGGTCAGGAAGGGGCCCCGGAGTGCGACGGTCGGCGCCTTTCGGAGGTGACGCACCCGCCCGGTCGGTCGGCGACCATGAGAAAAGCCCCTCCCGTCGGAGGGGCTTTTCGAGAACGATCCCGCTGACGTTCGGCTACTCTCCGTCGTCGCTTCGCGAACGAACCGCCCCCCTACCGCCCACGGATGCGGCGTCGCGTGTCGGCCCCCGCCTTGTCCGGTCCAAACGCCGCCACGGGTCCGTCGTCGGGCGGAAGCGAACGCCATCGAGTCCCGCCGGGACGATCCGTGTCCGTCGCTCGCTCGTGTGCTCCGTCGTCCCGTCCGTGTCCGTCCTCGCCGCCGGTGTCGGGTTGGGGGCCTCTATGCGCCTCACAGGGGCGTCCACCAACGTCTCGGCGGGCGGCGCGACGGCCACGGTCCTCTCAGCGAGGGCGGGCGATCCCGCTTTCAGAACTTTCCCGAGGTCCTGCGAGGCCGCCGCCCCCGCCCGCGGAGACAGAACTCTCCCCGCGCTCGCCGGCCCCGATCGTGCCGGAGCTGCGGCGGCGGACGGTCGTGCCGGGACGCCCGTGGCCTCGTCGGACGACGCTGCAGCGGCGGTCTCGGCCGTGTCGGGCGGGTTGTCCTCCCTCGCGGCCGGACCGTGCGCGGTGTCCTCCGCTTCGTCGTGCTCGGCCGGGGAAGTGGCCTTCCGGATCCTTCGAAGGGTCGAGCTGCGTTGCGCTTTCGGCATCTCGACCAGCGTCTTCACGTGGGCCACGATCCGTCGTTGCTCGCCCTCGGGAAGGGGCCGGATCAGGTCCGCGAGCTTCTCTTCGACCGCCGGCCGCCTGTCCACGTCGCTCGTCGCGGCACTTCCACTGGCGAGGGCCCGCCCACTCGCCGACGGAAGAGGGCCCGCGATCGGGGCCGGTCTGCCGAGGGCATCGGGCAAAGGCGGAAAGGCTCCCGCGGGCGGACGGGACGGCCCACCGCGGGCCACCGATGAGGGCTCACCGTCCGTGAGGTCTACCGCTGAACGGCCGTCGTCGTCAGCCGCCAATGCGTCGGCCTCGTCTCGTCGGCTCGCCGTCCGACGCCTGCCGGCCGACTTCCGCTCCAAGGCGTCGGCGACGGACGCGGACCCGTCGATGACCACCGCCGATTGCCGCTGCTTTTCGAACCGCGATGGGTCGCCGAAGCTGCCGCCGTACGGACACGGGCTCGCCTCCGTCGGCGTCTCGGACGCGTCGGCTCGGGCCGCGGCGGTCGAAACGGGCTTCGTCACGGCGTCGGTGGCCGGGGTGACCCGACCGTCCTCTTCCGCTTTCGTCGTGTCCACACCGACGAACCAGAGCGCCCCGACGAGAAGCGCCAGCGTCCGCAACGCCTTGCACCCGTCGACATACTTCGTTTGCGTCCCTGCCATGGTGTCCTCCTTGAGAAATGCGCTCAGATTCCCGCCCGGTCGGTCGAGCGCCCGCCGCGGCCCGACACCGCCTCGGCGGGCGAACGAGGGTCGTCCGAATGAACGGATGAGTGGGCCACCGGGTGAGACGGGGTGCTTCCTCCGACCGCTTGGATCGGCCGGCACGTGAAAGAAGCTCTCCCCTCGGCCGACAGAAGTGAAATCAGGACGAGTGGCATGGCCTCTCCCTGGCCCGGACTCCGATTGCTCAGAATACGTCGGACGCACGTCCTGTCAAGACGAATTGTCCGCCGACCCGTCTTGTTCTTCGGCCTTCGAGCTTTTCTTGTCTTTCGTCTTGGACCCGGACTCGCTCTCGCCCTGCGAGGCCTCGGACGTGCCCTTCTCGCCTTGGTCGTTTCCACCGTCGCCGCCGTCTTTGTTCTCATCCGACGCCGGCTTCTTGTCTTTCCCGTCGGGGTGACTCTTGCTCGCCGTCTTCCCGCTCTTGCCCGTCTTCTTCTCGTCTCCGCCGCTCGTTGTCTTTCCGTCGCCCCCGTCCTCCTTCGCATCCTCCACCATGGACTTGAGCTCCTGTCGCGTCGCCGACAGCCGCTTCTCAAGGGCGTCGATCCGGACGCTGCCGTCGGCGATCTGCTGCTTCAGGCTCTGGATCGCTTCCTTCGCAAGCTCCGCCGCGACCGTCTCCTTCTTCTCGAGCCGCTTTAGCCGGGCCGCCTTCGCCGCGGCGTCCGCTTTGGCGCGAGCGAGGTCGCTTCGGAGGTCTTCCAGCTTCTTGTTGAGTCTCTCGACCCGGCTCCGAAGCGACTCGGCGCGGTCGGACGCGGTGGCGGCCTCCTTTCGCTGTCGGGCGAGATCGCTCTCGATCTCGGCGACCGTGGCTTGTTTCTCGCGAAGAGTCGCCTCCGTCTTCTCTAAGCGATCGCGGACGCTGTCCAGCCGGCTCCCCAGCCGCTCCGCCCGCTCCGCTTCCGCGCTTTCCATCGCCAGCCACCAGCTTCCGAGGCCCGCGACGACGACCAGGATGGCGACACACGACCAGGCGACGAGGTTCAGCCGGCGGGCCCGCTTGAGCTCCCGCTCGTGCGTCTCCGCGAGGCGTTGCCAGGCGCTGACCATCCCGCCGGCGAGCTGCAGCTCGCGCCGGGCGGCACGCTCCGGCTGGGAGGGAGCGTCGGCATCGATCGGCTCGGCGGTGTGGACGTGAGGCGAGGCATCTTCCCCGCCGTGGCTCGAGCTCCCTCCCTCCTCCGTCTCCTCCTCTTCCTCCGGATACTCGATCAGCACCTCGTGCCGGCCGTTCTGGAAGCGGGAGGGCGCGTCTCCCCGCTCCACCCAAGCACGCAACGTCTCCACGGGGAAGCCCAGCGTCTCCGCCGCCTGCTCGAGCGGTTGCCATTCGATGGACATGGGTCAAGCCCGGCGAAGAAGACACCCCTGGTTCTCGCCCGGCGTCGGCGGGAGGGTCGCCCGACCCTCCGACGCCCATGATACAAGACCGGGCGGTGGAGCGGCGTTAGCTGCCGTTCACGAGCCGGCGGAGGACCCGGTGGAGGATGCCGCCGTGACGGTAGTAGTCCACGTCCACCGGCGTGTCGACGCGGGCGTAAGCGGTAAACGACCGCTCGGCGCCGTTCTCATCACGCGCCACGACCGTCAGCGCCTGCCCCGGAGAGAGGTCCTCCGGCACCTCGATGTCGAACGTCTCCCGGCCCGTCAGCCCCAGCGTGTCGGCGTCCTGGCCCTTCTCGAACTGAAGCGGCAACACCCCCATGCCCACGAGGTTGGACCGATGGATCCGCTCGAAGGACGTCGCGAGGACGGCCCGGACGCCGAGGAGATACGTGCCCTTGGCCGCCCAGTCTCGCGAGCTGCCCATGCCGTAGTCCTCGCCCGCGAGCACGACCAGCGGCACGCCGTTCTCCTGGTAGTGCATCGCGGCGTCGTAGATGGACGTTACTTCCCCGCCGCCCGGCTTGAGGAAGGTGCCGCGGATCATCACCTCGTGGTTGCCCCGGCGCGAGCCGTAGCTGTTGAAGTCCTTCGGCTGCACGCCCTTGGTCATCAGGTACTGGCCGGCGGGCGATTCCTTGCCGATGGCCCCCGCGGGCGAGATGTGGTCCGTGGTCACGGAGTCGCCCACCTTGACGAGACAGCGTGCTCCGCGGATCGGGCGAATCGACGGAACCTCCCGCTCCATCGTCTTGAAGAACGGCGGCTCCTGGACGTAGGTGTTGTCCGGGTCCCACTCGTAGAGAGCGCCGCCGGTGGTCTCGATCTGGTTCCACTCCTCCGAGCCCTCGTAGACGTTGGCGTACTGCTCGATGAACTGGTCGCGGCTGACGCACCGGTCGATGGTGCGCTGGATCTCCACGGGCGAGGGCCAGATGTCGCGGAGGTATACCTCTCGCCCGTCGCGGTCCGTGCCGAGCGGCTCGTTGAGCAGATCCTTCTCGACGGAACCCGCGACCGCGTAAGCGACGACGAGGGGCGGGCTGGCGAGATAGTTCGCCCGGACCTCCGGGTGGACACGCCCCTCGAAGTTACGGTTGCCCGAGAGCACCGACGCGGTGACCAGGTCGTGGTTGCGGATGGCCTCGCTGACGGGCTCGGGAAGTGGGCCGGAGTTCCCGATGCAGGTGGTGCAGCCGTATCCGACCAGGTGGAAGCCGAGTGCCTCAAGGTCGTCGAGCAAGTCCGCCTTCCTCAGATACTCCGTCACCACCTTCGACCCGGGCGCCAGCGAGGTCTTGACCCACGGCCGGCTGCTCAGCCCGCGGGCGGCGGCGTTCCGGGCGAGGAGCCCGGCGGCTACCATCACCTCCGGATTGGAGGTATTGGTGCACGAGGTGATCGCGGCGATGACGACGGAGCCGTGGCCGATGTGGAACCGCTGACCCTCCGCGAACACTTCTACCCCCTCCGTGCCCGGATCCGCCTCGGCCACCGCGGTCGCCGGCTGCATGCGGCCGCCCTCATTCTCCCAGGACCCACCGCTGGAGCTCTCGCCGCCCCCGTCTTTGCCGAAGGTGTCCACGAGGTCCTGCTGCCACTGCTCGGCCATCGCTCCCAACGAGACCCGATCCTGCGGTCGTTTCGGGCCGGCGAGCGACGGCTCGACGTCGGAGAGGTCCAGCTCGAGCTGCTCGCTGTACTCGATCGGCGCGCTGTCGTCCCGCCAGAGGCCCTGGGCCTTGCAATAGGCCTCCACGGTCTCGATCAGCGCCTCGTCTCGACCGGTGAGCCGAAGATAGCGCAGCGTCTGCTCGTCGACGGGGAAAAAGCCCACCGTCGCCCCGTACTCCGGGGCCATGTTGGCGATGGTGGCGCGGTTCGCCACGGGCATCTCGGCGAGACCGGGGCCGTAGAACTCCACAAATTTCCCGACCACGCCGTGCTCGCGGAGCATCTGGGTGACGGTGAGAACCAAGTCCGTCGCGGTGCACGCCTCGCTGAGCGTGCCGGTGATCTTGAAGCCGACCACCTCGGGCGTCCGCATGTAGATGGGCTGGCCGAGCATCACGGCCTCCGCCTCGATGCCGCCCACGCCCCAGCCGAGCACGCCGAGGCCGTTGATCATCGTCGTGTGGGAGTCCGTCCCCACCAGCGAGTCCGGGTAGAGCACCCCGTCCTTCTCCCAGACCCCCTTCGCCAAATACTCGAGGTTCACCTGGTGGACGATGCCGGTGGCCGGCGGGACCACCGTGAAGTTGTCGAACGCCTGCTGACCCCACTTCAGAAACGCGTACCGCTCCTTGTTCCGCTCGAACTCGCGCTGGCTGTTGAGCCGAAGCGCCCGACCGCTGCCGAAGGCGTCCACCTGGACCGAGTGGTCGATGACGAGGTCGCAGGGAACCTGCGGGTTGATCTTCTGCGGATCCGTGCCGAAGCGGTGGGCCGCCGACCGGAGAGCGGCGAGGTCGACCACCGCGGGCACGCCCGTGAAGTCCTGGAGGATGACCCGGCCCGGCATGTACGGGATCTCCCCCTGCCCGGCCGCGGGGTCCCAGTTGGCGAGGCGGCGGACGGCGTCCTCGGT
The DNA here is from genome assembly GCA_964595475.1 of uncultured Planctomycetaceae bacterium. Lineage (GTDB taxonomy): Bacteria > Planctomycetota > Phycisphaerae > Phycisphaerales > Zrk34 > CAZQQP01. The sequence continues at coordinate 2,498 of CAZQQP010000062.1, read as the reverse complement.
CACGAGAAAGCCGTCGACCTGGCGAAGGGCAGCCTCCAGGAGAACGCGGATGGACCGCGGCAGACGCTCCACCTGCCCGACGCCCGCCTCGGAAAGGCGAGGCAGCGCGTAGTAGGTCTTGTCCCCGGTCGCCGTTCGCAGTGTCTGCCGCGATCCGAACGCGTTGGGCTCTGGCCCGTGGCTCATCCCGCTGCCTCATACAAAAGGTCGATCGTGCTTCCGCGGGTCCTGCGCGGGGCCGCGTCATCGGCCGAGCGCTCGCGGCCGTCGCGGCACCGTCTCGTCATGGGAGTCGAGCTCGGACGATAGGCCCACCCGACCGCAGCACAAAGCCGCCGCCGCATCCTGCACGGCCGCCCGATCGCCTCGTCCCGCCGCGAACCGCTCGCGGGCCCCACCGTGGCTGCCAGCTTGGCAAGCGGACGGAGCGCGGCCGGCGGCCGTGGCAGGAGCCGGCCGTGGCGTGTCGCCCGCCCCCTTTCCAAGATCGGAATATGATACGACTTATCGGATTGCCGGCTGGCCGAGCCGCCTCGGCCTCGAAGGCATCGCGTTTGCCGGAGCCCGTTTCGCAACGGAGGTCGCCCATGCGCCATACGCAGGACCCGCCGCCGGCGCGGCTGCAGGTGCTCCTGACCGACGCGGGGGGGCAATGGGCGGAGAAGCTGCCTCGGCTGTTGGAGCCCCAGGGCGTGCGAGCCATCCGAGCCCGGACGGTAGACCACGCCCTGGCCCTCGTCCGTATGGAGCCGGTGCACGTGGCGGTCATCGACCTCGCGTTGCCCGGCGACATGGGTGGGACGGGCGGCGGTCGCCCGGCTCGGGCGCCCCGGCGAGGAAGCGGGGGGCTGAAGTTGGTCCGGGTGATTCAACGGCTCGACCCGTGCCCGCCCACGCTCTTGATCCGCGGCCGGGCGTTCGAGCCGGAGGACAACCGGCTGCTGACGGAAGCGCTGAAGCTCGAGGTGTTCAGCGTGCTCGACGAGCCGGTCGAGTTCGAGCTCCTGCTCCAGACGCTCCAGCGCCTGGTGGAGCGCTACTACGGAGGGCGGTGGCCCTGGACGAGCTCGGGAGATCGGGGGAAGGCGAACGGATAGGCCTTTGACGTCGATGGGGAATCGAGCCGCATCGGATGAAGGAGTGTGACCATGAAAGTCAATCCCATGGGTGATCGGGTGCTCGTGCAGCGGATGGAAGCAGAGAAGCAGACCCAGAGCGGGATCTACCTGCCGGACACGGCGCAGGAGAAGCCGCAGAAGGCCAATGTGATCGAGGTGGGCGAGGGGGCCCGCAACGAGAAAACCGGGGAGCGGTACGCTCCGGAAGTGCAGAAGGGACAAACCGTGCTTCTCAGCGAATGGGGTGGCACGGACGTGACGGTGGACGGCGAGGAGTACGTCATCGTCTCCAGCGACGACATCCTCGCGATCCTGGACTAGCGCGGGTCTCGCGGTTCGACGGTGAGGGGGACACGAGAGAACCTCTTGGCAGGAGAGCATCGATATGGCAGCAAAACAGATCGCCTTCGACACTGAAGCGAGGGACGCGCTGCGGCGCGGGGTTCGGAAGCTGGCTCACGCGGTGAAGGTGACGCTGGGTCCGTCCGGCCGCGTGGTGGTCCTCGAGAAGTCCTTCGGCTCGCCCACCGTGACCAAAGACGGCGTGACGGTGGCGAAGGAGATCGAGCTCGAGGAGTCCTACGAGAACATGGGGACGCAGCTCGGGAAGGAGGTCGCCTCCAAGACCTCCGACATGGCGGGTGACGGAACCTCCACCGCCACGGTCTACGCGGAGTCCATCTTCGACGAGGGCCTGAAGAACATCACGGCGGGCGCCAACGCGAACGACGTGAGGCGGGGGATCGAGAAGGCGGTGTCGGCCGTCGTCGATGAGCTCAAGAAGATGTCGAGGAAGGTGGAGAGCTCCAAGGAGATCTCCCAGGTGGGGACGGTCTCCGCCAACAACGACGAGACGGTCGGCAACATCATCGCCGAGGCCATGGACAAGGTCGGCAAGGACGGGGTGATCACGGTCGAGGAGGGCCGGAGCCTCGAGACCAACGTCGACCTGGTGGAGGGGATGCAGTTCGACAAGGGGTATCTCTCCCCGCACTTCGTCACCAACAGCAGCAACATGACGGCGGAGCTCGAGGATGCCTACATCCTCATCCACGAGAAGAAGCTCTCCAACGCCAAGGACCTCATCCCGATCCTCGGGAAGGTGGCCGAGAGCGGGAAGGCGCTGTTGGTCATCGCCGAGGACGTCGAGGGCGAGGCGCTCGCGACGCTCGTGGTCAACCGCATGCGGGGCGTCCTCCGGGCGTGCGCCGTGAAGGCGCCGGGCTTCGGCGATCGGCGGAAGGCCATGCTCCAGGACATCGCCACGCTGACCGGCGGCCAGGCCCTGATGGAGGAGCTCGGCGTCGACATGGAGAAGCTCGAGCTCGAGCAGCTCGGGCGGTCGAAGAAGATCACGGTGGATAAGGAAAACACCACGAT
>CAZQQP010000061.1:8835-19114 GCA_964595475.1 uncultured Planctomycetaceae bacterium | reverse complement strand
CGCCTCCTCGCTGGCCAGCGCGATGTCGCAGGCGCCGAGGACCTCCCACGGCCGAGCGGCGGCGGGGTCCACGATCGTCCCGGTGTGGCCGCCGAGCGTCTCGATCACCCGTCGGACCCGCGACAGCCCGCGGGCATTCGGCGGCAGGAGCAGCCGGAGCGGGCGGCCCGTCTCGCTCGCGAGGCCCGCGTACCAAAGCGCTCGGAGGGCGTCGGCGCCCTCAGGCGGATCCGCGGGGACGGCCACGACACAGGTGGACTCGTCCGAGATGCCCCAGGCGCGCCGCTGTCGCTGCCGGTCCGCGGGGCCGAGCCGGTCGGCGGCGGCCGACGGCCCGACGATGTACGTGGGACAGTCGCCGAGCCCCACCGCGGCGAGCGCCGCGGCGACCGACCGGCTGATGGGGAGGAGGCCTGCCGTCTCTTGCGTCAGTAGGCCTCCCACGCCGCGGGAGGCCTGCTGACGTCCCGGCGGCACCGGCACGGTCGCGAGCCTGCACGGGAGCACCAACGCCCCCGCGAGGAGCAACGCTTCGAGCGACCACGCGTGAACGATGTCGAACGGGCCGTTGCGCCGGATGTAGCGGGAAAGGGCCCACTCGGCGAGCAGAGGCCGGTCGAAAGGAGCGGTCACCGGGTCGATCGAGGGAATTCCCGCGGCGTGTGCGTTGTCGACGGTTGAAGCGGGGCCGACCACGCAAACCCGTCCCGCGGCCTCGGGAAGCGTCCGCTGGAGGTCCGCGAGCAACGCAAGGCTCGGCGGACGGGCGCTCCACTCGCCGCCGTAACGCATCCAGCCCGCCGGGCCGGCGGCGCTCGCCACGATCAGATGAAGAATTCGCATCGGGCCAGGAAATCGGTGTCGGGTGGCGGGCCGGCCGGGAGCGATCCGCTCACTCGGGCACGGTCGGCTTGGGCGGCTCGTGTCGGTAAAACAGCCGGGCCACGTCGCGTGCCGCCCGCCTCGCGAGCTTACGCGAGATCCGCAGCCGGCCGGCGCCGGTTCCTTCCTCCCGTTCCTGGTAGAACAGCTCCGTCGTGACGGAACGGCCCGCCTCCTGCTCCGGAAACCGCCGCTCGCCGCGGGACGTGTCGACCACTTTTACACGCAGCGTCGAGGTCGGGCGGTACATGCGATCCCGCCCGACCGGCTCGAAGCGACCCACGAAGACGTAGATCACTTGCTCGGCGGCGACGGCCTCGCCGACCCGGTCGATCGACCATTCCGAGAAGTCCTCGTGGCTCGCCCGCTTTCGCGCCACGCGTCGCGGGGGAACGAGCGTCTCCACCACCTCCTTCTTCCGGAGACGCACCGTGATCCGCTTGGCGAGCCGCTCGCGGGTTCGCTCGGAAGGCAGCCGGGCCTGAGGGTCGTCGACGAAGACGACGGTGGGCACGTCCTGCAGCTTGTGGGCGGGCGCCTCCGACTTCGGCGCGAACGGTTGGAAGACGTAGGCGATCGGCTTACAGCCGACGGCCGCGACGGTCAACGGCGCCAGGAAGAGGGGGAGCCAGGGTCTCATTCCGTCCGCGCCTCCTCGTGCTCGTGAAACTTGCCCACGACGGACCGGGCGAGGAGCTTGAGGGTCCCCATCCGGATGGACTGGACGTCGGTGCGGACCAGCGGCTTCGGCTCCTCAGGCGGGTATTGGGCCCGAACCGTCGTCTCGTAGGCGAACGCGTTGGGCCTGGGCCCGTCCGCCTCCACCACACCGACGCGGGCGGAGATGCGGCCTTGCCACAGATACCGATTGCCCGGCTCGTGCAGGCGGTACTCCATGACGTCCACCATGACCAGCCGAGTGACGCCGAGGCGGTTCGCGAGCTTCGCGTTCGGCACGCTGCTCCAGTAGATATTGCGGCGTTGAAACTCCACCACCTGGCGGGCGTCGACCACCTTGGCGTCGGGCACTTTCGCGGCGAGGCGCTGGCTGATCGCCTCACAGCACTCGAGCTGGGCCATGGGATGCTGGTAACGGGTCGCCAGCCCCATGTCGACGAGGACGGCCACGCGCTGGTCCTTTAGGCCGTCGTACTCCGCGGGCACCTTGATGGGCGGGGGCTCGGAGCCCACCGCGCCCTGGGCCACCCAGGAGACGGCCTCGCAGCCGCTTCCGGCGACGAGGAGTGCCGCGGCGGCGAGCGGCCATGCGTGCGATGGTTTCATAAGCAGTCCCCTCGGCGCGGCGGCTTCAATGCAGGGTGACCCTCAGCTTGTAGCTCCAGGCCGCGATCAGTACAGCAACAGCGAGGACGACCAGGCGACGCTTCGTCGCCGCTCCGACACGGAGCGGCGGCACGACCCCGCGGACCAGCACCCACGCGGCCGCCACGGCGGCCATCGCCGTGGCCACGGCCAGGATCGCGCCGGCGGGCTGGACGGCCGCGGCACGGTGGAGATCTCCGTTCGCTGCGTGCGCGAACGCGGTCGTCATGCCGCACGTCGGGCACGGAATCCCGCTCCGGCTGTAGAGCCCGCACCCCGGCAGCCCGAGCTGTCGATGCGTGCCCACGCCCTCGGCATCCGGACGCAGGACGGCCGCCAGAAGAAGCACTCCCAGTGTCGCGGCGAGCACCGACGCCGCGCCCAGACGGGCTCGCCCGGATCCGGAGTCGGGGTGTCGAGAACAGCCCGACAAGGGAGCCTCCATAGCGAGCATACGCTACGAAAGCCGCTCCCCCTCAGCAACTACCGAATTCGCTCGAGCCGCGTCCGCGGGAGCCCGAGCCGCTCAAGCACCGGTGTAACCTCGCGGAGGAAGCGCTTGCCGTCCGCCGCGTAGCCCGCGGTCGGCCGGAGGGCGGGCCGTTCCGCTCGGAAGAAGCGATTCAGCCGCTGCATGAGAAGCTCCCGCAGATACTTGGCGGTCATGCTCGCGACCGCGGTAGGCACGTGGCGGCTCTCGCTGTCGGCCTCGAAGCTGACGGTCATCTGCCGCCGGCCGTCCTCGATGCGATAGCGGCTGACGTCGGCTGACTCGTCGAGGAGACGGACGTCACGGCCCTCGAAACACAGCTCCAGAAGCTCGTGATAGACCTTCCGCCCGCCCTGACGGTCCACCACGACCCACGGCGAGCAGTCGCCGTGGGCCTGCCAGATCTCCCAGAGGTGTCTCGCGACGAAGTCCCAGAGACAACGGGCCTTGGACCGTGTCTGCCGCACCACGCGGTTGAAGCGGTCCTCGAACAGCACCGCGGCCGAGAGCTCCGAGAGCGCGACGCCGTTGGCGACGGCCGCTCGCCCGAGCTGTCCCCGGGCGATCGACGTGAGGGACGGGTCCGCCGCGACGGGAAGTGCCGGCTCCCCGTGCTCCGCGGCGTACCACAGCTCCGGCGGCGTTCGGCTGCCCTCGTCGAGGGCGATCGCGTCGAGCAGCTCGTCCGCGGTGGTCGGGTCCACCCCCGCGAGGTGAGCGAACGCGAGCACGGCCCGCTCGAGGTGCCCGAGCCCCTCCGCCGGGCTGTACAGCGCCTTGGAGTCGTCGACGGGAATGCGGCGACGGCGATCGGTCGGGCGGCGGCAGACGGCCGCACGCAAGCGGGACCGGATCGAGGGGGGCGGCGTGGCCGCCCCCTCCTCGCCTCCGTCCTCCACCCGGAACACGCTCCGCCCGATGACGAGCGGGCCGAACAGAGGGCCGTAGCCGGCCTCGTCGATCCCGGCGTAGATCCGCACGGCTGTCCTCCGTCGTCTCGTGGGTCGGGACGCTCGCGGTGGGAGACCTTACCCGAGCGCCACGCCCCCGTGCACCGGCAAAGCGAACAACCTACCATATCTTCGATGAGCGAGCGGGGAGAAAAGGTGCTTGTCGCGATGAGCGGGGGAGTCGACTCCTCCGTGGCCGCCGCGCTGCTCAAGGAGGCGGGCCACGAAGTGGTCGGCTGCTTCATGCGGCTCGGATCCCCCGGCGAGTCGCTCGAGGAAGGGGTTGTGGACCCGGCGAGCTGCGATCCGGACAAGATCAAGATCGGCCATCAGGGCTGTTGCTCGGTCAACGACGCGAAGGACGCCCAGCGCGTCGCGGCGCGGCTCGACATCCCCTTCTACGTCCTCAACTTCAAGCGCGACTTCAGCCAGATCATCGATTACTTCGTCCGCGAGTACAACGCCGGCCGGACACCCAACCCGTGCGCTCGGTGCAACGACTGGCTGAAGTTCGGCAAGCTCGCGGACTACGCGCGGTCGATCGACGCCGACGCGGTCGCGACGGGCCACTACGCCCGGCTGGAGACCCTCGACGGGCGACCGGCGCTGCTCCGCGGCGTCGACCGGGAAAAGGATCAGACGTACGTCCTCTTCGGCACGCACGGCCACAACCTCTCCCGGATGAAGCTGCCCGTGGGCCACCGGACCAAGCCCGACATCCGCCGGGTCGCGGCGTCGCTGGGCCTGCCCGTCTCCGAGAAGCCGGACAGCCAGGAGATCTGTTTCGTCCCGGACGGCGACTACATGGGGCTCGTCCGGCGACGCACACCCGACGCGGTCCAGACGGGCGAGATCCGCGACACGCACGGAAACCTCCTCGGCCATCACTCCGGGCAGCAGCGGTTCACGGTGGGCCAGCGAAGGGGGCTCGGCATCGCCGTGGGCCATCCGCTCTACGTGGTCGACCGCGATGCCGAGACCAACACGGTGATCGTGGGAACGAAGGACGAGCTCGACGCCCGCGGCCTCCTCGCGGACCAGACCAATTGGCTCGTGGAGCCGCCCACGGACGAGCCGATCCCCTGCGAGGTCAAGATCCGCTCCAACGCCCCGCCCGTGGGGGCGACCGTCCAAGCGACGGGAGACGACGAGCTGCGGGTCTGGTTCGATGAACCCCAGAAGGCCGTGGCGCCCGGCCAGGTCGTGGTCTGTTACGAGGGCGATCGTGTGCTCGGCGGGGGTTGGATTCGCGGCTCCGCGGACGAGTGAGCGCTGCGGAGCCGCGGGTGGCGTGAGCCTCAGCCACTCTGTTGCCGCATCTCGAAGCGCTCCCCGCAGCGAAGCACCCGCTGAGACTGGCCCATGCGTTCGCAGGCCTCGACGAAGGGGTCGGGCGGCTCCGTGTTGAACTCGAACATCTCGTAGTGGCAGGGGATGGCCAGGCGAGCGCCGATGGTCCGGGCGAACGACGCCGCCTGGGGCCCGTCGAGGTTGCCCGGAACCCCACGCTCCGGCCGACGCCCGTTGATCGGGAGGATCGCGATGTCGATGTCGAAGGGGCGGAGCGCTTCCACGATCTCCTCGGCCCACATCGTGTCACCGCTGTGGTAGACCGACCACGGCCCGATCTCGACGATGTAGCCGAGGTACCGACAGCGGCCCGCCTCGTCGCGGTCCACCGCCTCGTGGGCGGCGGGAACGCCGTGGACGCGAAAGCCGGCGACCTCGCGACACGTCCCCGCGTCCGACCCGACGGGCCAGTCGACGGCCGTTCCGAGGCGCTCGGAAACGACCCGGCGGTTGGCCTCCGGAATCACGAGGGCGAGATCGGGGTTGGCCGAGATGATCGGTCCCAGCGTCTCGGCGTCGAGGTGGTCCGTGTGGTTGTGGGTGGACGTGACCAGGGAGACGAACCCGAGCCGCGACGGGTCCACGACGCGCTCGGTCATCCGCACGTGCGGCTTATCCGTCCCCGCGTACTTGCGGGTGAGCGAGTCGGACAGGTAGGGGTCGAACAGCAGGTGGCGGTCCCGATGCTTGATCAGAAAGCCGCTTTGGCCGAGCCACCACACCGCCACGCCGTCGCCCGGGTCGGCGGCGGCCACGTCCTCAAGGAATGCGTCGTCCTGCTTCACGGGCTTGATCATGGACGAAGGCTACCGCCCCGCTCGTTGTCGCTCCACGCCGGCCGGCGCGTAAAAAAGGCGCCTGGCAGGGGACGACCAGGCGCCTGAGAGCGTGGGCGTGGGGGGACACCCACGAGCCGGCTGCCGTTTCGGACAGCCGGCGTGAGGCCGGTGGGGGGAAGGAGGGAGGGCTCTCGGCCTCACGCTTTCGTCCCTTGTTACGCCGAGGCGGGGCCGGTGGTTCGCGGAAGGGAGGAGCGGCTCGCGCGTCACCGCTCACGGCCGGCGGACGCACCCGTGACCTCCGGCTCCTCGGCGATGTCGCCTTCTGCTGGTGGCGGATCGGCGCCCGTGACGTCCGCCTGGCTGAAGAAATTGTCGGCGTCGGATTTGTCGCACGGCGCCAACAGTCTAAAATGGCGGTTCTGTCGAGGAGGGGCCTTGGAGGGGCAGTAGGGAGGCCCGGAGTTCTCCCGTGGCTACGAGCCAAGGCGGAAAGCCCTTGGCAAGTAAGCCTTTCTGTGTTATCTTGTTGACATAATGGAAGTACCGAGGGCCCGTGGCCGTGAACCGCGGCTGATCAGTCGGCGTATAGGACGCCGACGGATGCGGTTCTCGCGGTTCGGAGTTCTCGGGACGAGAAAGGGAGCTGGTTGTGACCACGAACCTGATCAATCCACATTCGCCACTCGGACAGCTGCGACGGCGGTCGTCGGTGGCTATGAAGCCGTCGGCCGCGGGTCTTTCGCCGCAGGAGCAGGAGGAGCTCAACCGCATCCTCTCGGAGCCGATGGACTACGTCGATCACGAGGAGTTCCAACGCGAGGATGCGTACGAGCGGATCTTCGACCAGGCGCCGGAGATCCCCGAGCCCAACACCAGTTGGTACCACCCGGTGATGGAGGATCTCTCCGACAACCGGAACATGAGCCAGGTGGTCAACGTGGTGCTGACGGCCAAGCAGGAGCGGGCGCTGTTCCTCCAGTTCAACTACGCCCGTCATCGTGTGGCGCAGATCCAGGCTCAGGTGGGCGATCAGGCGCTGTCGGCGGATCAGGCCCGCGAGCTGCTCCACTGGTATCGGAAGGCCATGGAGCTTCGCGATCGGATCGCGCAGTCCAACCTCGCGTTGGTTCTGGCGATGGCCAAGCGCATCCGCCACAGCGAGATGGACTTCGCGGACCTGATCTCCGAGGGCAACATGGCCCTGCTCCGGGCCATCGACAAGTTCAACGTCGCTCGTGGGTTCAAGTTCTCCACCTATGCGTGCCGGGCGATCCTGAAGGCGTTCAGCCGAAGCGGCATGAAGCACACGCGACACCGACAGCTCTTCCCGACGGACTTCGACCCGGCGCTCGAGAAGTCGGACTACCAGCGGAAGAAGTACGACGCCCACGAGGAGGAGTGCGCCGATGAGGTGCTCCGGATCGTCCGGGAGAACCAGGCGGAGCTGACGGATGTCGAGCAGTCCGTGATCAACCACCGCTTCGCGATCAACCGCGATGAGAACGGCCACTCGCTGACCCTCGAGCAGGTGGGCCAGATCGTCGGGCTGACGAAGGAGCGGGTGCGGCAGATTCAGAACAAGGCCCTCGAGAAGGTTCGGCACAAGCTCGAGCGGGGCTACCTCGACGGGCCCCAGCCCGAGCCGGAGCCGGAGGAGAACGAGGGGTGAGCTCCTACGGCGCTTTGGCTGTGATCCCCCTACTCCACCCCAGACCTCGGCCCGACAGGCCGGGGTTTTTTTGTTGCGGGGCCTTCACGTCCATGGGGCGTGGGGTGGACGTCTCGTGACGGGGCGAGTGGAGCCGACCCGAAAGCCACGGCGAGGCCGTGGCGGGACGGTTCGATCCGATGCAAGCCTCGCTGCTCGATTCTCGTACGGCGGGGAGGGACGAAGGTGATCGGGCTGCCGCGACAAGCGGGTGACGTCGCCTCACCCGGTCGCGGGGATCTCCCTGTCTACGCGAAAATGGAAGCCACGGGGACGCTCAGCACGGGCATTTCCGCCTCCTTATAGCGATCCTCGCTCGCGTGCCCGAGGGTTCGTCGGGTCCCATCGCCCTCCCGCAGCTGTCCCCGAATGAGCCATCGCTCCCGTCCGTCGTCGGGAAGCTCGAGCAACTCCTCAGCCGTCGTCGGTGCGGTCGGCGATCCTCGCCAAGGAGACGATGGACCCTAGCCACCGGACGCCGCCGCGGTCCCCTCGGCCGTTGTGGGGCAGCGCCTCGCAGAGCCGCCGGCGGAAGTTGGGTTCCGCCTCGGCACGCCTCACCGCTTCAGCCCCGTCGCCCGGTACAATCCCGCGTTGCGATTGGGGGCCTACCCACGCGGCAAGTTCACGGAGGGGGCTCCATGCGGCTTTTGCTCGCCGCGGATCTGCACATCGGGACGGCCTCGAGCCGGGTCGCGGAGCAGGTCGAGCCGTCGCGGCTTCGGACGGCGGATGCCTGGTTCCGCCTCGTCGACTTCGCGGTGGAGCGGAGCGTCGACGTGGTGTGTCTCGCCGGCGACGTCGTCGACGAGGCCAACCAGTTCTGGGAGGCGATCGGGCCGCTCGAGCGGGGCGTGGAGCGCCTGCGAGAGCACGGCGTTCGTGTGGTCGCGGTGGCGGGCAACCACGATTACGACGTCCTCGGCCGGCTCGCGGACGAACTTCCGGAGGAGCACTTTACGCTCCTCGGCCGCGGTGGTGCGTGGAAGCGCCTGCCGCTGTCGGATGCGGACGGCCGGGTGGCGCTCCACGTCGACGGATGGTCCTTCCCCGACCGATACGTGACGTACGACCCGGTGGAGGCGTACCCGGAGCCACCCCGGGACGGCGTTCCCGTCCTGGGCATGATCCACGGGGACGTCGAGAGCGACGCGAGCCCTTACGCCCCGCTCGACCCGGCGGCGCTGGGGCGGAAGCCGGTGAGCGGCTGGCTCCTCGGCCATATCCATCAGGGCCGAAACGGCGGCGAGAACGGATTCCCCTTTCTCCTCTATCCGGGCTCGCCGCAAGCGATGGACCCGTCCGAGACGGGCGCCCACGGGGTCTGGCTCACGGAGGCGTCGTCGGGCGGGCTCGCCCCTCCACAATTTTTCCCGCTGTCGACCGTGCGGTACGAGCGGATCGCGCTGGATCTCGGGGAGGTCTCGACCCCGGCGGCGCTCGAGGCGACTACACGGGCCCGCCTGCGGGAGCGAGCGGAGACGCTTGCGGTGGAAGCGGGTGGGGCGCTCGCCTGTCTCTCCCTGCGGGTTCGGCTCGAGGGGCGTACGCCCGTGTTCGACCGGCTCGGGGAGCTCACCCACGCCTTGTCCGAGCAGCTCGACGAGCGTGTCGGCGACGTCGCGATGTCGGTGGAGCGTGTCGAGAACGCCGCGGAGCCGGCCCTCGACGTCGAGCAATGGGCGGAGGACGACTCGCCGCTCGGGCTGACGGCGAAGCTACTGCTCGACCTCGACCGGGAGGAGCCGGCGGAGGAGACGCGCCAGCTCATCCGCACGGCGCAGCGGCGGATCCGGGAGGTCCGCGGCGAGTCCTACTACAACGACCTCGGAGGCGAGGCCGACGAGGCGGTCGCCCGGCAGTATCTGAAGGAGCAGGCGCGAGCTCTCCTCGGGGAGCTCCAGAAGCAGACGTCCGCATGAGCGAGCCGCTCACCTTCCAGCAGATCCGGGTGGACCGGGCGCTCGGCATCGAGCCGCAGGCGCCGGTCGTGGTCGACGAGCTGGACCCGGGGATCAACGTGCTCCACGCGCCCAACGCCGCGGGGAAGACCACCACCGCCCGGGCGGTGCTCGAGATGCTCTGGCCGGGCCAGGCGGAGCTGGGCCGACCGAGTGTCGGGGGCCGGTTCCGGCTGGGCGACGCGACGTGGGAGGTCGAGCTGGAGGGAGGCCGCGCCCGCTGGTGGAAGGACGGACGGGAGAGCGACCCTCCGCCGGTGGGGCCGGCGAGCCGGGCCCGCTGTTACGGAGTTTTCCTCGCGGAGCTTCTGCCGGCCGCGGGCGGCGACGGAGCGTTCGCCGACCAGGTGGCCAGGGAGATGCGCGGGGGCCTCGACCTCGCCACCGCCGAGCGAGACCTCGGGCTCGGCGAGGCTCCGGCGGGCCGGGGCAAGATGCGGGAGCGACTGAAGCAGGCCCACCAGGAGGTGGACGAGGCGCACCGACGCCAGCGGGAGCTGCAGGCTCGAGCCAAGGAGCGGGACGACCTCGAACGGGACCGGGAGAAAGCGGCCGAGGCCGCCGAGGAGGTGGGGCGGCTCGAGTCGGCGGTCGCTTATCGAAAGCAGGCGAACACCTGTGACCGGCTGGAGGCGGAGCTGTCGGCCTACCCCGCCGCCCTCGGCCCGATGCGCGGCGACGCGTTGGAACACGCCGGCGAGCTTCGCAAGAGGATCGAGGATCTGGAGCGCGAGCGGAACGCGGAACGAAGCCGGGAGCAGGCGGCCGAGGAGAGCCTTCAGCAGGCCGCGCTACCGCTCGACGCCCCCGACGCGACCACCATCGACGAGCTG
>CAZQQP010000061.1:0-8825 GCA_964595475.1 uncultured Planctomycetaceae bacterium | reverse complement strand
AACGGGTCGACCTCCCGGACATGACGGAGCTCGCCCGCACCGCGGAGCGGCTCCACGCCCGCCGGCGTGTGCTCGAGGAGCGACGCGAGTGGCTCGGCGAGCCGGCGGCGGACGGCCCGCCGGACCCGGAGACGGTCGGAAGCGGCATTCGCCTCCTCGGACAATGGCTCGCGGCAACACCGGGGGAAGGCGGGCGCGGGGCGCTGCCGGGCCTCGTGGGGGCGGCGCTGCTCGCGGCGCTCGGCCTCGCTCTAGCCGCGGCCGTCCACGTCGCGTGGGGCCTCCTGATCGCCGCGGGCGTGGGACTCGCCGTCTGGGGCTGGTGGCTCTCCCGGGGAGCGGCCGAGGACCGGCGGCCCGCCTACGAGCAGGCGTACCGGAGCCTGGGCATCGAGGAGCCGCGGGCATGGGCTCGCGAGGGCGTCTCGGAGAGGCTCGATAGCCTCGCGGCAGCGCACGCCGAAGCGCATCTGGACGCGAGCCGGGCGGAGCGACGGGGGCAGCTCCATTCCGAACAGGCGGAGCTCGAGCGCGAGGAGCAGAGGCTCTCGGAATCGCGTGAACAGCTCCGGCGGGACCTCGGCCTCGACGTCGACCTCAGCCGCGAGGCGTGGCTCGCGACGCTGGCGGAGAACCTTGGAAAGTGGCAGTCCGCCGTCGCCGACCTCGCGAGAGCGGAAGGGGAGGCGGAGACGGCCGCGGAACAGCGGGACACGCTCCTCCAAGCCATCAACGCGGAGCTCCACCGCCACGGCCACGAGCCGGCCGCGGACGCGGAGTGCGTCCGAAGCCGCGTCGAGGCGCTCGACCGGAGGCGGCAGCAACGGGACGCGGCGTGGCGCGAGCGCCACGAGGCGAGAAAGCAGCTCGATCAGCGGATCGAGAGGGAGCTGGAAGACGCCCGCACGCGGCGGCGAGAGCTTTTCCAAGCGCACGGCCTCGCCCTCGACGACGAGGCCGGCCTGAAGCAGCTGGTGGATCAGCTGCCGGCGTATCAGGAGAAGCAACGCCAGCTGCGGGACGCCCGCGCCCTTCGGGAGCATCATGCGTCGCAACTGACGGATCGGTCGGACCTCTTGGCGGTCGGGGAGGAGACGCTGCAAGCGCGGCGGCGGGAGGCTCAGGAAAGCGCCAACCGCCTCGAGGACCTCAGCCGAACGATCGCGGAGATCGACGCGGAGGTCGGCCAAGCGAAGAAGGCCCACACGCTCACCGACGCCCTCGCGAACCGCGACGCGTGTGTCGAGGAGCTCCGCGAGCTTCGCGAGCGACACGCCCGATCCGCGGTCGGAGCCGTCCTCCTCGAGCACGTCCGGGGCATCTCGGAGCGACGGAGCCAACCTCCCGTCTTGGAGCGGGCCGACGCCTGCCTTCGGGAGTTCACCGCCCACACGCTCGGCATTCGCCTCGACGCCCGCGCCGAGCGGGCCGCGTTCACCGCCCTCGACATCGTCCGGAACCGGGAGAAGCCGGTGGGTCAGCTCTCCTCGGGGGAGCGCGTGCAATTGCTCCTCGCGGTCCGGATGGCCTTCCTCGAGCACCAGGAACAGGTGACGCTCCCCCTCATCCTCGACGAGGCGCTCGGCACCAGCGACGACCAGCGAACCCGCGCCATCATGGACGCGGTGATCTCGGTCGCCGCGACCGGGCGACAGGTGCTGTACCTCACGGCGCAGCACGACGAGGTGGGGAAGTGGGCGAGCCGCCTCGACCACGCGGATGTCGGCCACCGCATCATGGACCTCGGCGGGCGCCGCAGCGAAAGCCCCTCGCCGCTTCCGGTCGCGACGGTGAGCGAGACGCCCGTTCCCTCGCCGGATGGCCTCACCCACGAGGCGTACGGACGACGTCTCGGTGTCACGACGATCGACCCTTGGCGAGACGAGCCGTCCGCCCTCCACATCTGGCACCTCCTCGATGACGACCGGCTCATCCGCCAGCTCCTGGTCTGGAACATACGCACGTGGGGACAGCTCCGCTCCTTTCTCCGGGCGGGCGGCGAGGAGAAGATCGAGAACGGAACGGACGTCCGACGCCGCGCCGAAGCGGCCGCCGAGGCCATAGAGACCGCGTGCGCCGCCTGGCGGGTCGGCCGCGGCCGACCGGTCGGCCGCGAGATCCTCGAAGCGGCGGACTGTGTCACCTCCCGCTTCCTCGACGCGGTCGCCGCGCAGGCCGAGGCGTGCAACGGCGACCCGACCCGTTTGCTCGGCCGCGTGGAGGAGATCGACGGGTGGGGCCCGGCGAAGACGGCCGACCTCCGGGAGTTCCTTCAACAGGAAGGCTATCTGGACGACCGGCGTGCGCTGTCGGCGGAGGAGGTCCGGACCCGAGTCCTCGGCACGTGTGCCGACGCGGTCCAAGACGGCTTGCTCGACCCCGCTTGGGTCGACGGCCTCGTCCGCCATCTGTTCGCCGCCGACCCGAACGAAGGCCCCGCCGACGAAGCGACGGGAACCAGCTCGACGAACGGGGCCTCCCCGGGACGCCATTCCTGATCCGCAGCGCCGGACCGGGCCGTGGCAGGCAAACGGGGAGCGGCACCCGGCGTGGCCGTCGAGGGTCGACCCGGATCACCCGGCACGGGCAAGGCCGCGGACGGCCTTGCCCGTGCCACCCAACGCCGTGAACGAACTCCGTCTCGCCGGCGTCGTCTTGGCTTGGGTGGCAGCCAACACCGTGAACCAGCTCGGTGTTGCCGTCGTCTCCGCTTTGCTGGCACGCCTGGGTGGGTGGCACGGGCAAGCCCGTCCGCGGGCTTGCCCGTGCTGGCGGCTGTGTGCCAGCCAACGCGGTGGACCAAGGCATTGGTTTCGATCGTCAGCGGCGTCCGCCTCCGACACCGCTCCCCCCATTGGGCCTGAGCGAACTCTCCGCCGCCCTCGTCCGGATCGCCGCGCTCCCATCTCTTCGCGACCGGCGTGTACGGTCGACCCCACGGGTCTTCGGCTCGTCGGTGTTCACGAACGCGCCGGCGTCGGCGCGACACCGGCGTCCGGCTATGGGGCCAGTCGCTCGATATGCCACGATCCGTCGTCGGCGAGCCGATATCGCAAGCGGTCGTGGACACGTCCAGCGCCGCCCTGCCAGAGCTCGACGGCCTCCGCGACGAGGCGGTAGCCCGCCCACTGCTCGGGCACCGGTACCTCCCGGTCCGCATGCTTCGACTCCAGCTCGCGGACCTTTCCCTCGAGCACGTCGCGGCTCTCGATGGGGCGGCTCTGGTCCGACGCCAGCGCCCCGAGCTGGCTCGCCCGCGGCCGCCGGTGGAAGTAGGCCGCGGCCTTCTCCCGCGGCAGCTTCTCGACGGGCCCCTCGACCCGCACCTGCCGTTCGAGGACGGGCCAGAACAGCAAAGCCGCCGCACGCGGGTTCTCCTCGAGCTCCCGTCCCTTCCGGCTCGCCGCCTGCGTGTAGAAGAGGAGGCCACGCGGGTCGATCTCCTTGAGGAGGACCACTCGCGCCGACGGCATGCCGTCGGCGCTCGCGGTGGCGAGGGTCATGGCGTTGGCCTCGAACCACTCGGGCGCCGGGGCCGCGCTCGCCTCGTCGAACCACCGTTGGAACTGGGTCAGCGGGTCCGCCGCGACGTCGGACTCGTGCAGCGCCCGCTTGGTGTATTCCCGTCGCTGATCGGAAAGCGCCATGGGGTCTCTCGTGTTGGCTGGCCGTTCACGCGGCCTCGGCGGACTGCTCCTCGAGCACCTCGAACGTCGCGCCCGTCGCCCGGAGCTCCTGGAGCGGCCGCTGACCGATGGTGGCGCGGAAGGTCACGTGGGTCGTGTCGTAGTTTCGCTGGTGGACGGCGGCGCGGTTCTCGAGGAAATGCATCGCCCGGCCGTCGGCGAGCGGCACCCGCAGGGTGACGTCGAGCATGCGTCCGCGAGCGGCCGACCGCACCCGCTCCACCACCTGGTCGAGGCCGACGCCGCTGCGGGCGCTGACGAGGTGGGCGTCGGGCTGCTCCCGCGACCACAGCAGAAGCTCCGTCTCGTCCTCCACCTGGTCCACCTTGTTCAGGAGGAGCACCCGCGGCCGGTCGCGGGCGCCCACCTCGTCGAGGACGTGGTCGATCGTCCGGAGGTGCTCGCGGGCGAGCGGGTCCGTGATGTCCACCACGACGAGCAGCAGGTCCGCGTGCAGCGACTCCTCGAGCGTCGCCCGGAAGCTGGCGACCAGGTGGTGGGGGAGGTCCCGGACGAAGCCGACCGTGTCCGAGAGCAGCACCTCGTCGCCGCCACCGAGGGCCCACGCCCGCGTGCGGGTGTCCAGCGTGGCGAACAGCTTGTCGTCCGCGTAGGCACCCGCGTCGGTCAGCGTGTTGAACAGCGTGGACTTGCCCGCGTTCGTGTAGCCGACGAGGCCGACCGTGAAGAAGTCCTCGTTGCGGTCGGAGACCTGCCGTCGCTTTCGCTTCTGGATGCGGTCGAGCTGTCGGACGAGGTCCGACCGGCGCTGCTGGACGATGCGGCGGTCGATCTCGATCTGCTTCTCCCCGGGTCCGCGGGTTCCGATGCCCGCGGGCGCACCGCCGGCGATTCGCTCGAGGTGGGACCACATCGCTCGGAGACGGGGATACGTGTATTCGAGCTGGGCGAGCTCCACCTGCAGCTTCGCCTCGTAAGTCCGCGCTCGATGGGCGAAGATGTCCAGGATGACCTCGGAGCGGTCGAGGATCTTGCCGCCCACCGCCTGCTCGACGTTTCGGATCTGGGCCGGCGACAGATCGTTGTCGAAGACCACGGCGTTGGCGCCGCTGTCGCGGATGCGCTGGGCGAGCTCCTCGAGCTTGCCTCGCCCGATGTAGCACCGAGGGTCCGGTTTGTTCCGCCGCTGGACCATCTCGTCCGCGACGGTGGCCCCCGCCGTCTCGGCGAGGCTGCGAAGCTCCGCGAGCGGGTCTCGACGGTCGGCCGGCGACGTCTGGCCGGGAGGGGGGAGGATGGTGACGAGGACGACCTTTTCCTCGACGACCGAAGCTTCTGTCCGAGGGACCTCAGCTAGACCTTTCATGAGCCTCCGTGGGGCCGGTCCGCTACCGGATCGGGAAGGATCGGTTGGCCGCTGCGATCGCTCCCGAAGCAGCGCCGCAGTTATGCTCATCTCTCAGCATATGCGCCAGGGCCGTCGACGCCAGCCGGCGAGGAGACCCCACGCCCGTGACCCGAGCCGCGATCGGCGAACCGGACGATCGGCCGCCCTCTCTCATGCCGTCATCGCCTCGAGGATCGGCCGCAGCCGCTGCTGAAGCGACGCCAGCGCCTCCTCCTGGGCGGCGGTCTGCGGCTGGCGGCTCGGACCCATGGAGAAGCCGCGAAGCTCGAGGGCCGCACGGAGGCCCTCGGGGAAGCCCGCGCCGTAGACCACCTCGTCGAAGAGCTGCATGAACCGGCGCTGTTGCGAGCGGGACCGCTCGACGTCGCCCGCCCGCGCCGTCTGGTAGAGCTGGACAAGCACCTCCGGGACGAGGCCCGCCGTCGCGTTGGTTCCGCCGGAGGCTCCCATGAGGACGCACGGCGCGAGGACGCTCTCCCACCCGCAGAGGTAGGCAAAGTCGGGGCGGTGTCGCTCCGCGGCGGCGAGGATGCGCGACATGGCTCCGACGTCGGCGGAGGAGTCCTTCAGCGCCACAACCCGGTCGAGCTCCATCAGACGGAGCACCGTGTGCGTGTCGATGGGGCTCGCGAACAAGGGGATGTTGTAGAGCGTGACGTCGATGGGGCTGTTGACCGCGATCTCCCGGAAGTAGGCGTAAACCGACTCGGGCCCGAGGCGGTAGTAGAAGGGAGCGACGACCGCGACGGCACGGGCGCCGTAGCTGGCGTAGGTCTCGCAGGCCCGGAGCGTCTCCCGCGTGTTGGCCTCGGCGGCGCCGGCGAGGACCTCCGCCCGGCCGGCCGCCTGCTCGCAGACGATCTTCGTGATGCGCTGTCGCTCCTCGGGCGTGAACCGGACGAACTCACCGGTGGAGCCGTTCGGGTAGAGGCCGACGCCCCGGTCGATGAGCCAGTCCACGTAGCGGCGAAGCTCCGCCTCGTGGATGCGCCCGTCGTGATCGAGCGGAACCATGTGGGGCGAGTAGATGCCTTCGATGGATGCCATGGTCGGGTCCGAGCTAGAGGTCGGGTCTTGAGCGCGTGAAGCGCGTGCCCGTCGCCGCCGTCCTCGCAGTATACGGCAACCCTGGTCCGCGACGCTGCCGCCGCCCTGGCCGATGCCCGAACCCGGATGCACGCCCTCACTCCGGGCGATTCACCCGAATCCGCGAGCGGTGGAGGTGCTAGTGGTGTGCAAGGGCTTCGCGGATGCGGCGAGCCTGACCGACGAAATCGGCGTCGACGGTACACGCAACGATGCCCGCGTGATTCGGCCACTGCCGATGGAGCCGGATGAAGTGTCGACGATTCAGCGTGAGCACGGTCCGGCCAGCTTCTGTGGCGAACTCGAGCACGCGTTCGTCGGTGACCGCCCGCTCGCTCTGGCCCGCTTCTTCAGTGGTGAGCACGTCGTGGCCGAGCCGGCGGAGCTCTTTCACCGTTGGAAGCGGAAAGCTCTCATTCGCATAGAACCTGCCGGGCACGGCCTTATACTCCCTTTGCCCGGATCTGTTGCTCGATCTCATCCCTGTGAGCCCGGACGTACGCCCAAGCGTGGGCGAGATCGGCCGCGCGCAGCGTCGGATAGCTCTGGAGGATCTCGGCCTCGGATACGCCACGGCGGCGCATCTGTTCGAGCACCCAGACGGGTATCCGGGTTCTAACGATACAGGGCTCTCCGCCACAGACGCCGGGGAGGCTCTCGACCCCGGGGAACGCCTCCCCCAGCTCCCTCGCGATGCGCTGTAACAACTCGGCCTTTTCTCCGCGGGAGAGCGACTCGAGCTGGTTTTCGAGGTCACGGATCGTGCTCATCGTTTGTTCCTTCCCCTCCTGGTAACCCGGTGCTTCTCCCAGCTTCGCTTATGCGTGGGTCTCAGGCAATCGGTGAACCGCGGAGGCGAATGGAACGTTCAGAGAGAGACGCCCCGCTTCCACGGGATGAAATCGTCCTGGCCCTGCCGCACCGAGCACGGCGTGTAGCGTCCGCTCGCCGTCTCCACGATCAACTCGAGAAGACGCTCGCCGACGTCGCCCGGCGTCGCCTCGCCTCGGGCGATGGCTCCGGCGTCGAGGTCGATGATGTCCGGCATGCGGTGGGTCAGCCCCGTGTTGGTGGCGATCTTGAGCGTCCGGGCGACGGGATTGCCGGTCGGCGTGCCGAGGCCCGTGGAAAAGAGGATGAGATGCGCTCCGCTTCCCGCCATGGCCGTGGTGGACTCCACGTCGTTGCCGGGCGAGCGGAGGAGGCTCAACCCTCTCCGCCGCACGCGCTCGCCGTAGTCGAGGACGTCGGTGACCGGAGACGTCCCGCCCTTCCGGACCGCTCCCGCGGACTTCATCGCGTCCGTGATGAGGCCGTCCGCGATGTTCCCGGGCGAGGGATTCTGGTCGAAGCCGCTGCCCACCGCGACCGCCCGCTCGTGGTCCTCCTTCATGAAGGCCCAGAAGCGGTGGGCGGCGTCCGGATCCTCACACCGATCGATGAGGAACTGCTCCGCGCCGAAGAGCTCGGGAAACTCCCCGAGGAGCACCGATCCTCCCATCGCCACCAAGCGGTCCGCCGCCTCCCCGATCGCCGGATTGGCGGTGATCCCGGAGAAGCCGTCGGACCCGCCGCACTTGACCCCGATGGTCAGCCGGTCCAGCGGCGCCGGCGTCCGCCGATGGCGGTCCGCCTCGATCAGGCCCGCGAAGGTCTGGCGGATCGCCTCCGCGATCAGCGTGGAGCCGCGTCCCGTCCGCTGCTGATCGAAGATGAGGACGGGCTTGTCCCGCGTGCTCCGCTTGTCGAGCTCCGCCTCGATGTGCTCGATCTGGGCGTGCTGACAGCCGAGGCTGAGGATGGTCGCCCCGGCGACGTTGGGATGGTCGATGTAGCCCGCGAGGAGCCGACAGAGGTTCGCGGCGTCCTCCCGCGTGCCGCCGCAACCGCCCGTGTGGGTCAGGAACCGAATGCCGTCGACGTTGGGGAAGACCCGCTCCGCCGTGTCGGCCTCGACGGGCGGGTCGAGGGAGATCTCCCGTACGTCGGCGCCCGCTCGATAGGCGTCGACCAGACGACGGGTCTGCTGATGGGCCGCGGACCGACCGCGGTAGCCGAGCTCGTCGAGGAGGGCGTCGCGGATGGAAAGCAGATTGTGGTTCTCGCAGAAGACCAGCGGGATGAAGACCCACTCGTTGGCGAGGCCCACCCGGCCGTCGGGACGGGGGTAGCCCTCGAAGGTCGCCCCCGCCCACCGGGAGACGTCCGGCGGCCGCCACGCGGGCGAGGCGCTGCGGAGCGTGACGGGGTCGGCGGCGTGGGTGAGGTTCTCCGAAGTCAACAGCTCCCCCGACCGGAGCGCTCGACCGGCCACGCCGACGGTCGCGCCGTACATCCGCAGCCGCTCGCCCGCCTCGGCGGACCGGACCACGAACTTCTGCTTGGGAGCCACGGCTTGGGGGAGGGTCAGCGCTATGCCCTCGTCGCGGACCACGCGGCCGGCCGGCTGGGCCGCCATGGCCACCATCATGTCGTCGTCGGGATGGACCTTGAGGACCTCCACGGCGGATCTTAGTCGCGGCCTGCGTCCGCGACGGCGACGCGCCGGGCCGCACCGCGTATGGGGTGCCCTCGCCCGCGGCGGTCTCGCGTCCACGCTCCGGTTGTTAAGGAGGCGGAAAAGAATAAGCTGAGCCTATTCATCGGTGCCAAGGCGGAAGTCGGCTTCCGCCTTGGCACCGATG
>CAZQQP010000060.1:10960-19361 GCA_964595475.1 uncultured Planctomycetaceae bacterium | reverse complement strand
TCCCGCTCCTCGCTTTGGCGTATAGGCTCAACTTATTCTTTTCCGCCTCCTTAGCAGCGGTCGAGCGTGAGCCGGCGGGCTTCATTCGGAGTTGAATCGACAGGACGACGATGAGCGAGACCCCATACGCCACTGCCGAGTCGGAGGCGGCTCCGCCCCACACGCTTCCGGAGTCCCACGACCATCCGCCTTATCTGGCTCACCACTTCGAGACGCCGGAGCAGCAGCTGTCCACGGCCAAGCTCGCCATGTGGATCTTCCTCGGGACGGAGGTCCTCATGTTCGGCGGGCTCTTCTGCGCCTACGCGGTGTGGCGGGCGAACCACTACGGCCAGTTCGCGATCGGCCACGTCCACCTGGAGACGTTCTGGGGTGCGCTCAACACGGCCGTCCTGATCCTCTCGAGCTTCACCATGGCGTGGGCGGTCCGCACGGCTCAGCTCG
This sequence comes from uncultured Planctomycetaceae bacterium, assembly GCA_964595475.1. Taxonomy (GTDB): domain Bacteria; phylum Planctomycetota; class Phycisphaerae; order Phycisphaerales; family Zrk34; genus CAZQQP01. Next base: position 18,917 of record CAZQQP010000060.1, on the reverse strand, counting down.
ACCGGCGGAAGGCGACGGTGGCGCTGCTCTCCCTGACCTTCCTCGGCGGCCTCGTCTTCATGGGGATCAAGTACCGGGAGTACTCCCACAAGTTCGAGCTGGGCCTCGGCCCGGGCATCTGGTACGAGGCGCCCGTCCGGAAGGGCGGCATCGAGGGCTACGCGGCGGCGTCAGCGGAGCTGCACGAGAGGATCGGGCTTCCCAAGAGCACGCCGCTCGCCGCGATTCGGGTGGGCACGTTGACCGCGGACGTCGGGGAAATCACCAAAGAGGGCGGGGTGGAAGTGGGGGATTTCGAGCTGAAGCAGGGCGTGACGGTTCAGGTGGCCAAGCAGCTCGTCGAGGTTCGGGTGGAAGGGGAGGAGCAGAGCTATACGGGCCGCGTGCCTGCGGACGCGATCCAGGACGGCCAGGTGGCGGCGGAGGACGGCGTCGATCTCGGCGAGGTTCACCTCAAGAAAGGGGTGGCGGTCGAGGTCGGGAAGCGGGCTTACCGGGTCCGATACGACCGGGGCGGCCGACGCGTCGAGGGTGTGGTTCCGGCAAAGGCGCTCCGCATGATCGAGGCGGACACCGCGGTCGGGATCTTGGGAGGGCCGAAGAAGACCGACGCGGGCCGCATGATCCGCATCCGTCCCGAGGAGGGGGCGGCGCCGATGCATGTTCCCGCCGACACGGTTCGGATCGAGCCGCTCCTCCACCGCATCGCCAAGTCGGGCGGTGGAGAGATCACGAACCTCAGCGGCGAGGGAGCGAGCACCTTTTCCATCCCTCAGTCGCTCGCGAGTCGTCTGCAGCTCCCGTCCGCGGCGGACGAGGCGAAGGTGTGGGTCGACGGGTGGAAAGCAGCGCGGGCGAGGTCGCAGAAGGGCCTTTCGCTGGCGAAGCCCAAGGAAGAGGCTGTCGCCCCGCCGCTTCGGAGCAACTCACCCGACGGCTTCGAGACGTTCCTGACGTCGCCGGGACAAGCGGACGCGGGCCTATCCTTCTCCCCCGGCGCGAGCGAGTCGCACGGTGGGGAGCACTCCGCCTCCTCGGGCGGCCACGGCGGCACGCACGGGGCGGACCCGTACCACGGCCAGTCCTCGAGCATGCTGGCGCAGGCGAGGACCTTCTTCAGCCTCTACTACGGGATGACGGGTCTGCACGCTCTCCACGTGGTCGTGGGGATGGGCCTCATCGCGTGGATCGCCATCCGCGCGTTGTCCGGCCACTTCACCCGCGAGTACAACACGCCGGTGGACCTGGTCGGTATCTACTGGCACTTGGTGGACCTGATCTGGATCTACCTGTTTCCGCTGCTCTACCTGATCGACTGAGAGAGGGGTCCTCATGGCCGACGAGACCAAGCCCCATGGCTCGGACGAGGAGCACGGCCCGCACGGCGAGCACATCGTGGCGTGGCGCGTGCTCGCCGCGGTGATGGTCGCCCTCTTGATCCTCACGTGGCTGACCGTCGCGGTGGCGGGGTTGAGCCTCGGACAGTGGAACCTCGTGGTGGCGCTGGCGATCGCGACGGTGAAAGGGGCCCTCGTGGTGCTCTACTTCATGCACCTTCGCTACGACAGCTCCTTCAACGCGATGGCCTTCGTCACGGCGCTGGCGTTCGTCTCGCTGCTCATCGGCCTGTGCATGATCGACACGCAGCGGTACCAAGAGCAGATGCAGAGGCCCACGATCGTCCCGGCGGAGAGCCAGTCTTCCCAGCCATGAAGCCACCCTTCCCTTCGGAAGCGTCCTTCGGCTCGCCGAGCGGCCGCCGGCCGGACCCGCACCTTCCGCCGGCGGGACAAACCTTGGGGATGCTCCTCCTCCTCGTCTCCCTCGGGGTCCTCTTCGCCGCCGCCCTCGTCGCGTACATCGTCGCGTGGCGCCACCCCAACCTGGATGCGGGGACGATCTCGCTGCCCCCGCTGCTGTGGGGCTCCACGGGATTGCTCCTCCTGAGCAGCGTCACCATGCAGCGGGCGGTCCGGGCGGACCGGTGGGGCCGGAGCAGAGTCCGAACCCACGCCGTGGTCATCACTGCGCTTCTGGGGCTCGCCTTCCTCGGCTGCCAGAGCCCGAGCCTCCTCCGTCTCCTCGGGGAGCACACGCCCGCGGCCAAGGATCACCCGAGCCTCGCCGCCCTCATCTTCATCCTCATCGTCATCCACGCCGCCCACGTGGTCGGCGGCCTCGTCCCGCTCGGCATCGTGACGTGGAAGGCGCTGTTCCCCCGCGGCGGTGTCGGCCCGCTGCGGTCCTGCGCGATGTATTGGCACTTCCTCGACGGGGTGTGGCTCGTGCTCTTCGGCGTGCTCCTGTGGACCACGTGAGCGATCGCGACACCTCGATCGGAGGCCGACCCGCAGCGCTTCGGCCTCAGGACGCCCGCTCAGCCTCGATGTCGCGGACGTCCGACCGCTCGCCGAGAACCCGAGTCGGGAATGACCAAGCACGCGTCACCGAGAGAAGATCCTGAGCCCTCATCTGCGGGCTCGGGCCATACGCATGGGGCGTCGCCGCGATCGGCCATTTCGGTCCGCCGTGGCTTTTGGATAAGTAGGCGGAAAAGAATAAGTTGAGCCTATTCATCGGTACCAAGGTGGAAGCCTGCTTCCGCCTTTGGCACCGATGAGACGGGAGGCCGATGTTCGAGCGAGGGCTACGTCCGCAAATGCCGGGGTCTGGCGCCGCCGGGGATTGCAAACGGGTCGAAGCCGACGCCAAAGCAAGGAGGCTCCTCCTCCTTGCTTTGGCGTATAGGCTCAACTTATTCTTTTCCGCCTACTTACTTCCCACGGGAGCCAACCGGCGGCTCGCCGACCAAGCGCGGCGATGAGGCGGTCCCTCGCTACCGGTCGGTCGGCTGTTCGGCCGTCCGGAGCGTATCGTCCACGCGGTCGAGGAGCTCTTGGAACTGCTCGTCGCGGAGGGCGGGCACCGCGTCTGTCTCGTCCACCGCGTCGTTGGGCTCCAGGGGCACCCAGCTCCGGCACCCGCCGTACTCCAAGTTGTTCACGACGGCCTTCGGGTGGTTGAGCCGATAGGCGCGAAGGGCCACCAGGTAGAGCGGGTTCTCCGGCTTGTAGTTGAACCGCATGTCGAGGTGGGCCTTCGTCCAGCAATGCAGGTCGTCGAGGCGCTCCACCGCGTGTCGCTTGTCGCCGATCGACCAGATCTTCGCGGGCTCGGCATAGCCCCGGAAGGTGACGCTCGCCGGCTCCTCGAGGACCTGCACCCGATCGCGGTAGGCCGGCTTGATCATCTCCGGCTTCTGATGCTCCCACGCCGGGAAGAGCAGGAAGCGCGGGTGCTCCATCCGGAACACGCCGGGGCCGCGATCCTCGTGGATCCCCCCCTTCCGCATGAGGAGGGCGAGCCCCCCCTCGACGAGGAGGTCGCAGACCACGGACCACTCTTTCAGCGCGACATCGATCATGATGACTCCCTTTGCGGGCGTCGGCCGGGAACGCGAAACGCGCCCGACACGGAAATGGGCGCTTTCTTCCGCGGACGTTCCGATCGTAGAGGGTCACCGCTCGCCCCTTCGAGCGGGCCGGCGACTGGTCCCGGCCGCGACACCCCGCTCGCGTGCGGTGGGGACGGTCCGGAGCCGTCGGCGGGCGGCCTCCGCATGCCGCCTGGATCGGCGGTGCGTCCGGTCGGCGTTATGATGCGCTCTCTTGAGTGTCTGTCATCAACTGGAGATACGACATGCGTATGGCGCGATCGCTCCTGTGCGGCCTCGTCCTGGTCTCCGTCGCCGCCGCGCGGACCCAGGCCGACGCGATTCCGGACTGCCGCATCGTCCCGCTGCCGGATCAGCAGGTGAAGCTCCTCGTCGGCGAGGAGGAGCGGCTCCGCTGGCACTTCTCGGAGGAGTATCCCCGTCCCTTCTTCTACCCCCTCCGAGGCCGTTCAGGGGATCCGCTGACGCGGGTGGGCCACCCGGGCGCGGCGGGAAGTCACAGCCACCACCGCTCCATCTGGTTCGCCCACCAGAAGGTGGGGCCGGACGAGCTGGACTTCTGGTCCGACGGCGGGGAGACCCAGATCCGGCAGAAGCGGTGGCTCGCCTACCGCGGCGGCCCGGACGAAGCGGCAATGGCGGTGAAGCTCGGCTGGTACGACGGAAACGGCAAGGAGCTGCTCGAGCAGGAGCTCATCGCGGTGATCCGTGACGGCCGCCGCGGGGAGACATTCGTCGAGCTGCAGTCGACTTTCCGCCCCACGGGCGACCGCCTGAAGTTCGGGAAGACCCACTTCGGGTTCCTCGCCGTCCGTGTCGCCAAGTACATCTCCGCCCACTTCGGCGACGGGAAGCTGACGGACAGCAAGGGACGAACGGGCGAGCGGGCGATCTTCGGCAAGCGGGCGCGGTGGATGGACTACAGCGGTCCCGTTCCCTCGCGGGGGAGGGAGGGCATCACGTACTTCGACCACCCGTCCAACCCCAACTACCCGTCCTATTGGCACGTCCGGGAGGACGGATGGATGGGGGCTTCGGTCTGCTACAAGGAGCCCGTGGAGACCACGAAGGACGACCCGCTCGTCCTCCGATATCTGTTGCACGCCCACGAGGGCCCCGTCGACGCCGCCGCGGCGAGCCGCGTCGCGGACCGATTCGCCGACCGACCGGCCTACGAGGTGACGAGGACCGACGAAAAGCACCGCCAGTTCCGCATCCGACAGAAGAAGTAGCCCCCGTGGCACAGGCGGGGACGCCTGTGCGGGAGAGCCCGACGTGCCTTCCGGCGCCGGCCGCCGATCGTCGAAGCCCGTTTACGCGTGAGGGAGTCGACTGCCGGATTCGCACGGACTCGCGCCCAGCGGGAAGAGGCGGGGAAATTCCATTGGCAACCGCCACCGTGAGGAGAGGATCTGAAGGATGAGCCCGGAACAGGTCCGCGAGCACGTGGGCGCCGAGCCGTTCCAAGAATTCGCTTGCACCTATCGGACGGGACGTCGTATGAAGTGCCCCACCCCGAGCTCGCCCTTGTCAGGCGGCGCCAGGTCGCCATCGCGGTGGAGCCCCGACGCGAGAGCCTTCCGGAGCGGAGGGTCTTTTGCGACCCCCTCCACGTGGTGCGGATCGAACCCATCGACAAGGAATCGGGCACTGGAAGCCGCCCGTAGCCGAAGCCGCGAAGGCTTCGGGCCGCATCCGCGGACGCTTTAGGGTGTTCGTCGTTCCGTCAGCCGATAAGTGGAATGCGGTCCGAGAGGAAGCGTCCGGCGCTGTCCCCGCCGAACGCTCCGCGTGCTCGACTACCCCACCATCGCCTCGAAGTTGTCGTGGAGGAGGTGACGGACGTCCCGGCGGACGGCCGCCTCCGTGACGGCCCACCCCGACGCGGCGAGGTCCTGATACTTCTCGGCGAGGACCCGCCCGATGATCTCGCGGTTGTGGCCCCACTTGTACGTGAGCTGGTCGAGCACACGCGCGTCGGAGTGCTGGGGGATGAAGCTCGTCCCGAGCATCTCCACCCGCATGCGGGTGATCTCGTCGATGAGCGACGGGTTGTTCACGAACCACCAGCAGCCGAAGACCATGAGGTTGCCGAAGGCGCGGGCGGCGGCCGCCAGCTCGTGCTGGTTCTCCCGGCTGAGCATGGTCACGAGGAAGCGATTCTGCGGGAAGGCGCGGCAGAGGTTCCGCAGCGAGGGCACGTCGCCTTTTCCCACGCCGTCGCCCGCTTCTCGCAGCGGCGGGTTCACCCGCCGATCCGCGCCGATCATCATCGCCACGGGAATGCCCCGCTCCGCGCAGACGGGGAGGATGATCTTCTCGAGCACCGTGTCCGAGGCCCTCGCCCGCGGGTCGTCCGCCTCGACGGGATAGCGCCAGCTCGCCGGCAGGCTCATCGCCACGTAGATCGCCCCCATGCGATCCACCCACTCCCGGATGAAGCGGCGGCCCTCCTCCACGCTCCGGCTCGTGAGCTCCTCGCTCACTTCGTAGCCCCACTCCGCGAGCCGAGCGGCGGCGGAGGACCAGTCGCTGAACAGCGGGTCGATCCGGAGGACGGCCCGGAAGCGTGGGTCGCGACCGACGGCCGGGTCCGCTTCCCACCGCCTCCGCTCGCTGTCGGAGAAGACCTCGTTGGTCATGGTAATCGACTCGACGTGGGCCGCCTCCATGATCCGGTCGACGAAGTCGTCGGGGTCTTGCTCCGCGAACCACCGCCGATGCCGCTCGAGGTTTTTTTCCGACGGGTCGAGGCCGAGCGCCTGGAGCGTGGTCAGCACGCCGCGGCATGCCTCGCTCAGCGGCGAGCGCTCGAGGAAGAGATGCCGCCAGACGAGGTCCGCCTGCTCCCGCTTGGGCATCTCCCAGAACCGCTCCGGCGGCACGTCGTCCCACCGGACCACGCGGAACAGCTCCGAGACGAGGTAGTGGTACGTCAGCAGCTCGTCGACGCCCCAGAGCATCAGCCCTTGGGGGTCCGTCCGTCCGGTCGCGTTGGGCACGGGCGTGCCGAACCTCGGCGAGTACAGGTGGGAGTGGATGTCGACGATCGGCTGCTCCGCGAGCGCCCGCTCCACCGTCGAGGGAATCGCGGCCGTGTCCAGCGCGGTCTCGAGCCCCATAATTCGCCTCGTCAGACCTTCGCTCGTTGCCTCGTCTGTCGCGGCCCGACGATAGCTCCGTGGTCCGCTCCATCCAACCCGAATGACGGGCCTCGCGTACGCCGCTACATTGGGAGCGTCAGCGGAATCCACGGGCGAGCCCCGAGGAGAAGCCATGGCCGAGCCGACTCTTTACCCGCCCTCCCGACGCGGGTTTATGAAGGCGGCGACGGGCCTCGCTGCGACCGTCTCCGGCCGGCGTGCCCTCCCCGCGACGTCGGACACCCCGGACGTCGTCGTCTACGGCGGAACCTCCGCGGGGATCGTCGCGGCTGTGGCCGCCGCCCGAGCGGGCCGGTCCGCCGTGGTCGTCGAGCCCACCCGCCACATCGGCGGCCTCACCGCGGGCGGCCTCGGGATGACGGACACCGGAGACAAGCGGACCATCGGCGGCATCAGCCGCGAGTTCTACCGCCGGGTGAAAAAGCACTACGACCACGCCGCGGCGTGGAAGCACCAGCGGCCGAAGGACTATCCCCACTACCGCGAGGAGGCCGACGCCATCTGGCGGTTCGAGCCCCACCTCGCGGAGCGGGTCTTCCACGAGATGGCCGAGGAGGCGGGCGTCCGCCTTGTCCTCGACGAGCGGCTCGACCGGGAGGAGGGCGTGGAGACACACGACGGGCGGATCGCGGCGATCCGAACCCGCAGCGGCAAGACCTTCCCGGCCCGCGTCTTCGTCGACGCCACCTACGAGGGCGACCTCATGGCGGCGGCCGGGGTGGACTACACCGTGGGCCGCGAGAGCAACAGCCAATACGGCGAGCGATTCAACGGCGTCCAGAAGGACCTCCGTCACCACCCGCACTTCTTCCGAGAGCCCGTGGACCCGTTCGCGGAGCCGGGCGAGCCGTCCAGCGGAACCCTCCCCCGCGTCCACGGAGGCGACCCGGGAGAGAACGGCCAGGGCGACCACCGCGTCCAGGCGTACTGCTTCCGCATGTGCATGACGAAGGTGCCCGAGAACAAGATCCCGTGGCCCAAGCCCGACGCATATGACGAGCGTCAGTACGAGCTGCTGCTGAGGAACTTCGAAGCGGGCGACCATCGCCTCCCCCTCAAGATCGACATGATGCCCAACGGCAAGACGGACACCAACAACCGCGGGCCCTTCTCCACGGACAACATCGGGAAGAACTATGCCTATCCGGAGGCGACGGACGAGCAGCGCGCCTCGATCGTCGAGGCGCACGAGCGGTATCAGAAGGGACTGATGTGGACCCTCGCCAACCATCCTCGGGTTCCGGCGAAGATCCGCGAGGAAGTGAGCGCTTGGGGGCTGGCCAAGGACGAGTTCTCAACCAATGGCCACTGGCCCCACGCCCTGTACATCCGGGAAGCG
>CAZQQP010000060.1:0-10950 GCA_964595475.1 uncultured Planctomycetaceae bacterium | reverse complement strand
ACGTCATGACCGAGCGCGACTGTCTCGGCCACCGCCGCCCGCCCGCCCCGGTCGCCCTCGGCTCCTACACCATGGACTCCCACAACGTCCAGCGATACGTCACGTCGGAGGACCACGCCCAGAACGAGGGGGACCTCGGCGTCCATCCGCGCTCGCCCTACGGCATCAGCTACCGCTCGCTCGTCCCGAAGCCCTCCCGCTGCACCAATCTCCTGGTTCCCGTTTGCGTCAGCGCCACGCACACCGCGTACGGCTCGATCCGGATGGAGCCCGTATTCATGATGCTCGGTCACGCCGTGGGGGTGGCCGCCGCTCACTCCGTCGACGAGGGCGTCCCCGTCCAGGCGATCGACGCGGAGACCCTCCGCGCACGCCTGGAGCGCCAAGGCCAGCGCCTGACCGTGCCGGAGCGGGACGAGGAGGCGGGCCGACGGGGCCTCGCCCCCTCCTCCCTCGACGGTGTCGTGGTGGACCACCCGCGTGCGGAGCTCACCGGCTCCTGGACGCCGAGCACCTCCGCCGGCCGTTACGTGGGCCAGGCCTACCTCCACGACCGCAACGCGGGGAAGGGCCGGAAGGCCGCACGCTTCGTCACGGATCTCTCGAGGGCGGGCCGTTACAAGGTTCGCGTGGCCTACTCCGCCCACCCCAACCGCGCCGGCCGCGTCCCGGTCGTCGTCCACCACGCCCACGGCACGACAGTCGAGCACGTCGACCAGCGGGCCGAGCCCGAGGAGCCGCCGTTCAGCACGCTCGGCACGTACCGCTTCGAGAAGGGCGAGGCGTCGGTGACGATCACCAACCGGGGGACGGACGGCTACGTCATCGCCGACGCGGTGCAGTTCGTCCCTGTCCGCTGATCCGAACAGAACCTAAACATTGACGCCCCATCCCCCCGCGGTTATCGTAGGCGTGACGCCTCACTTGAAAGGATCGAACCATGGCGAAGGGGTCCTCCGGCGGCAGCGATCGGTCCCAGGCGCTGGATCGGGCCGTATCTCAGATCGAGCGCGCCTACGGCAAGGGCGCGATCATGACCCTCAAGGACGATCCGAGCAGCATCCCACCGGGCATCCCCACGGGAACCATCAGCCTGGACCTGGCCCTCGGCGGTCGGGGCATCCCCCGCGGCCGCGTCTGCGAGTTCTACGGGCCGGAGTCCAGCGGCAAGACCACGCTCGCCCTCCACGTCGCCGCGAACGCCCAGGTGGACGGCATGGCCGCGTTCATCGACGCGGAGCACGCCCTCGACCCGGCGTGGGCTCGCCGCCTCGGGGTGGACCTCGAGCAGCTCCTCGTCTCCCAGCCCGACACGGGTGAGCAGGCGCTGGAGATCTGCGAGATGCTCGTCCGCTCCAACGCCGTGGACGTGATCGTGGTGGACTCCGTTGCGGCGCTGATCCCCACTGCGGAGATCGAGGGGGAGATCGGCGACAGCCACGTGGGGCTGCAGGCCCGGCTGATGAGCCAGGCGCTTCGCAAGCTCAGCGGCGCGGTCTCCAAGTCCCGCTGCACGGTCATCTTCATCAACCAGCTCCGCGAGAAGATCGGGGTGATGTTCGGCAGCCCCGAGACCACGCCGGGCGGCCGGGCGCTGAAGTTCTACAGCTCCATCCGCTTGGACATCCGACGGACCAGCGCCATCAAGGAGGGGGACCAGAACGTGGGCAGCCGCCTCCGGGCCCGCGTGGTGAAGAACAAGGTGGCGCCGCCGTTCCGCGACGCGGAGTTCGACATCATGCACAACGAGGGGGTCTCCGCGGAGGGCGACCTGCTGGATCTGGCGGCGGCGGAGGGCATCGTCACCAAGTCCGGCGCCTGGTTCAGCTACGGCGACCTCCGCCTCGGCCAGGGTCGGGAGAACGCCAAGGGCTTCCTCAAGGAGAACCGCGAGCTGTTCGACGAGATCCAATCCGCGGTCCTCGAGAGGAAGGGGGTGAGCTCCGGCGGAGCGGCGGCCGAGGACGCGGCGGAGACGACGGAGGCGTGAGCTCGCTTGACCGCGCGGAGGCGGTCGGCCTACAAAGAAGGACTCCGCCCATGTGGGCCTATCCCAGCAGCGCTCTGCTGGGATTTTTCTTTTCCCTTCCAGCTGATTGACTCCTGACAACGGAGGAAAGGAATCTGTGGTGAAGCCGGATCTGCTCCAATACATTGCTTGTCCGCTCTGCGGCAGCGACCTCCACGCGAACTCCACCGAGGAGAGTCAGACGAGCCGCCTCTTCTGTGCGTCCGGCTGCGGGAGCTATCCCGTGGAGGACGGCGTGCCGCGGCTCTTGCCCGAGCTGTGCCGGAAGGACGCGGCCTCGGACGAGACGCAGCATCAGACCAAGGATCGCTTCGGCGCTCAGTGGCGGATGTTCGAGTACGGCGAGACCACGTGGGGGATCACGCCGGAGCAGCGGATCAACGTCGCCTGCCACGAGATGCAGTGGGCGGAGGCGTCGCTCCAGGACAAGGTCATCCTCGATGCGGGGTGTGGCAACGGAACGCTGTCCAAGGCGCTCGCGGACCGCGGCGCCGTGGTCGTGGCGGCGGACCTGAGCGATAGCGTCTTTCGGGCGCAGGCCCACTGCTCCTCGCCCAACCTCCACTTCGTCCAGGCGAACATGTTCTACCCGCCGTTCCGTCGGCAGTGCTTCGACGGCATCTATTCCTGCGGCGTCTTCCACCACACGCCGGACACACGTCGCTGCTTCGACGCGCTGACGCCCTGTCTCCGATCCGTCCCCGAGGCGCGGTTCTTCATCTGGCTCTATGCCCGGCGCTCCGCGCTGTTCGACATGACCGTGGAGCAGCTCATGAAGGTCACCCGCCGCCTTCCCCCCGCGATCCTCGTCCCCATGTGCTACGCGCTGGCGCCCGGGGCGGAGATCGTCTCCCGTCTGCTGACGAGGCTCGGGCTCCTCGACTACGGCGCGCGAACCCTCAAGGACCGGGCGGTCCAGCTCCACGACCTCTTCTCCCCACCCTTCGTCTGGTACCACACGGTGGAGGAGGTTCGCCACTGGGCAACCGCCGCGGGCTTTCGCCAGGTCGACGAGACGGAGTACCAGCCCGGTGAGGAGGTCTCGGAGACGGCAAGGCGAACCCTCCGCCAGTACCAGTCCTACTGCCGCCCGGGGTTCGGCGTGCTCTGCCGCGAGCCGGTGCTCGACCGCTCGGACGAGGAGGGAGCCGAGATCGGTGAGGAACAGCTCGTCGCCGATTGAGCGGCGAGCTTCGCGGCGTGAGGGCGTCGGAGGTCCACCCTCGCTCGTCTTCTCGAGATCATCGTCGTCCGTGGCGATGGCGACGCTCGGGGGAATAGGCTCACGCGGGAGAGCGGCCATGCGAGCGGTGATGCCATCGGTCCCGGAGGACCTTCTCGAGTGGCGGCGGCGGACGGGGGCGTCTCGTTTCGACGAAGTGTGGGACGGGGTGCTCCACATGGTCCCCACGCCCAACCGCGATCATCAGGATCTCGAGGGAGCGCTCGAGACGTGGCTGCGGACCTTCTGGGCGAGTGCCCATGGCGGCCGGGTGTATCACCAGATCAACCTGACGAGAGGCGACCGGGTGGGGGACTGGCAGACGGACTACCGCATCCTGGACCTGGTCCTCCTGACGCCGGACCGCTTCCACATCGACCACAACGCCTTCTTCGCCGGTCCGCCGGCCGCGGTGGTGGAGATCCGCAGCCCGGAGGACGAGACGGACGAGAAGCTCCCCTTCTACGCGGCGGTGGGGGTTCCGGAGGTGTGGATCGTCGACCGGGACACGCGTGCTCCCGAGCTTCACGCGCTCCGAGCACACGGATACGAGAGGCTTGCTCCGGACGCGGACGGCTGGCTCCACAGCGCCACGGGCGTCCAACTTCGCCGCGACAAGGCACACGGCTTGCTCATCCGGCTTTCCGCCGATCCGAAAGCGTGCCGGTCGTTGCCGCGGCTCGCGCACCCCTGAGTCGCTTCGCAGCCGACCCGGCGCCGGTGTCTACGCGGGAACGAGACACCGGCGGTACGCCACCGACATCCCGTCCTCGGGGGTCATCCGGACGATCATGGCGTCGAAGTCGCGTCGCCGCTCCATCATCTCCAAGTAGGGCTTCATCTGGTCGTTGAACATGAGGGCGTTGTGGACGACGAGGACCGCCCCCTCCGCCAGCTTGTCCGGGTGGAGCTTGTTGAAGTAGTCCTTCTCCCGGCCCTTGTCCGCGTCGAGGAAGACCAGGTCGAACGGACCGTCCAGGGTTGTCACCACCTCGTGGGCGTTGCCCTCGAGGAAGGTCACGCGGTGGTCGAGGCCGGCTTCTGCGAGGTTCTTCTTGGCCAGCTTCACCCGCTCGGGGTCGATCTCCACGGTCGTTATGGCTCCGTCGGTCTCCTGAAGACCGAGGCTGATCCACGTCGTGGAGTAGCCCTGCGACGTTCCGACCTCGAGCACCCGCTTCGCCCTCGTGGTCTTTACAAGGAAGTTGAGGAACTTCCCGTCCTCCTTCGCCACGCTGTAGTACTCCCCACGCTTCTCGAGCATGCGGCCGAGCAGCTCGTCGATCTCCTCCGGCGCTACGGGGCCCTTGGGCGTCTCCTCCGCTCCGGTGACCACGCCCGGCGCCGTCGCGACCGCGGCCGCGGCCGTGAGAAAAGTCCTTCGCTGCATGCCGTTCTCGCTCATCACTGGGCCTCCCTCACTCCGGCCGCTTCAGCCGGATGGCCTGGTTGCCGTCCTCTGCCGTGTAGATCTCCACCCGCCCCTCCCGCGTGAGCTGGTCAAGGATTCTCCGCCGTCCTTGCGGTGTGCTGTCGAGGCGGTCGGAGTGCCAGTTCCGGACGAAGTGGTTCAGCCCGACGTAGCCGCCCGCGAACTTCTTCTCGGCGTGCGCCAGCTCCGAGAGAAACACCGCGTCGGGGCTCTCCTCCGTTTCGGAGGAGCTCCGCTGTTCCGCCGCGTCCTCGGCCGACGTCTCCTCATGGTCGGAAAACGCATCGAGCCCCTCGAGAAGGTCGATGTGCTCGAAGGCGGCCTTGCGGAGGCGGGACGACAGCCCCGAGCCGCCCCAGCTCGCGACGTACACCTGCTTCCCGAGGCTGCGGGCGCCGTCCACCGCGGGCCCGTGGTCCGTGTCGCCGGAGACGAGGACCATCACGTCGAAGGCGTTGACGGCGGCGAGCCGGAGGATGTCCGCGACCATGGTCGTGTCGACCTCCTTCTCCTCCGTGAACCGGTTCACGGTGCCGCAGGACTCGCAGCGGATGGACCGGTTCTTCCGCATGCACCGCTGGACGAAGTAGCCCGGCAGCGTCTCCAGCCGATTGAGAAACTGGCTGAGATGCTGCTGCGAGACGGTCTCCGCGGCGGAGCCGGTCTCGATCCCCGTGTAGTAGTACGCACCCCACAGCCGATCGCCGCTGGCCCGGCGGACGAGCCAGCTCGCGAGGCTCGAGAAGTTCACCCGGTGCTCGCTCGCGCTGTCCTTCCACCCGTGATAGAAGTTCTTCCCATCGAAGAAGAGCGCCACTCGCATTGATCACCTAACCGATCGGGATGCGGGGTCGGCCCGCGACCGCCCCATTCGTTCGATCTGCGTGGAGGGTTCCGCCCTCTCCGCCGTCGTGGCTTTACGAGACCCGCTGCGGCTCGAGGGTCAACGACCGCGGGAAGTAGGCATATCGGGCGGCGTCCTTCGCCTCCCAGAGGGTCTGCTCCGCGGTCTCGTTCGCGGCGGCGGTGCCCGCCCGGAGGATGTCCACCGCGTCGTCGTCGCTGAGGGTCGCCCGTCGCTCCCGCATCGGCTCGAGCAGCCGGTTGATCGCGTGGGCCGCCTCCAGCTTCACGTCCTTGTCGCCGATCTGCCCACGCCGGTAGAGATCCTTGAGGCTTTCCACGCGGTCGCGATCCGAGTTGAACGCGTCGTGGTACTCGAAGACCGTGTTTCCCTCCACTTGTCCGGGCGACGTCGGGTCCATCCGCCCCGTGTAGATGCGTCGGCACTTCTTCTCCACGGTCTTGGGGTCGTCCCGAAGGAAAATGGCGTTGTCGAGCGACTTGCTCATCTTGTTCCGGCCGTCGATGCCGGTAAGCCGGGGCACACGTCCCACCTTGGCCTGCGGAATCGGAAAGACACCGCCGTGGGCCGGGTGGGACTCGTCGGGCACGCGTGAGTCCACCCCGCAGTAGAGCTGGTTGAATCGCCGCGCGATCTCGCGGGTCATCTCGATGTGCGGCACCTGGTCCTCACCGACCGGCACGCCTTCCGGCCGGAAGGCGAGAACGTCCGCCATCTGCCCCACGGGATAGAGAAGGAAGCCGAAGCTGTGGTTCTCTTCCAACCCCTTCACCCGCAGCTCGTCCTTGAGGGTGGGGTTTTTCATCAGCCGGCCGTGCCCGAGGATCATCGCGAAGTACCAGGTGAGCTCCGCGATCGCGGGCACCTCGGATTGCAAGCAGACCGTCGACCGCTCCGGGTCGATGCCCGCGGCGATGTAGTCCTTCACGATCTCGAGCGTGTCCCGCCGAACCTCGTCCGTCTCCGCGGCCCGCGTGGTCAGTGCGTGGACGTTGGCGAGGAGGAAGTAGCAGTCGTAGCTCTCCTGCAGCGACAAGCGGTTCTCCAGCGACCCGACGTAGTGGCCGAGGTGGAGCTGAGCCGTCGGCGTGTCTCCGGTGAGGACGCGGGGTTTTTCGCTGCGGGGAGCCATCGCGATCTCTTTTTATCGGAGGCGCCATCCCGTGGCAAAGCGAACCGGAGCCGCGTGAACGAGGGAGCCGCGCCATCCGAGCTCACCCGGACGGCTCCACCGGCCGTCCCCAGCGATGACGCTTCTTGAACTCGCGAAGGGAGACCCCCCGCCCGCGGGTCGCGGGGCATCGCCACCGCCAGACGGCGTACACCCCGAGGACCAGGAGGCCGAGACCCGCTCCGGCCGCGAGGACCACCGGGCGGTGCTCCATCAGAAGCGACCAATTGCTCGCGAACCACCATCCCAGGCCGAACTGGACGGAGACGCTCATCGCGGCGCCCGTGGTGTCCGCGAAGAAGGCCTTCCATCGGCTGAGGTGCATCATGCCGCTGATCAGGAGCGTGGCCGTTCGGCTGCCCGGGATGAAGCGGGCCGCGAAGATCATCCATGCTCCGTGCTCGTGCACCTGCCGGTGGGCCCGGAGCACCCGCCGGGGGTGGAGAAGCCGCTTGATGGACCGCCGGTGGAGGACCGCCTTCCCGAAGTGCTCGCCGATGAAAAAGAGGGCGCAGTCGCTGATCACGACCCCGGCGAACGCCGACAGCCAGGCACCGATCGGCGCCGCGATCTGCTCCCGCTGACTGAGGACGCCCGCCGCGATGACCACCAGATCCTCCGGGACCGGAACACCCAGGCCGGTGCTCGACAGAAGCAGCACGATCGCCAGATAGGCGTACTCGGTGATCTTCTCGAGCAGGATGTTGAACAGGTCCATCACGTCTTGACCCGCTCCCGGCTAACCGACCCGCTATGGAGAGGAGCCCAAACGTTAGGAAGGTGGGCGAGGGATTTTCGCGTATGCCGACCGCGGAGGGTCTTCCGGCGGCTCGGCGGCCCGTCAGCGACGCTCGCGGTCTGCGGGCGAGTCGGACCCATCGGCGCTCGTCCGGGCCGCGTCCGGATAGCGCCGAAGCAGGTCCTCCGGTTGGATTCTATAGCCCTCGGAGTGGAGCCCTCGCTCGGTCAGCTTGCCCACCACTGCCGGCTTCTCCGCGGCGAGCGCCGCCTCGAGCCGACCGAGCCACCGCCGCTTCCGCCGCTCCGGCCGCATCCCCTCCCAATCCGCGAGACGGCGGTACAACGCACCCGCGGCGGCGGGACGGCCGGTACGAAGGGACAAGCGGCCCAGCCGCAGCAGCGCTTCCGCGCGGACCGGCGTTTGCTCTCCCTCCGGAATCCCGTCTCCGCTCGCCCCGAGCACGCCCCGGAGCAGCGGCTCCCGCCGCTCGTTCTCCTCGGCGAGCTCCGCGTCCACCGCCAGCGCCTCCTCCGGCGGTGCTCGCGCCGCGATGCTCCGGATCGCCTTTGGCCAGGCCTCGGCGAGGTCGGAGGTGGGCGGGGGGAGTCGTCGCGAGCGCCCGGAGGCTCCCCGGGCGATCCAGCCGACCCGCGGCCGTGGCCGCCGCCACCTCCGCCACGGCGGGGTCGTCGAGACGGTTCAGAAGGGGATCGACCGAGAGATGGGCGGCGACGGCCTCGGCGGCGGCCGCTCCGGATCCGTCGCCCGCCGCGTCAGGCGGTCGACCACACCCGCCTTGTCGAAGCGGGCGAGCGCCGTCGCGGCGGGCCGTCGCACCGGCGGCTGGTCGCGGCGGAGCAGCGCCACCATCGCGTCGATCCCCTTGGCCGAGTCGCGACGGAGCAAGCGTGTGGCCGCCCGCTCGCGGCGGCCGAGCGGGGTCGACCGGTCACGGAGGGCGACGAGCAGGGGGCTAGCTCCTCCGATGCTTGGTCGGACGGGGTGGCCCGCTCCGAGCCCTCCTCGACCGCCGGCCCGAGAGAAGCGGCGTCCGGACCGTCGTGCTGCTCGGAAGGTCCCGTCCCCGTGGCGGCTGCGAGGGGGCCGGAGGCCGCGACCACGAGAAGCAGCCCAGCGAGGTGTGGCGGGCGAGAACGCGACGCGGAGGAATTCGCCGTGGGGGATCGCGGGGCCATGGGGAGCATTCTATACTGAGGCATCCCTGGTAGCGGGACCACCAGCCATGAATGACTGGATGGAGGCCGAGCAGCGGGTCGAGCGGGCCCACGAGTTCTACGAGGCGGGGCGATGGGAAGAGGCCCTGCGGGAGCTGCGGGCCGCGATCGCGGTGAACCCGTACCAAGGGGAGTGGCACTTCAACATGGGCCTCACGCTGGACGCGATGGGCCGCTACGAGGAGGCCCTCCAGAGCTTCCGCGAAGCGCGGGCACACCAGGGGGCCGACCTTGAGATCCTCAACAACCTCGGCTTGGAGTGTGTCCGGACGGGTCACGCCGCGGAGGCGATCGGACACTTTCAGGAGGCGGAGCAGCTCGACCCGACGGACGAGGCGTCCTACTGCGGGCGCATCGCCGCCCATGCTCAGCTCGGCGACCACGATCGAGCCGAGCTCATGTTCTACCTCGCGAGACAGATCAGCGACGAGTGTCCTCGCTGCTACGTGAACCTCGCCAACAGCCTGCTGGACCGCGGCGAGCACGACCGGGCGATCTGGTGTCTGCAGCAGCTCCAGCGGCTCGACCCGTCCGAGCCCGAGGTACGCGGCCGCCTCGGCGAGGCCTACTGGCTGAAAGGGGATCTGGAACGGGCCCACCACGCGTATACGCAGCAGCTCCGTGCCGACCCCGGTGACGTTCAGACCCTCGTCGACCTCGGGTTGCTTCTTCTGGAGCTGGGACAGCCGTGGGGGGCCTCGGAGAAGTTTCGTCGGGCGACGGAGTTGGACCCCGTCCACGTGGAGGCTCACCACCACCTCGGCCGCATCCTCCGGTACTACGGCCAACTCGACCGGGCTCAGATGCTCTTCGAGCTCGTCCTCCGCCTGGAGCCGCAGCGGAGCGGCGTCCATCAGGAGCTCGCCGCCATCTTCCTCGCCCGCGGACGCGGGGAGGAGGCCCGACGCCAGCTCCAGGCGGAGGTCGCGTTGGGCGCGGCGGAGCGTCCCGTGGAGACGGGGTGGGAGCTCGCCCAGCTCCTCCTGCACGTCCGCATGCCACGGGAGGCGGCGGAGGTGCTCCGCCACTCGGTTCGTCGAGCCCCCAAGGACGCCGTGCTCTGGCAGCAGCTCAGCGTGGCGCTCCTCTTCGACGGTCAGCTCCACGCGGGCATCCGCGCCGGTCGCCAGGCCGTGCGGGTGGACCCCCAATACACGCTCGAGATGCACAATCTGGCGCTCGCCCACGTCCGCCTCGGCGAGGGGGAGCGGGCCTGGTACTGGATTCGCCGGGCCGCCGCGATCGACCCCGACGACTCCTATCTCCGCCGCCTTCGCACGCGAGTGTGGTGGCTGCTCCTCCGCCAGCGGCTCGGTCGGCTTGTCGGGCGGAAGGACTGAGATCCGCGGAGGAAGTGTGAGAACCGATTCGTCGGCGCGAGTCCGTGGCTGACAAGGAGGACGAAGCGGGCGAGGCCGGCCTCCCCTCGCGACCGCCAGCCGCGGTTGCGAGACCGGAAGCGGCTCTCGGACGCGTTCAGCTAGTGCCCCGTGTGGCCGAATCGCCCCGTCCCGCGGCGGCTGTCCGGCAGCTCCGTGACCTCCTCCCATCTCGCGCGGTACACGGGCTTGACTAGCATCTGGGCGATCCGCATCTGCCGGTGCACGGTGAACGGCTCTTGGCCGAGGTTCACCAGAACCACCTGGATCTCCCCCCGATAGTCCGCGTCGATCGTCCCCGGGGCGTTGGGGATGGAAATGCCCGCCGTCGCGAGGCCGCTCCGCGGGCGGATCTGGGCCTCGTAGCCGGCGGGTAGGGCGATGGCGAAGCCGCACGGAATGCGTCGGATCTCCCCGGGCCGGAGGACCGTCGGCTCCGCCACGGCGGCGGGAAGGTCCATCCCCGCCGCTCCCTCGGAGTGAGACGAGGGCAAGGAGAGATCCTGTCCGTGGGGCAGACGCTTGATCTGGACCGGAATCACAGGGGCCACGGCGTCGCTCCTTTTCGGAGGAGCGGATCTTACCGTTCGGGATCGGGGTCGAGCGGGATTCGGTCGGGCGACCGCCGTGACTAGACTGTGATCATGGCAATCGCCGAGTGGTCCATGGCGATCGTGGCGGCCTACCTCGCCGGGGCGATCCCCTTCGCCCTCTTGCTCGGTCGGCTCAAGGGCGTCGACCTTCGCAAGGAGGGGAGCCAGAACATCGGGGCGACCAACTGCGGTCGGGTCCTCGGCCGGCGGTGGGGCGTGGTCTGTTTCCTCCTGGACGTGGCGAAGGGGTCCGTGCCCGTCGTCGCGGTCGGATGGTGGTTC
>CAZQQP010000059.1:10997-19487 GCA_964595475.1 uncultured Planctomycetaceae bacterium | reverse complement strand
CGGAAGCGCTCCGCCGAGGCGTCCGTTTCCGCCGTCGCGTCGTCGGGGTTCAGCCGCTTCGCAACGCCAACAGACATTCGCTATCCCTGTCGCCGATGTGGCGTGGGTGGAAGACGAACTCGTGGAGCCCCTCGCCCACCCGCTCGCAAGCCGTCCGGACCGCGTCGGCGCACTTTCCCCACTCGCCGCTGACGAGCCAGAAGCTGTCGCTCGAGGGAAACGGACACCGCTTTCGCTTCCCCGCCGTCAGCGGCCGCAGCCCGGCCATGTCCACGCCTCCTGTCGGCCGCAGACACTTGGGCACGCCGAGGCGGACCCATCCACGGAAGGCCCCGCCGACGGTCCGGATCATCCGTCGGTAGACGAACGGGTGGAGGTGGAGATGGTGGTGGGCGTTGAGGAACCGACAGGGCAGGCCGGTCCTCTGGAACAGCCGCCACTGCGACGCGATCTCCCGCGTGACCACCCGCCTCGCGCTCGGCCGCAGCCCGATGGCCCAGCCGGCCCGCGCCGGGCTGCTTCCCCACGGCCAGCTCGTCCGGGTCACGGGCACGGCGTCGGTGAGGTGGACGTGGAGCCCCACCTGGAGGTCGGGATGGCTCCGGGCGAGCGCCACGGCGTCGGCGGTGGCGGGCTGTCCCATCATGAGCGATGCGCCGTCGAGGGCGCCGGCGCGGTGGGCGTGGACGATGGCCCGGTTGATCGCCCGGCTCCGGCCGAAGTCGTCGGCGATGAAGAGGGGACGGCCGCTCATGGGGATTCCCGGCAGCGTTGGACGGGCGGTCCGTCCGGAGGATCAGCCGCGGAGCGCGGACAGTCAACCGCGTCGGGTGTCGCCCGCCGCGGAGGCCGGCGCCCGCGCATCTTGCATAGGTCCACGGCGGTCGGGTGGCACTCAATGCCGTGAACCGAGGCCGTGTGTCGCGTCCCGTGGGCACCTCCGCTCCGTCCCGAGCCACGCGTCTTCGGAATCCGAAGGGAATCGGCGCGGGGGTCCGTCCGGTGCCCGACGGATTGGCGCGAGGTCAAAAGATCGACCCGACCCCATCCCACGGACAAGGCCGCCTACGGCCTTGTCCGTGCCACCCGAACACGATCGGCGCCCCGGCACTCTGAGGAACACGGCGCGTGGCATCAACGCGGTGAGGCAACTCCGTGTCGTCGGATCGTCTTCGCTTGGGTGGCACGGGCAAGTCCCAGCGGGATGCCGCCGGTGCCCGTCCGCGGGTTTGCCCGTGCTGGCGGGTGGATGGCAGCCAACGCCGTGAACGGACCCTTGTCTCCGCGCGTATCCACCGTCGCGAGCGGAAGCCCGTGGACGACGGCCTCTTTCAGCCGGGGGGCCGTGTATTCGGGTCGACCGTCCTTTCGGAAATCCGCCCCCTTCCCGTCACAGCCCACCCATCGGCGAAGCCTCGCAGGCCTTGCCGATCCCCACGGAGCGGAAAACAACTCTGTCGCTGCGCTCACTTGGTTCACGGCGTTGCGTGCCACCCAAATTCGGCTATGGGTTTTAATCGTACAGTGAGGGTTGACACGCTCGAGCCCCACCCGTTCGTGACCGGCAGCCAATCGTGTCGTTCGATCGTCAGCGCCGTCGTCCCGCCTTCAAGGGGGTCGGTTTTCGGCGCCGCCGTTGGTGGGAGCCGCCGCCCGGTGACGTCGCCGTGGCACGGCGGAAGCGGGACGACCGCGGCGCGTCCTACGCTTGGCGGACCGGGTGGCAGCGAGGGCGGCTGGAGAGCGGATGGAGCGGCTATCCCCGATGCTCCTGACGGTGGTGGGTCTTTGGACGCTGGTCGAGGCGGTCTGGTGCTGGCTCGCCTATCGGGTGACCGCTTCCGAGGGGCGACGGCCGGCCGCGGCGGCGTCCGCGGACGGTCCGACGATGAGCGTCTTCAAGCCCGTGCCGCCGGGCCGCAGCCGCGAGGAAACGGCGGCGCTGGCGGAGGCGATCGGCAGCTTCGTCGGTCAGCTCGACGGGCGGACCGAGCTTCTGCTGGGCATCCCCGACGCGGACCACGACGCGTGGGCGCCGTATCTCCGGAGATGGGAGCGGGAGGGGGCCCCGGGACGGCTGCGGGTGGTCGTCCGTCCGCCGCCGTCGGCCCACGCGAACCCCAAGGTGGCGTGGGAGCGGGTGCTCGCGTCGGTCGCGACCGGCGCCGTGTGGCTGTGGAGCGACGCGGACGTCGTGGCGCCGGCGGGCTACCTCGCCCGGGCCCGTGCGGAATGGGCGGAGGAAGGCGGGCTCCTCACCCACACCTACGTCATCACGGACGTCCCGCGGGCGGCGGGCGTCCTCGAGGCGCTGTTCGTCAACGTGGAGTTCCACCCGGGCACGCTCCTCCTCGGCCGTCGGCGGGCGCTTCGTTTCGGCTTCGGCGCGAGCCTGGTCTTCGGCGCCGACGCCTTCCGCCGGCGCGTGGCGTGGGAGGCCCTCGGCGCGGAGCTCGCCGAGGACCACGCCCTGGGCCGGTGGCTCCGCCCCGTCCGCCTGGGGTCGGACGTCCTCCGGACCTTCGCCCACAGCCGCCGCTGGCTCCACGGCCTCGGCCACTACATGCGGTGGCAGAAGACGGTCCGCTGGTGCGAGCCCGCCGGCTTCGCGGCGCAGCTCCTCGGGCTTCCGCTGGTCGGCTGGGCGGCGCTCGCGGCGACGGCACCGGCGACGCTCGCCGCTTGGGTCGGCCTCGCCGTGGTCTGGCAGGGCGAGGCGCTGTTCGCGTGGGGCCTCTGCCGGCGGGTCGGCTGTGGCATCCAAGGAAGGTGGGCCCCGGTCGTCTGGGCTTGGCCGTGGGTCCGGGTGGTCACCTGGTTGCTCTGCTGGCTTCCGTGGCCCGTTCGCTGGAACGGCCAATCGTGGTGGGCGCCGCGGAGGCGCCGCCGGACGGCGTAGGCGAACCCGCCGAGCTCACCGCGAGCTCGGCTCCTCCGATCGCCGGGCGGAGATCCGTGAGGGCGTACGCGTGGGGCAGGCAACGCCGTGAACTGACGAGCTCGTGGGCTCCGCCGGAGCGGAGCCCTCCTGTCGCGACGCCGGTAAACAAGCATCGGGAGGACGAGGTTTCGGAGGTTCCTTCGGGACGGTCGGGACGCTTGGCGAGCCTGTTTCGAAGCGATTCTTTTCGCAGGTTGATCCGGCGAACGCGACGGCGAAGGACAGCGCTTACAGTTCGAGAATACGGCTTGGTTCACGGCGTGGGGTGGCATGGGCAAGGCCGTCCGGGGCCTTGCCCGTGCAGACCCGGTCGGCCTTGGGCGTTACGCGTGCAGCGCCGGTCGGGTGGAGCAACGGGCGCTTCCGCTCGCGACCTACCGGGTTCTTTTCATGGTTCGACCTGAGCTTCTTGGAGGCCGTGCCGTCGACGTCCCCGATCGCGTGAGGCCGGCGGTCGTCGCGCCGACGTACAACAACGCGGGGACGCTGCTACACGTCCTCGACCGTCTGGAGACGCTCGGCCTTCCGCTCGTCGTGGTGGACGACGGGAGCACGGACGCCACCCGATCACGCCTCGCGGCGTGGGTCCGCCGCGACCGGGATCGGGCCGAAACGGTCCGCCACGCCCGGAACCTCGGGAAGGCCGCCGCCCTCCGCACGGGCTTTTACCGGGCCCGCCTCGCCGGCTGCACCCACGCCGTCACCATCGACACGGACGGCCAGCACGACCCGGAGGAGATCCCCGATCTGCTCGCGGCGGCACGGCGCACGCCCGAGGCGCTGGTCCTCGGTGCCCGTCGCTACGGAGCGACCCCGCCGTGGGCGAGCCGCGTGGGTTGTCGCCTCTCCAACCTCGCCATCCGCCTCGCGTGCGGGTCCCGGCTGACCGACAGCCAAAGCGGCTTCCGTGTCTATCCCCTGTCGCTGGTGGAGGCGCTCCGCTGCGACGCGGACCGCTACGCCTACGAGACGGAGATCCTCCCCCGGGCGAAGTGGGCGGGTCACCCGCTCGTGGAGGTACCGATCCGGAGCCGATATCCGCCGGCGTCCCGACGCGTGAGCCACTATCGCGTCGGGCGGGACACGCTCCTGTGCGCGGCGGCCCATCTCCGCTTGTGCCGGCACCGGTGGCGACCGCGGAGCGCCGTCGCGTTGACCGCTTTCCCCCGCTCGTTAGCATCCCTAGGTCGGGCCGACCCACGCGAGTTTTCCCAGCCGGTGACGAGCGTGTGCCGGGAGTCGGCGTCATCGGCCACGGGCAGCCCAGCTGCCAGTGGGACCCATCGCGGACACCCTTGCGGTCGACGGGACGATCGCCCACAGAGGAACCGGCGGCGTCCGGAGGGAGAGGCCGAGCATGGGCGAGCCAACCCATGACACCACGGTGCGTCGCGTCATGGAGATGCTCCGTCGCGACCTGAAGCTCGGCGGCGACGTGAGCATGGACGAGCGGACGCCTCTCTTCGGCGACGGCCTCGACCTCGACTCCCTCGACGTCGTCCTCCTCGTCACGAGCCTGGAGAAGGAGTTCGGCGTCAAGGTCCCCGACCGGGCCACGGGACGGCGCGTCTTCCAGACAGTGGGGACGATCGCGGAGTATGTGGAGAATCCCGGCCCGGCACCCGCGTCCGCCGAGCCCGCGAGCGGCACACAGGCCGCGGACCTTCCCTCGCTGCTCGACCGCTTGCCCCATCAGCCGCCCTTCCGCTTCGTCACGGAGCTCACCACGGTCGTGCCCAAGGACCACGGAGAGGGCGTCTGGCGTGTCTGGGGCGAGGAGCCCGTCCTCGCGGGCCACTTTCCCGGCCGTCCCGTGGTGCCCGGCGTCCTCCTCGCCGAGGCGCTCGCCCAGCTCTCCGGCCTCGTCGTCTTCGCAGCGGAGGATTCGGCCGGCGGCGAGGCCCGCCTCGCCGAGACCCAGGTCCGCTTCCACGCGCCGGTGGAGCCGCCCGCGGACATCCATCTGAGCAGCCGCCTCCAGGGCGTCGCCGAAGGTGTCGGACGCTTCGAGGTCCGAGCCGCGGTCGAAGGGAGCCCGGTGGCCGACGGCACGCTGGCGCTCGCCGGCCTCTGACGGACACGACCCATGCGCCTCACCCTCCCCGCCGTCGTGCTCGCCGCCGCGTGCGGCACGCCCGTCGCCGCCCCCGCGGCCGCCGGTGAGGCACCGGACCGTCCGCCGGGCGTGGAGAAGGACCTCTGGCGTCGGCTGAAGCGGGTGGACCGCCGCGCCGCCGCCATCGAGACGCTCGTGGCCAAGTTTCGTCAGAAGAAGCACACCCCGCTTCTGGAGGAGCCCGTGGTCTCCCGCGGTCGCGTGCGGATGAAAGGCGACCGCTTGCGCTGGGACACGCACACGCCCCGGCCGACGCGGATGCTCCTCGCGGACGGCGAGCTTCGCATCTACTACCCGAAGCAGAGCCTGCTGGAGATCTACCCCGCCGACCGCCGCTTCTCGGGCGTGCTCGCCACGCCCGTTCCGCGGCTCCACCGCCTCCTGGAGACCTTCCGCATGGAGGCGGAGCGGGTGGAGGATGCGGCGGCGATCCGCTTGCGTCTGACGCCGCGGAAGGAGAAGGTCCGCAAGCACGTCGAGAGCGTGACCCTCCGCCTCGACCCCCGCCGGGCCTGTGTGACAAGGGTGCGGATGCGCACGCCCGACGGCGAGCGGACGGTGATCGACCTCCGAAAGATCCGCGTCGGCGCCGATATCGACGACGATGCGCTGGGCTTGGACGTGCCCGAGGACACACGCGTCACCCGTCCCTACCGAACGTCGACCGACTGAACGGGCCCCGCATGGCCGGAACCCTCTCCCGCGAGAACACGACCGCTTCGGTGGAGACGGACGTCTGGCGGGCGGACGCCTCCTCCGTCCGTCAGTCGGCCGCCGCCTTCTGGCAGAACGTCTTTTTCGCCTCCGCGGACCGCTTCCCCCGCGTCACCCGCGTCCTCGCCCCGCTCTGGGCCCGCCTCGCGTGGCTGGCGTCGCCCACCCTTCGCGAGGGACCCGCCGCCAACGCCCGCTGGCTCCCTGGAGTGTCCTCGCCGCCGACGCGTCGCCGCCGCTTCGCCCGCCGCGTGGTGACCAGCTTCTTCCGCTTCGTCTGCGACCTCGCCGAGGGCGGCCGCCTCCCGCCCGACACGCTGCGGACGCGGATTCACTCCGTGGAAGGCAAGGACCACTACACCGCGGCACGTCGGCTCGGGAAGGGCGCCATCGTGGCGACCGCTCACCTCGGCTCCTTCGAGGTGGGCCTCGCCTCGCTCCGCGCCGTGGAGCCCCGCATGCACGTTGTCTTCCAGCGCGACCGCGTCGGCCGCTTCGACCGCATGCGGAGCCGCCTCCACCGACGGCTCGGGGTGGAAGAGGCCCCGGTCGACGAGGGATGGGAGGCGTGGGCCCGCCTCCGCGACGCCCTCTACGCCGACGAGGTGGTCCTCATGCAAGCGGACCGGACCATGCCGGGCCAACGCGGGAGGGCCGTCCCCTTCTTCGGCGGCCACATCCGGCTTCCCCTCGGCACGGTCAAGCTGGCGCGGCTGACGGGCGCGCCCATCATCCCGGTGTTCGCGCTCCGCGGTCCCGGCGGCGTGCGGCTCTCCGTGGACACACCCATCACCGTGGACGACGGCGACGAGGACGCCCTCCTCGCCCTCGGTAGGGCCATCGAGCGCCACGTGCGGCGGGCGCCGGAGCAGTGGCTCGTCCTCTACCGCGCCTGGTGCGAGGATCAGATGGGACCCGAAGCGCAGAGGCCGTCGGTTGGCACGTCGAGAAGCGAATGACCCGACGTCCGGCGTCTCGGAGACGGGATCGCCTTCCGGACGGGCTCCTTCGTCCGGTCCACCGCCCGCTCCGCTGCCGCCCCACCGCCTCGGCTCCCCGTCGCCGGCGGGCGTCGCGGACCTCTTCGACGAGACCGCGGTGGACTACGACTGGATCAACGCCGTCCTGAGCCTCGGCACGGGGCGTGCTCACCGCCGGGCCGAGCTCGACCGCGTGGGAATCGCCGCGGGGATGCGCGTCCTCGATATCGGAACCGGGACGGGCGTGCTCGCGGCGCTCGCGAGGGAGCGAACCGGCGCCGCGGGACAGGTGGTGGGCCTCGACCCGAGCGTGGGCATGCTCCGCCAGGCGGAGGCGAACGTGTCGAACCGCGTCTGCGCCGCCGCCGACCGCCTGCCGATCGTGGACGCGTCCGTGGACCGCATCACCATGGGCTACGCGCTGCGCCACGTCGCGGATCTCCGCACCGCGTTCCACGAGTTTTCCCGCGTCCTCCGGCCGGGCGGCCGCCTTCTGCTGCTGGAGATCACCCGCCCGACCTCCGCGTGGGGACGGGGTCTACTCAAGCTCTATGTCAAGCACGTCGCCGCGTGGCTGGCCCTCCTTCGCGGCCGCCGCCTCCGGGACCTGATGCGGTTCCACTGGGAGACCATCGACCACTGCGTTCCCCCCGAGACCATCCTCGGAGCGCTGCGTGACGCGGGCTTTACGGACGCGAGGCGAGACGTCACCGGCGCCGTCTTCAGCGCTTACACGGCCGTCAAGGGGGAATCGCGTTCGCCCGATCCGGCAACGTGACGGCACCCGCCGATCGTCAAGGGCGGATATGGTGCCGACCGGGGGTATCGGTTACCATCGGCCCACCACTTCGATCGGGAGGTCTTGACGTGTCTCACCCTTCGCATGTTCCGCAGCACGACCTGCACCCCGGTCCGGTCATGACCCGACGTGCGGCCATCCAGGCGGGCGCCATCGGGCTTCTCGGCATGGGGACGAACCACCTGACGGCGCTTCGGGCGAGAGGGGAAGCCGGTGAGCGTCCCGACCTCGAGCCGAAGGCGAAGTCCGTCATCTACATCTTCCTCTCGGGCGGCCTCGCCCAGCAGGACAGCTTCGACCCGAAGCCGGAAGCGCCCGCCGACGTCCGCGGGGCGTTCGGGGCCATCCGGACCGCGACACCCGGCGTCCGCGTCTGTGAGCACCTGCCGCGGCTCGCGAAGCGCTCCGAGAAGTGGGCGCTCGTTCGCTCGCTCACCCACTCGTACAACGAGCACTCGCAGGGCCACATGGTGATGCTCAGCGGCCGGTCGGAGTTGCCCCCCGGTTTCGACCCGCGAAAGCCGCAGTCGACCGACTGGCCGAGCATGGCGGCCGTCGCCAGCGATCGCCTCCCGCGCCGCGACAACCTCCCGCCGGCGCTCGTCTTGCCCGAGAAGCTCATCCACCGGACCGGCCGGGTGATCCCGGGCCAGTTCGCGGGACGCATGGGGAAGCATCGCGACCCCTGGTTTCTGAAGATGTCTCCGTACCACCCGGAGCACTACGGCGCGTATCCGACCCATCTCTTCCACCACGCGAAGGGAAGAGTGGTCGACCCGAGCCTGAAGTTCCAGGCGCCTCACCTCGAGCTGCCGGAGGGGCTCAACCTCCGTCGTCTCAAGGAGCGGGTGCGTCTCCGCCGCTCCCTCGAGCAGCAGGGGCGTCATCTCGAGGACGCGGTCACCGACGAGGGCTTCGACCGATATCGGGAGGCGGCGGT
>CAZQQP010000059.1:9089-10987 GCA_964595475.1 uncultured Planctomycetaceae bacterium | reverse complement strand
GTTCGCTCGTCCGCGGACGCGCGGTCGACGTACGGGACGTGGGGCATGACCGCCACCTGGACCCGGCGCCGCAAAGTCGTTGGGTCGGGCGGCGGTCTCCCTCCTCGTGGAGGGCGGGACGGGCGACGCCTTCGACCTCTCCACCGCCTCGGACCGCACCCTCGACCAGTACGGCCGGAACAGCTTCGGGTGGTCCCTCCTGATGGCGCGCCGCCTCGTGGAGCGGGGTGTCCGCCTCGTCCAGGTGAACCTCGGCAACAACGAGACGTGGGACACGCACCAACGGGCCTTCCCGAATCTCGAGAAGCACCTCCTCCCTCCCATGGACCAGGCGGTCAGCGGTCTTCTCGACGACCTCGAGTCCCGCGGCCTTCTCGACGAGACGATGATCGTGATGGGAAGCGAGTTCGGCCGCACGCCGGAGGTCTTCAAGATCCCCAACGCCACGCTGCCGGGCCGCGACCACTGGGGCGCCTGCCAGACGGTCTTCCTCGCCGGCGGCGGCGTGAAGGGCGGCACCGTCGTCGGCGCCTCGGACGAGCGAGCGGCCTATCCCACTGAGAGCCCGCAGCACCCCGAGAACCTCGCCGCCACGATCTACGACGCCCTCGGGTTGCCCCGGTCCGTCACCTGGTACGACGAGCTGGACCGTCCGCACTATGTCTATCACGGCGACCCGATCCCCGGCCTGACGTGACGGTCGGAGCGTTCGCCGGTGGGAGCGCAGAGAGGCGGGAGCGGCCGGACGAAAAATGCACCGGCCGGTCAGCCGACGTGATGGAGCGCCTCGACAGTCGGGCCGTCGTTGCGGATGAGGTATCGAAGTCCCTGCCGGCTCACGGTGCGCACGCCCGGTCGGAGGTCGCGGAACCAGGCGGGCTTGTTCTCCCCGCGGAGCCAGGCGAACAACGCCAGGGCGTAGCCGAAGGTCGCCTCGTCGAGGTAGCCGGCCCGTCCCATCGACCAGCCGGACCACCCACCCGCGGAAGTCCATTGCTCGTCCACAATGACGCTGTTCGCGTTGAAGATCCCCATGCCGAAGTAGACCGTCGCGAGATCCGTCAGCGGCTCGTGGTCCTCCTCGGCGGCCGTCAGCGCTCTGCTGCCCAGCAGCTTCACGTGCGCCAGCTCGTGGGCCATCGTCGCGATGCACGACATCGGATGATTCAGGACGGACGTCTCAAGCCAGACGGTCTCTTGCTCGGCGGCTTCGTAATAGCCGGCCGTCCCCCCTTCGTCGGAGGTCACGATGATTCCGGGAGCGAGGTCGAGTTGCCTTCCCTCCTCGTATAATCGCAAGAGCACGCGCTGGGGTGGGACGCCCATGTATTGACAGACACGGTCGAAGAGAGACCGCGCCGTGCGTTCGGTTCCGTCGAATCGGTCGGGGAAAAAGGCCTCGTCCGGTCGCACGGCCGGCGTCCGCCGAAGCGCTTCAAGGCCGAACTGCGCGACGAGCCAGGCGAATCGCGCCTCGACCCAGCGCTCGAGCTCGCGGTCGACGGGACACTTTGTTCGACGTCTGAACGGAAGCCACATCGTCTGCTAGGAAAACCGGCGCTGATTGATTCGACCGACAGGTGACATGAGTCGAGCTCACGGGAGTCCGGCCCACCTCGATTCGCGGCTCACACCGCCGCCGTCCGCTTCACAGCTCCCTGATCGCGATGTTCTTCCATCGGCACTTGGCGCCGGCCGGCCAGTTTCCACCGGGGTGGACCTGGAGGCCGATGTGGCCTTCCCTCCCGAGCCGTCGGAACACCGCCTCCCGGTCGAAGCCCTCCCGTGCGTAGGTCGCGGCGTCGAAGACGCTCACCCGCAGCCCGTTGATCCAGGTGGTGATCCGCGGGTGCTTCCCCACGCAACGGATGCGTGCGGTGTTCCACGCGCCGATCTTC
>CAZQQP010000059.1:0-9079 GCA_964595475.1 uncultured Planctomycetaceae bacterium | reverse complement strand
TTGCTCGAAGGTGCACGCCTCCACCAGCCCGTGGTCCTTCCTTCCCCGGGACTCGAACCCGACGAGACGGCCCTTTTCTTCGCGCCCGTCCACCTTGAAGGCGGTCCCGTCGATGTCTCCCGTGCCCTGGCCGTGGATGAAGCCGACGTCGCCGCCGTCGTGGTAGTCCACCTTGACCTGGAAGGAAGCGCCCCGCTCGATGGACCGCAGGAAGATGCCCGAGCAGATGCCCCAGTCCGGCTTCATGTCGACGAGCAGCTCGAAGTCGCCGAAGGTCTCCTCCGTCAGGAGCACGCCGCCGTGGCCCGACCCGGGCGGGTGCTGCTCGCCCGTGATGGCGCCGTCCTCCACGGCCCACCGTGCCCCGTCCTTGATCCGCGACTCCCGCCAGTGGGTGAGCGTGCGTCCGTCGAAGAGGCTCCGAAAGCCCCTCGGCGGCTCCGCCCGCGCCTCCTTCCCGACGGCCGCGGGAAAGATCCACGCTCCCGCGCCGAGCCTCGCCGCCGTCTCCAGCACTTCACGGCGCGTCCGTCGCATGGGGGTCCTTTCCTTCGCGTCACTCGGGAGGGCCGGAGCCCGTCGAAGGGGGCGTACGAAACAGCCGGGGGTTCGCGTCGACGAACTTCGCGATCCATCGCGTCACGAAGTACTCCGTCCCCCGCCGCGTGTAGGCGTATCCGCAGAGGCACATCACCGCGGCTCCCGCCGTGTCCACGATCAGGTCCCACATGGTGTCGGGAAGGTCCTTCTGCATGAGTGACCCGATGGTCTCGTCCAGCGCGTACTCGAAGATCTCCCAGATCGCGCCCATGCTCACGGCGAAGTTGAACGCGAAGAAGGCCACGAAGCCGGGCTTCATCGAGACGGTGACGTCCTTGTTCTGATTCATCACGTAGACGAGGAGGAACCCGAAGATGCCGAGAATGAAGCCCGAGCTGGTGTGGAGGAAGGTGTCCCACCAGGGAAATTCCGTGTAGTACGCCCGCACCTCGCCGAGGAACAGCGATCCGAAGACGAAGACGATGGCGAGCGCCTCGAACTCCGGCGGCACGTAGACCTGGATTCTCCGCGCGACGAGCGTGGGCACGACCGTCAACGCGATGATCGCGACGCTGACCACGGCGTTCAGCCACTGGCCTTGCCACGCCGCGGTGGCGGCGGCCGCGGCCATGCCGAGCTGGAGCAGCGCGATCAGCCACTTGTAACCGGTCCACTGGTGTTTCGTCTCGAGCGGCGTGGCTTCAGGCGCTTCCGTCATCTTCCAAACCTCTGTGGTGACCGTCCGTCGCGCCCCTCACTTCCCGAGATACCGATACCGGATCTCCTTCCACTGCTCGCTCCACCGGATCCGAAGCAGCGCCCGGTTGATCGGATCCTCCCACTTGCTGTCCGGCGGCAACGCCACCATGTACTCCTGCGGGTCGAAGCGAATCGGAAGCACGTCGAGCTTCTCGGAAAAGCTCTCGTCGATGGCGTGCTTGAGCATCGCCGCGTCGTGGACCACCGCGTCCATCCTCCGCTCGGCGAGCGCCTCGAGGGCGGAGCCGAGCGACGGGTAGGTTCGATGGCTGATCCGCCGCTGCCGGAGCACCTGTGGGGCGGCCCGCCCCTCCACCGCCGCGGTCCGGACCCCCTCGAGGTCCTCCACGGCGTGAATGGTGGTGCCAAGCTGACGAACCGTCAGCGCGGAGCTGATCGCTCCCGCGAGGGCGGAGATGATCAGGGCGCTGGCGAGCATGGCGAGCACGGCGACGGAGCGGGCGGCGAAGGTCTGGGGGTGGACCACCTTCCCCGTCAGGAGCACGATGGACCACCAGAGGCCCTCGCCCAGCCCCCGCTTGGGCGGGCCCGAGAAGACCTTCTCATTGTTGGGCCGCTCGAACCGGTAGAAGAGAAAACTCGTGAGCAGAACCAGCACGACGAGCCCCGCGACGATCTTGAACAGCCGCGCCGTGAAGATGCGCTCGAGGACGGGCCAGATGCTCGCCCCCGTCCGCGCTCGCGCGGCGATTCCCAGGCCGGAGTGGTAGTAGGAGTGGGAGAAGTCGATCCGCGCCTCCCGCTCCGCGGTCGGGCTCAGGTCACCCACCGCGGCGTCGAGGTTCCCTCGCTCGAGCCGCTCGATCATCTCCGCGGGGCGCATCTCCCGCAGCTCGAAGCCCACGCCGATCGACTCCGCGACCGCCTCCCACAGGTCGATGCTCAACCCCTTCCACTGTCCGTCCGAGCCCTGATACGCGTACGGCGGCGTCCGCTCGACGCCGACCTGGAGGGTCGGCCTCTCCTCGCCGGCGCTCGCCCGGCCCCCCGCGAGCGCCACCACGAAGACACCCAACAAAACGGTGCGGCTCATGGCTCACTCCGCCCACCCGACACCGCCGGGCCCACCCGCCGTGCCGGGGCGAGCCCCACGATCCGACGCGGCACCCCCGCGGTCAAGACGGCGAGTGAGGGAGAGAAGGACCGCTCCACTTCTCCGCGGGTTTGCACCACCCCGCCTCATGAACCCGAGCCCATCTCTACGTGGTGCCACCTCACACGCTGTACGCCGCCGATGCATACGCCGTCTTGGAGATGCCTTTTCTCCGCGCTCGAAGAGGTATGTCCGGCCTCGGGCGAGGCCGTGGCCGGTTTCGCGGTGGCGTCGCGGTGGCTACGGTGGGCTCGGCTCCGTGCCACGGCGGAGCGATGCGAGGTGCAGGACCGCGGAAGAAGGTGTGCCGATGAGCGAGGTCGCCGACACAGCCGAGCGACGCGACGGAGCGAGTCCGACGGACCACGCCGCCTTCGAGCGGGTCCTGCGGGAGCGAGTCCGCGGCACCGTCTCCTTCGACGCGGTCACCCGCGGCCTCTACGCCACGGACGCGAGCAACTACCAGATGCTTCCGGTGGCGGTGGTCACGCCCCTCGACGAGGCGGACGCGATCGAGGCGGTGCGTACCGCCGTGGACCACGGCGTACCGGTCCTCCCCCGCGGCGGGGGGACGAGCCTTGCGGGACAGACGGTGGGCACCGCGCTGGTCCTCGACTTCTCCGCCCACATGAACCGGGTGCTCGAGGTCGACGCGGAGCAGCGGTGGGCGCGGGTGGAGCCGGGCGTGGTCCGCGACGAGCTCAACGAGGGGTTGACCCCCTACGGCCTCTTCTTCGCGCCCGACCCCGCGACGAGCCGCCAGGCGACGGTGGGCGGCATGATCGGGAACAACTCCTCGGGCACGCGCTCCATCCGATACGGGAAGACCCTCGACCACGTCCTCGAGGCCAAGGTGCTCCTCTCCGACGGAAGCGTCGTCACCCTCGGCGAGGTCGACGGCGGGGACGACGCGAGCCGGGAGACGGAGCGCTCCCGCCACGACGCCCTCCTCGCGGGCGTCCGCGCGGTCGTGGAGGACAACCGCGAGGAGATCGAGAGCCGCTTCCCGCGGGTGATGCGGCGGGTCAGCGGATACAACCTCGACGCCTTCGTCCGCGAGGACCGGTGGAACCTCGCCAAGCTCTTCACGGGAAGCGAGGGGACCCTCGGCGTGCTCCTCGAGGCCAAGATCCGTCTCGTGCCCCATCCCGCCGCGACGGCGCTGGCCGTCGCCCACTTCACCCGCCTGATGACGGCGATCGAGGCGGTCAAGCCCATCGTCGACCACGGGCCGTCCGCGGTGGAGATCCTCGACCGCTCGGGCGTCGAGCTCGCCCGGGCCAACCTTCGCACCGCGCCGCTGTGCGATTTCATCGAGGGAACCCCCGAGGCCATCCTCATGGTGGAGACCACGGGCGAGACGGCCGCGGAGGCGGAGGACGACGCCCACGCCATCGCGTCCATGCTCGAGAAGGACGGGCGGACCTCCGCCTGTCCCGTCTTCACCCGTTCCGATGACAAAGCGAAGGTCTGGTCCGTCCGGAAGGACACGTTGGGCCTCCTCCTCGGCGTCAAGGGGCCGAAGAAGCCGCTTCCGTTCGTGGAGGACGCCGCGGTTCCGGTCGAGCGGCTGCCGCGGTACATCGACCAGATCCTCGCGGTCTGCCGCGAGGTCGGCGCGGACGTCGCCATGTACGCCCACGCCAGCGTGGGCCTCATCCACGTCCGGCCGATCCTCGACCTTCGCCGGGCGGAGGACATCGAGCGGATGAAGGCGATCGCGGAGCGCTCGTTCCAGCTCGTCAAGGAGCACGGCGGCGCCTTCAGCGGCGAGCACGGGGACGGCCTCGCCCGAAGCGCCTTCGTGGAGCGCTTCTTCGGCGAGCGGATCTACGAGGCGTTCCGCCGGATCAAGGGGCTGTTCGACCCCGCCGACCTCATGAACCCGGGCAAGATCGTGGATCCGCCGCCCATGGACCGGAGCCTCCGCTACGGGACGGACTACCGCACGCCCGCCCCGTCGACGGAGTATCGCTATCGGGAGGACGGCAGCTTCGCCGAGGCGGTCCACCTATGCAGCGGCGTCGGCGCCTGCCGGAAGACCGTCGGCGGGACGATGTGCCCGAGCTACATGGCGACGCGGGACGAGGAGCACTCCACACGGGGACGCGCCAACGCCCTCCGCCTGGCGATGTCGGGTCAGCTCGGCCCCGACGCGCTGACGAGCCGACGTCTCCACGACGTCCTCGACCTCTGCCTCGGCTGCAAGGCGTGCAAGGCGGAGTGCCCGAGCAACGTGGACATGGCCAAGCTCAAGGGCGAGTTCCTCCAGAAGCACCACGACGCCCACGGGACGAGCCTCCGCGACCGCCTCATCGGCGCGATGCCCGAGGGCTCGCGCCGCTTCCGCGGATGGCCGGCGCCGCTCGTGAACGCCGTCCAGGACCTTCCCCCGACGCGATGGGCGATGGAACGGTTCGCCGGGCTCGACCGCCGGCGCCCGCTCCCTCGGCTCACGTCGCGGCGGATCGAGAAGGAGGCGGACCGATCCGGGTCGATCCCAGCGGCCGGTCGCCCTCGCGTGGCGCTGTTCGCGGACACCTACATGACGTGCTTCGAGCCGTCGGTGGGCAAGTCTGCGGCGGACCTCCTCGAGGCCTGCGGCTACGCGGTGGAGCTCCTCGACGCGGGCTGCTGCCAGCGGCCGCGCATCTCGCAGGGCCTCCTCCGCGCGGCCAAGCCGCCGCTCGCGAGGACCGCGGAGGCGATCCGCCGTCGGGTCGCGGCGGGCGTGCCGGTGGTCGTCTGCGAGCCGAGCTGCGCGTCGGCCCTCACCGACGACCTGCCCGACCTTCTGGACGACGCCCTCGGCGACGCCGTCCGGACCGGCGTCTGGCTGCTCGAGTCCTTCCTCGATTGCGAGGCGTCCGCGGGCCGCCTCGCCGCCTCGCTCACCTCGCCGTACCGGTCGGCGGTGCTCCACGGCCACTGCCATCAGAAGGCGCTCCACGGCACGGCGCCGACGGAGCGCCTCCTCGGCCGTGTCGCGGACCTGGACGTCCGCCCGCTCGACGCGGGCTGCTGCGGCATGGCGGGCGCCTTCGGCTACGAGACGGAGCACTACGACATCTCGCGGAAGGCGGGCGAGCAACGTCTCTTTCCGGCCCTCCGCGCCCTCGGCGACGACACCGCCATCCTCGCGACGGGCTTCAGCTGCCGCCACCAGATCGAGCACTTCACGGGACGTCCCGCCGTCCCCCCGGTGGAGGCGCTCCGGCCGACGTGAGGGCGGGCGCGTCCGAAGCGTGGCGGCCGAGTACCGGCCCTCCGGCGGACGCCGCCTTGCTTCGCCGGCTACGAGAAGCGTTGATCGAGAACCGGGACAGGTTGCCCGGTCCCGACCTCGTCGAGGGGTTTCGGAACACGCTCCCATCGGCGACTTAACCGAAACTCAATCGGGCCCCGCGGCCGTCTCGGCCCTGACGACGCTGCTCGCCGTCGGCCCGAAAGGGTCGAAGCGCAACCCACCCAAACAACCGGAAAGAGAATAACGGCCCCACAAGAACCGGCGGCCGATTCACGGGTCTCTGTCGAAACCGCAGACTGGCGTGGGGATTGAAAAGGGCTCAACCTCCTGGTATGTCGGAGGTTAGAAACAAAAGTCCGACGAAAGGAGGTGGCCCTATGTCGATGCCGGTTCGGCACACACAAATCTGGTACGAAGCGGTACAGGCCCAGTGCACTCGGTGTCGGCGTTACCTGATGATCTATTTTCTGGGAATCGACATTCAGCCGCGTGCGACGCGCCGGCTTATGGAGTACGCCTCGCGCGTCTGCAGGCATCTGTCATGCGAGCAGGCTGCCGACATCCTCGGGATCTCCGCATCGACCGTCATGCGGTGGGACCGGCGGGTTCTTCCATGAACGCTTCCCGATCCAGATCTCGATCACATCGACGCCCTGCTCATCGCCGAGGTCCGTCGTAGCGAGTGGCGAAAGGCACGTGCGGAAGACAAGCAGGTCATCAAAGGCCAGCGCTACAACCGTTCAAGCCACCTGAAAGACGAACGTTGGAGGACGCGAGACGAATTCACGAAGTGGTTGCGCTGAACGAGAATATCAATATCGTGGACATTCTTAAGGATGATCTACGGCAGCCGTGGACCTACCGGTACAAGGCCTGGGCAGAGAGATGGCTTCACCGTTGGGTCGACTGGGCCCTCGAGACAACCATTTATCCGCTGCGACGATTCGCGAAGGGACTTCTCCGAAACAAGGAGAAAATCCTGAACGACTGCAAGCACCCGGTCACGAACGGTCGTTTGGAGTCGTTCAACAATACTGTGGCCCGGGTTCTCGATCGCACATGCGGGGTCGAGAACATTCGATACCTGACGCTGAAGCTCGACCAGGAGTCATTGCTGAATCTACAAAAGTGACGGAGGGCCCAAAAATAACCTGAGGAGACAAAGGTGGACCACTCCGAATTTGCCCACGCCAGCAATGAAGAAAGCTGAAGGCCGACGTCTTAATTCTTCATAATAGACGTTACAGGCCAGTGTCAAACCGGTCGGGGCACGCGGTCAATAGCCAGTAGTGCTCATGGTTCGAGCCCATGCGCGAACTCTTGGGGTCACTCTTGGAGCCAGCGTGAGTCGAGCACCCGCCGATCGACATAGGCGACACGAGTCGCAGTACGGTTGCCGAGGTCCTCGGCCCCCTTACCTCGAAGGTCGCCGAGCAGTCGGCGTGGGCCCCACGGCCCGTTCTCCGCTGTCGCGGCCTCGCGGACGGTCCACTGGCCTCCGTTCCCGCGGTAGCTGACGTGATACAGCGCTTCAGGAAACTCGCTCCACAGCCGTCGGGCCATCCCTACACGCGACGAATTTCCGAAATCCTCCCTGAGCTGCGATTCTTCCGCGACCGCCGGCTCGCGTGGGTCAGATCACACATATACTGAACAAAACGAAAAACAAAACGAATAAGTTTACAGCACAAATCACAGCCGGGCCGAATTTCCCAGGAACAAGCGGCAAGTCCGAGCTTCGCGAGAAGTCGCGCAGGACATACCTGGTCTCAACGGACAACGAACTTCGGTGCGGTGAACCCTTCTCCGTCTCATTACTTATAATCTCAGAGATCACCTCTCCGTTACGCCGCAATTGGTCAAAGCGAAACGCGCCGAGGGCCGACCCAAGAGACACGCAAACCATAAATATAAGCAGATCTTGATGCGATAACTCGAGCCGATCGGCCAACATTTCTTCTTTTCCGGAAACACGCATCCAGAACAAGAAGGAACAAAGGAAGTTTCCGATTGTCATACCGAATATAGACAACCCCCACATCTTCATTTGCCTGACCCGGTCGCCGAGTAACCGGACATATTTACCAACCTCTTCTTCCTCTTCTTCCATGCTTGTCCGTCCATCGACGGTCGAGTTAATCTTCGTCCGCTACGACATCGACACGCGCAATCCAAACCCGCGCGGACAATGCGATCCTCCACTTCGAATCTCCAGGCGACGACGACGGCATTGTCGCGAAGCTGGCGGCTCGGCGGTTGTTGTGCACACTAAGGCTAGCGGCCTTTTACAGGTTGGCAAGCAGCCGACTCCAGAAGAATGCCTGTCCAAACTCCATCCGCGACCGGGCCTCCCAGTTGGTCTCGATGTCGGTCTCCGCCCCGAGCCCGCGGAGGAGCTGTGGCTGAAGCCCGGCGCGGTCCAGTGTCGGGCCCGGTCCAGACCATCCCGTCCGGGAAGGCCCGCCGCACCTCCGGGTCCTAGGCCATGGCAGTGGCGAGGACGGACTTCCCGATGCCTCCCATGCCGTGGACGCCCGTCCGCACCGCGGTCCCAGTGACGACCACGGGCGTGAGAAAATCCGCCATCACGGCCTCCTTCAGCCCCCGCAGCTGCTCTTCGCGGCTTGGGAAGTGCGCCGGCAGGGAAGGCATCCCGATGAGCTTGCCCATCGGCGCCACGGGCTTGGCCAGCTGCTCCGCGAGCCGATCGACCTGTTGGTCGTAGTCGTCGTCCTCGCGGAAGTCGCGCGTGTCGAGAAGGCGAAGGTCTCGCGGCACGTAGGAGAAGTCCCCCGGCTCGTCCCCTTCCCGCAGGATGGGGTTGGCCGCCTTCCTCACTGTCACGGCGAACTGCCACTCCGCGGTGACGTAGTCCGACGCGATCGCTTTCGGTCCGCTCACGAGCAGCAGCCGGTCTTGATCCGCGATCGCGTCCTGGATCTCCTGAAGGAAGGTGAGCTGGGGAAACCAATGGGGTCACATCGTGAATAGCCAGTAGCGCTCATGCCTTGAGATCGTACGCGAGCTCTTGGGTCCCGTCTTGGAGCCAGCGTGAGCCGAGGACCC
Source organism: uncultured Planctomycetaceae bacterium (assembly GCA_964595475.1). Lineage (GTDB taxonomy): Bacteria > Planctomycetota > Phycisphaerae > Phycisphaerales > Zrk34 > CAZQQP01. The sequence continues at coordinate 353 of CAZQQP010000059.1, read as the reverse complement.
GCCGCTCCGCTCGGCCACAATGTGCTTCGCGGTTCGACCCTAGGCCAGCACCTTCGACGCGCGCACCTCCGGGTCGCCGCCCCCAGGCCCAGCTGCCCCCGCACACGCTCCAGGAAGACCGTCATCGCCTTGCACGTGAGCGGGGCGGCTCCGCATCACTACTCGCCGGATGGCCTCCAGCTGTTTCTGGCCACCCCTTTGCCACCGTCCGGCGACGCTGTCCAGCACCGCCTTCTCGTCCCCCGGCCGACCGTAATCAACCGGCATCGGCCTGATCCCCCGACCCGGCGGACCGCGAATAGCCTCAGACCTCCTGACATACCCCCTTCACCTCAGGCATTTTCGGGGGTTCA
>CAZQQP010000058.1:8518-19492 GCA_964595475.1 uncultured Planctomycetaceae bacterium | reverse complement strand
CCTTTCCGGTCGCCGCCGGAGATGGTCCGTCGATACGCGAGCATGGGGTGGGGCGACACGCCCGAGGCCGACCTTTCCCTCAGACGCGGGGATTCCCACATCGACGCCCATCTCCTCCTCCCCGAGATCGACGGCACGGGTGCTTCGCTCATCCTGGGCGGAGACATCACGAGGACGCCTCCACCCCGGAGGGCCGCTTCGCCGACCGCATCTGACCGACAAAGAAGGGGGAAGATGCACGCGGTGGACGCTTACACCCGCGGCGAGAGGGACTTCTGCAGCGCCCGCCTTCACGATCGGCAGGCCTTGACGGCCGATCGCGATCTCCGCCACCGCGGCCGGCGGCCCGTGGCGGAGACGGAGGACCCCATCGCAGCGGGGAAGCCGTTCGAGTTAGATCTCGTCCGTCAAGATGGGCAGCTCACGCTGCGGATCGACGGAGAGAAGGTCTTCACCTCCGCGCTTCCGCTCACGTGTTGGCCGGCGATGTTCGGCTTCTCGCGGACCGCGGCACGCTCCGGATACAGGAGTTCCGGACGGAGGGTCGCTTCGTCCGGTCAGACCTGGAGCACATCGACCTTTGGGAGATCGGCGATCCGAGCTACAACAGGTACCGCCCGCCGGCGCTCGCCACCACGAAGCGCGGGCCGGGTCTCGCGTTCCCGTCCGTCCGCCGGCCCGGGCCCAACCGCCTGCGGTCGGCGTGTGTCATGAGGCGATCCACGGACGGGGGAAGAGCTGGCCCGTCTCTCGGATCCCCTACACCGGTGCCGCGGCGTATTCCGACATGGTGGTCCTTCTCGGACGGCCGCATCGGTGTGGCCTACGGTCAGGGCTGGTATCGCCGGATCGCCGTTACGAGCTTCGGCGTGGACTGGCTGACCGGGGAGTAGCCTCCTGTCGCGATTCCGGTGGACGGCGACCGAACGCGTCAAGGAGCTCACCGATCGATCTCAAGGGCGCAACGCAGGAGATGACATGGCTGGATACGACCTGACGCGACGGCGGTTTTTTCAATCGACGGCGGCGGTGGCGACGGGCGCTTGGCTCGGACGTCTGCCGGCGGTGGCCCGCTCCGCTTCCGCTGACGAAGACGGCGTCCGCCGCTACCTCTACATGAGCTCGCCCGACGCCGCCCAGCGTTCCCACGGCGACGGCATCTACGTCTTCGACATCGACGACGGCCATCGGTTCGTGAAGTTCGTCGAGGTGCCGCAGTTCAAGGGTGGCCTCCGCGGGTTCTGCAGCAGCCTCCCCAACCGCGCCGCCTACTACACCAAGACCGACGGCACCCTCGGCGCCTTCGACTTGGAAGAGGAGACCGTCCGCTGGGAGAAGAACTACACCCGCGGCGGCGACCGGGCGTGCATCCGCCATGACGGATCGACGCTCTACGTCCCCGACGGCTGGTGGCACCGGTCGGCGGACGGCGGCTTCTCCGTAATCGACGCCGACACGGGGAAGGTCCTCGACCGACGGACCACGGGCGCCGCCCCGCACAACAGCGTGGTCACCCCGGACGGCGAGGCGATGCTCATCGGCGGGGCGGAGTGGCTCGACGTGTACCGCGTGGACGACCTCGCACCCGTCTGGCGGTTCAGCGGCGTGGGCGACGGCGGCGTGTTCCCCTTCACCGTCGACAGCCGTCGCCGCTACGCCTACGTCTGCCACCACGACCACGTCGGCTTCGACGTGGTGGACCTGGAGGAGGGACGCAAGCTCCACGCCGTGCGGGCGGGCGACGGCATCGCCCGGCGGACGCACGGGGTGGGCCTCACCCCGGACGAGCGGGAGATCTGGATCTCGGACCAGTACGGCGAGCGTCTGGTGGTCTTCGACAACACGGCACTGCCCGACGAGCCGCCCCTGAAAGGAGAGATCCCCCTCAGCCGCGGCGGCCACGGGTGGGTCGGCTTCAGCCTCGCCGGCGATTACGGCTGGTGCCACACGCCGGATGTGATCGACGTGAAGACGAAGGAGATCGTCGCGAAGCTCCGCGACGGCGAGGGAAATCCCGTCGACGGGTCCAAGTTCTTCGAGGCCCACTTCCGTGGAGACGAGTTCGTCCGCGTCGGCAAGCAGTTCGGCATGGGCCGCGCCCACGTCGACTCTGACGAGCCGTGATCCCAGGGAGGTCCCAAGGAGGGACGCCCCGAAGGGATCCCGTTGGGATCCCACGGAGGGATTCCTTCGGAACCTTCGGCGGATCCCTCCGGGACCGTGACGGAGCGGTTTCCTTGACCGGCCCTCGACGCCCGATTTGTGACGGGTGGCACGGGCAAGCCGTCCGCGGCCTTGCCCGTGCGCTCCGGCCCGCCTCGTACCTTCCCCACTGCATGGATCAAAGCGTCGCCACCGCTCAGAGCGACACGGGCGAGCTCTCCGGATGGAGTCGTCCCGTCTCTCGGTCTCGTTTGTGTCGTCTATCCTTCACCACGCACGCGAGGCTGATCGCAATCACAATCCCGGCAAACACCGCGCTGCCGTAGGCGATCCGACGCTTGACCGCTTGGGTACGCTCGATGTGGGATCGCATGTGCTCCGGATACGCTGTTACGTCGACCCAATTCTTCCGCGAGAGCGTGACCGAGATCTTCTCCGGCTGGTTGCGCACTTCTGAAGACCGGCCACCTCGCGTTGGCTCAAGCCGATTCGCGATCCGCTCCGTGGCTTTGTCCATGCTTCTGTGGTAGGGAGCGCAAGCAGGGGCGCCTAAGGGACTTGCCACGACGACCCAAAGAAGAAAACAGGCCGATACGCCGAGCAGGATCCAGCATCGCATCCCTTCTCCTGACGGAAGTGTCGAGCCGAACAGACCGCTGCGCTTCGCATTGTTCCGTGGCGCTCGGTCAGTCCTTGACGACGCCGGCGAGGGCGACCTTGGTTTGCTCGGTGCGCTTGAGGTAGGTCCACGCGGCCTGGACGCGGAGGGGGCTCTTCAGCCCGGCCCCGCCGCGGACGATGAGGGACAGACGCTCCATCTCCGAGGGCTCGAGCGAAACACCGTGCTTGGCGCGGAGGAGGACCGCCATCGACCGCGCCGTCTTGGACGGCCACTCGTCGATGCCCTCGATGAGCTTGTAAGGGGCTTCCGCTCGCGAGCGGACCAGCCCCATAACGACCGCCTCCGCGGTGAGCGTGGGCATGTCCCGGATCAAGGCGCGGACGAGCGGACCGGGGTTGTTCCCCCGCTCGACGAGGGCCTCCGTCGCGAAGACCACGCGCTCGAGGCGCTGGGAGCGGAACCGCTCCGGGTTCGGCTCCCACTCCGCGGCGTAGACGAGGCCCACGAGCAGCGGACGGGCCCGGCGAAAGGGAATCTCCCTCGCCCGCTGGAGGACCCACTTGCTCGCGAGCGGGTGGTTCTTCTTCAGCAGCCGCATGATGGGGCCGATCGCGGGTTGGCCCGCCGCAAGTGCGCCGGCCACCTCGCCGAAGCGGCGGATGAGCCCACTGTCGGCCTCCCGCAGCCGTTGGATGTCCTCGGGCGCCAGCTGCTCCGCCGCGGCCGGAGCCAGACTCGCGAGGCGGATGCGGTCCGCGACGGAGGGGCTCTTGCGATAGCGGCCCGCCCACGCGTCGGCGGCGCCGGGCCGGTCGGCCTTCAGCGCGAGGCGAAGGGCGAGGAAGGCGACGGACGAGGACGTCTCCGCCGACCGGGCGAGCTGGAGCGCCCAGCCCGCCGTCTTTTTCAGGCTGTGGTCGATGGCCTGCTCGAGGAGCATGCGGCGGACCCGCTGGACCTGGCCGGACCGACCGATCGCCTCCAGCACTTTCATCGCGGTGGAGTCGCCGAGCTGGAGGCGGAGGAGGGCGGCAAGGCCGCGGACCGCGGGACGGTCCGACTTGGTGAGCTCCTTCAGGACGGGAAGCTCCTCGGCGGAGCCCGTCGCGACGAGACGCATGGCGGCGACGAGCTTGACCCGACCGTCCACGTCCCACGTCAGGATCTGGCGGGCCTGGGCCGCGCTGATCAGCTCGCCGTCCACGGCGGCGGAGAGGAGCTGGGCCTGCGCCTTGGCGCTGTCGAGCGCCGAGACGCGGGCCAGGTCGACGAGGCCGTTGTCGCTGAGCTCCGCGAGGCCGAGGATGCCGTGGGTCTGGAGGACCGGGTGGCTCCGCCGCGTGAGCTCGAGGAACAGCGGCTTCAGAGCGGGGTCGCGGAGCTGGCGCAGCGCCCGCAGGTCCACGCTCTTCGGCTGGCCGTCCCGGATGCGGGTGGTACGGTCGAGGAGCCAGCGGGCGCTTTGGAAGGTCTTCTCCGCCTCCTCCCCACCGGGGGCGACACCCCCGACGAGGAGGACGAACAGCACCACCAGAGAGCCGCGTCGCGATGTCGGCATGACGGTCCTTCCGCTCAGTGGAGCCGCTTCACCCGGATGTTCCGCAGCCAGATCGGGTCGCCGTGGTCCTGAATGCCGATGTAGCCGGAGCGGGCGAAGTTCGCGATGGCGCGCTTGAACTTGTTGTCCGTGCCGTCCGGGTTCTTGCCCGCCTTCTGCCAGCGGCTGAGGTCGGCCTTCAGGATGACCCCTCCGTTGAGGGTGACCTTGACGATGTCGCCGTCGGCGCGGATCCGCATGTCCTGCCACTCGCCCGGCGGTTTGGTCCGGTTCTCCCGGAGGCCCTTCAAGTCGTAGAGGGCCCCCATGTCGTGCTTGCTGGTTCCGTTCTTGCCGTGGGAGTCGAGGAGCTGGACCTCCAGGCCGCCCTGGACCGGGTTTTGCTTGTCCGTCCGGATGAAGACACCGCTGTTGGCACCGTCGGCGAGCTTGACGTCGAGGTCGAGGACGAAGTCGCGGTAGATGTGGCGGCTCCAGAGGAAGCCGCCGCCCTCCTTGAGGGCGAGGGTATTTCCCTCCACCTTCCAGCCCCCTTCATTGAAGGTCCAGTTGCTCAGGTCCTTCTTGCGGCCGTGGAAGAGCCACTTCCACTCGCCGGCGGGCGCGGGTGTGTCGAGATCTGAGGGGAGCTCGCGGATGAAGATGTTGCGGAAGTAGAGCTTGCTCCCGTGGGTCTGGAGGTGGATCTGCTCTTTCGGGTAGATGGGCTTGTCCCGCTTGTAGTAGTTCTCCATGACCACGCCGTCGACCACCTTCTCGCCGTTGAGCCAGACCCAGACCTTCTGGTCGATCATCTTGATGCGGAAGGTGTTCCAGTGACCGACGGGGTTGTCGGCGCGCTTGCGGGGCTTGCTGGGGTGCTCCTTGTTGTTGAAGAGACCCCCCGAGCCCTCGGGATGCTGGTTGGGGTCCCAGATCTGGACCTGCGGAGAACCGCGGAGGTAGATGCCGCTGTCCCCGCCGGACTGGATCTTCCAGTCGACGAGGAGCTCGAAGTTGCGGTACTTCTTCTTGGTGCACAGGTGCGTGTGGCCCTTTCCGTCGAAGATGAGGATGCCGTCTTTCACGCTCCAGTGCTTCCGCATCCGCTCGTCGGCCTTCTTCTGCGCCTTCTCGAGCGCCTCCTCGGACATCTGCCGGCGCTTCACCGGGTTCTTCACGAGCCCCTTCCACCCGCTGAGGTCCTTGCCGTTGAACAGCGCCCGGAAGCCCGGCGGCGGCTCGTTCAGCGGCCGCTCCCCGGCGGCGGAGCCCACCCCGACGAACAGCACGACCGCGAGCCCGAGCGTTCCGCAGCGACGGATGGCTCTCATCACTCTCGCTCTCCTTGAACAGCGACTTGGTTCCATCTCCCGAAGGGCTGGGCGTGGCGCCCCTCCGGGGTCTCGTCGAGGACGAGGGCGCCCACGTCCGGACGGGCCTCGCACAGCCGGTTGATTGGGTCGGAGCCCATCAGCATCAGCGCGGTCGACAGCGCGTCCGAGACCGTGGCGCTCGACGCCAGCGACCAGGCGCCGAGGCGGCCCCACGCGGCGCCGCCGCTGCTCGGGTCGATGATGTGGTGGCCCCTTCGAAGCAAGCCCGACCCGCTGACGGACTGGTCGCGGACCCGTGCGGCGCCGGCGGTTCGCTCCGGAGCGGCGGGGTCGCGGAGGGCGAGGGGCCACGCGTCGTCGCCGGGCACGGTGCCGACGGCGAAGACCGAGCTCTCCCCCGCGTGCACGAGGGCGTGGTCGACCGACCAGTCGCGAAGGAGCTTGACCACCTGGTCGATCGCGTATCCCTTGCCGATGCCGCCGAGGTCCAGCTCGATCCCGTCGGCGCCGAGGGCGACCGTCTTCCCCTCCGGGTCGATCCGAATCGCGTCCATGCCGGAGACTCCCCCGCCCCCGTCGAGGCCGTCGAAGAGCGTCGGCTCGTGCTTGGGAAGCTCCGGCGGCGGCGCCGGCCAGTCCTCCTCCTCCCAGTGCTTGCCCGGGAGAAGGGCGCCGAGCGTGATGTCGAAGGCGCCGCGGGTCTCCCGGTGGAGGGCGACCGCGGCCTGAAGACACTCGAGCGCCGCGAGGCCGACGGGGACGGGCTCCGCGGCGCCGCGATCGTTGATCTGGGAGATGTCGGAGCTCTCCACGAAGCGGCTGAGCTCCAGCTCGAGGCGGTCGATCTCCTCGAAGGCCTCCGCGGCGACGCCCTCCGCGAAGGACCCGTCCACGTTGGGGAGGATCAGCTCGAACTTGCTCGCCATCGCGTTGTGGCCGTAGCGGTGGACCTCCACGTCCTCCGGGAGAGAGGTGAAGCCGATCGCGTCGGTGTTGGCGCGGTAGGTCATCGCACCGTGCTCGCTACTTCGCGGAGCGGCGGGCCATCAGGTCCTGCCACAGCTTCTTCCTCACGTAGACCGCGAGCGTGACGCCGCGGCGGAGCCCCCTGTAGTTTGGCGGGCGGAAGGCGTTTTGCAAGCGCTTCTCCAGCGCCCGCCGCTTCTCCCGAGGCGTGATGATCACGTCGGCCTCGTTCGGATCAACCCCGCCCGACAGCGACAGTCCGTAGCCCACTTGGTCGAAGCCGCGGAGGTAGAACGGCAGCGGCCAGGACGTCCCCGGCTCGCAGTAGATGAAGATCCGCATCTCACGGCCGTCCGGGTGGACCTTCGCCAACGCTTCGAGCTGCTCGACGAGGCGAAGCGCGTCGCGGCGGGTGTGGGCGTAGACGTAGGGGTTGCGGTGGTGGGAGTGGAACCGCCGGTCGTGGTTGGCCCGGGCGGACTGGGCCGCAAGGTGCCACGCCGCCGTCGCGAGGACGAGCGTCGCCAGTCCCGCGAGGAGCCGACCCGCCGGGCCCGCCTCCGGCAACGGCCGCCGACGGAGAAGCGCCCCGACGCGACGGGCGGCCCGGACGGTGGCGACGGCGCCCACGCCCGCGAGGAGGACCAGGCCGTGGAGGAAGGTCAGCATGGTCCAGGGCGTCTTGTAGGGAATGGCGCTGTACACGGCGATCAGCGCCGCGGTGTAGAGCACCAGGAAGCGGACGAGCCACCGACAACCCGTGCCCAGGCCGCGGCCCGCGAGGCCCGCGACCGCGCCGACCGCGGCGAGGACGAGGATGAGCCCTTCCGTCCACCAGCGACCCGGGATCCACCAGCGTCCCGGCGCGAACTCCACGGACGCGAGCAGGCTCAGGTAGTAGGACCACGGCTGCTCGTGGGTCGCGGCGCTGCCCTCGCCTCCGGCGCGGTGGAGGTAGTGCCAGTAGGTGACCACGGAGTCGAGAGGACCGTCCCACTCCGTGAATCCCTCGGAGTAGAAGGCGACGGACGTCGCGATCGCGGCGAGGACTCCCACCCACACGGCCCCGTGCGTGAGCAGGCGGCGAACCCCGCCGACCGCCCACCGGACCCACGCCCGCTCCCGCCCGACCGCGCTCTTGTGGGCCCACGCCGCCACGAGCGCCGCCGCGAAGAGCATCGCGGCCCACGCGAGCACGCAGGTCTCCTTGGTCGCGTGCATGAGGCCGACACAGACGCCCGCGAGCGCCGCCCAGCCGAGCGAGCCGCGGCGGACGGCCCGCCACCCGGTCACCAGCGCTCCGAGGGTGAAGACCACCAGCAGGGTCTCGTGGATGTAGTAGCGGCTGTAGAAGACCATCGGCGTGGAGACGGCGGTGAGGGCCATCGCGACGGAGGCGGCGGGACCCCCGATCCCCCGACTCAGGCCCGCGACCATCGCGACGAGAAGCACGCCGAAGACCACGGGGACGAGGCGGTAGCCCGTGACGGTGGTCTCCTCGAACGACGTGGCGTCGCTCGCCCAAACGAACGGGAGCGTCGCGTAGTAGAGCGTCGGCCCGTGGAACTCCTCGGGGTCGTAGTCCCAGTCCCGCTCGTCGCTCCAGAGATTGCGGAACTTGAACGTGTTGTTCGCTTCGTCGGCGTGGAGGGGCCGCTCGTCGAGCGACGGCAGGCGATAGGCGGTGGCGGCGGCGACGGAGAGGAGCATCGCCGCGACCACGAGAGCGGTCCGAGTCCGACCGCGGACCGTCGCCGCCGCGATGCCGAGCGCCACGGCGACGGCCGTCCCGATCGACAGGATCCATTGGGAAGTGGTGAACATGGCCGGCGGGGCGCGATCTCACTCGGCGAAGAGCCACGCGTCGCCTCGGGACGAGACGCCCCGTCGGAAAGACGGAGCGGCAGGAGCCGACCGCCCGGCTCACGCGGACGCGTCGGAGCTTCCCTCCCCCTGCGGCAGACCCCAGACCTGGACCTCCGTGTAATGGTTCTGAGTCCCGCTCCCCTCGCTGTCGGTCCACCCATTGGCGTAGAGCCGGACGTATCGGGCCGTCCTCCCGTCGACGGGGATGACCTTCCCTCGGTGGGTCTCGAAGTACTCGCGGTCGCCGCCCTCCCCCAGCCCCGCGGACCCGTTCCGGTCGTTGTTGAACACGGTACGGACCCCCTGCTTGAAATCGCCGTCCGCGGCGAGGCGGACGATCACGTCGTGGTAGACGAGCGGCCGGTCGTGGCGGTGCCAGACGACGATCGCGTAGATCTTGCAGGGGCGGCCGAGGTGGACCTGAACCCATTGTATGCCCGAGCCCGCGGCCACGTAGCGGTCGGCTCTCTTGTCGCCGTCGGTCACGGCGGCGAGCTGGCCGAGGACCGTCTCCCGAGAGCTCCCGGTGACGGAACGGCCCTTGGCACAGTTCTCCACGTCCGGCGGCACGCGGACCGGCCCTCGCGGCTGTCGGTCCACCTTGACTGTCGTCCCCGGATGAGGCCGGCTCGGCAGACTTTCGAACGCCGGCTCCGGAAGCTTCAGGTCGAGCGGCTTCCAAGAGCTCTTTGAGCTCTTTTTCCCCTTGGCCTTGTCCGCCTTCCCTCCGTCGGCGGCCTTCTCTCCGTCACCTTTGCCTTTCGGCTTCCCCGCCGCGCCGTCCTTCTTCTTCGACGGCGACGCCTCACCGGTCTTCCCGGCCGACTCGCTCGCCGACTTCGTTTTCTTCCGCTTTTTCGGCTTTTTCGGGGGTGCCGACGCCTTGTCCGGGGAGGACTCGGGGGAGCTCTTCGCTTCGGCTTGGGCGGACTTCGGCCCCGCCGGTTCGCCCGCGGTCTGCCCGGACGTCGCCGACGGACGCGAGGGAGGATGGATCAGCGACCACACGGCGAGGGCCACTGCGAGGAGGGCGACCAGACCGGTCGTCCCCACCACGACGAGAATCGGGCCGCGCTGGGCGGCCCGGCCCGTGGTCCGGTTCTCCGAAGGCTCAGCCATGCCGGGGCTCCGGCGCGGTCACTTACTCGCCTGACCGACGGGACGACCCCAGACCTCCACCTCCGTGTAGTGGTTCATGTCGTCCGCGGTCGACCCGTTGGAGTACAGCCGGACGTAGCGACCCGTCACCCCCTTCTTGATCCGGATGAGCTTCCCCTTGTTGGTCTCGAAGTACTCCCGGTTCTTGCCGACGCCGAGGCCCAGCGAGTTGTCCCGGTCGTTGTTGAAGACCGTCTTGACGTTCTTCACGAAGTCCTTGTCGTCGGCGACCTGGACCACCACGTCGTGGTAGACGCGGGGCTGATCGTGGCGGTGCCAGACGACGATGGCGTAGATCTCGCTCCGCTGCTTCAGGTCGATCTGGACCCACTGCTTGCCGAACCCGAGCTCGACGTAGCTGCCGCCGAGGCCCTTCTTCGTCCCGTCCGTGGCGTACCCGAGCTCGCCGATGATGGGCCGCTCCGTGCTGGAGGTGACGGGCTTGCCCTTGGCGAGATTCTTCAACCCGGGCGGGACGTAGTACGGGTCGCGGGGGCCCTCCCGCAGCTTCACGCTGGTGCCTTCCGGTGGCTGCTTCGGCGTGCCCGTGAAGACGGGCTTGGGCAGGTCGAGGTTCAGCTTGACCCGGTCGCCCTTCTTCTTCTCGGCCTTGGCCGAGCTATCGCTCTTCCGCTCGGCCTTGTCCGCCGCGGTCGGCGCGACGAGCAGCGTCGCCGCGACGAGGCCAGCGGCAAGGCCCAATCGCCGGAGCGATCCCTGCGTCTTTTGTGTGAGATGGTCGGTCATGGCGCGTTCTCCAAAAGCGTCCGGTCGATCATAGCGGCTCACACGGCGCGACGCCGCCTCAGGAAGATCGCCAGGTGAAAGTGTAGCGCCAATCCTCCGACGACCGCCAGCGAGCTGTAGCGGTGGGTGGAGAGGAGCAGCTCCTGCATCTCCGTGCCGTACCAGTCCTGCATGGCGAGGAGGATGGACCCGAGGCAGACGGCGGTGCCCGCCATCAGCAGCCAGAAGCTAAGGGCGGTCGCGGGGCTGTACCGGCGGAGCGGCCCCTCGCCCCGCCGCGGCGCCGGGCCGAAGCGGTGGGCCTCCGCGAGGACCAGCGCTACGAGCGGCGCCAGCACCGTGAACGGACCCGCGACGGCGAGGTGGAGCCACAGCAGCCAGCCACGCATGCGGCCGCCCTCGCGGAACGGCTCCACGCCGAGATAGGCCGTCGCGGCGAGGCCCGCGACGCTCAGGACGAGGAGGAGGTACAAGCCCGCCTCGACGAAGCGAAGCGGACGGCCGCCCCGCGGCGGGGGACGGCGGAAGGGGAGCGTCAGCGCGTGGAGGACGATCAGGAGGAGCACGCCGCCGATGAC
>CAZQQP010000058.1:0-8508 GCA_964595475.1 uncultured Planctomycetaceae bacterium | reverse complement strand
GCTCCAGGCTGGAGAGGTCGATCGCCATCGTCGGCAGCTCCCGTTCTCGTCGGATGCTCGCGGGGAGATCACGCGTCGCCCGTGCGGCCGCTTAGGACGGCGCCCACCGTGGGCAAGCCGTAGACGAGGAGCACGCCCACCAGGACGACGAGCGATATCCAGGCGACGATCTTGTAGACACCGCGGAACGCGAAGGAGCGGTTCCAGGCGCGGAGGAGCTTCGCGTCGAGCTGCTGCACCTCGTGCATGGTGACCGTCGGTGTAGCTCGCTCGAGCCGCGCCTGCTTCTTCTCGAGCTTCTCGACCTCGGTCCGGGCCTCCTCCACGTCGCCGTCGGTCTTGGCCTTCGCTTTCTTCAGACGGGCTCGGGCGTCCTCCAGCGCCTCCCCGATCCCGACCGTGCGATCGGCCGTCAGCTCGCCGTAGAGCATCGGCGCGTCGGACGCGTGGCAGGCCTTGCACCCTTTCGCCCCGAGCGCCCGCTCGGCCGGACGCACGTCGTGGCCGATGGGCCAGTAATACGGCCGCGCCGCGGGGTGCGGGCGGCCCGACGAGCGGCCGACGGTTTGCAGCGGACGGGCCTCCTCCGAGTCGCCGTCGGTCTTCTTCTCGCCCCCACCGCCGGAGCCGCTGTCGGGTGCGAACTTCTTCAACGCCTCGGAGGAGCCGGATTGGGCCGGAGCCTTCTGCTCCTCTTCCAGCTTCTTCTTGTAGCCCTTGGTCAGCCTGTACACGCGTCCGCCGGTGACGTAGACCGGCTTGCCGCTGTCCACCCGGTCCCGCAACGCGTACAGCGCCTCGGCGATCTTCTTCGGCCGGATCTCGAGGTCCTCCTCCGGTCCGCTCTCCGGCAGGGCCTTCACGTCGAGGGCGCTCTCGACCGCGGACTCCACGTCCGCCGGGGACAGCGGCGTGACCTTCTTCTCGTCCTCTCCCTTCGTCGCCTTCCCCCAGTAGGCCGGCCACACCACGCGGTACGGCCGGATGCGGGACTCCTCGCTCCGTCGCATGAAGACGGGGCCCGAGATGCCCGGCGGGCTGTGGGGCGTCCGCCCTCGTGTCGCCTCGCCGAGCTGGTGCGCCAGCGCCGTCTGCATGCGATACGGCTTGTCCTTGGGCCGCGGGCCGCTGTGACAGGCCGTGCACGAGAGGACGTCGAAGTGGAGCGGCGGGAGCCCCTCGTGCTCCGGGACCGGCGCTCCCAGACGGTTGCCCAGCGCCCGCTTCCCGCCGTTGGAATCCACCGACTCCATCGCGTCCGTGCCCATGTGGCAGCCGACGCAGCTGAGGGACGCGACCGCGGGCTTGTCTTTCACGGCGGCCTCGTGTCGGTATCCCCTCGTCAGGTCGTGATCCATGCCCGCCCGGTGGCAGTCGGTGCAGCTCATCCCCGCCCGCATGTGGACGTCGGGATCCCGCTGCCACGACGGGGCGGTCTCCTCGCCGACGCGACGCGTCGTGTGGCAATAGTAGCAACGGTCCGACATCTCGGACTTGGTCGTGTTGAAGAAGACACGGTTGTCGGCGTCGAAGCGAGCTTTGTTGTACTTGAGCTGGGGCGGATTGGTCCCCGCCGGGGCGGTGCCCAGGCGTCGGAACTGCTCCCAGTTGAAGGAGTCCGGGAGGGCGGACGCCTCCCCGCCGACCGCGCCGAGGCCCAGCGCCGACGTGGGCGCCCACCGGTAGTTTTGTTTTTCCAGGGCGCGGGCCCGCTCCGTGGGGTCGTATCGCTTGTCCGCCGAGTGGCAGAGCATGCAGTCAATTTCGAGTGGGCCGGAGACTTTCCACCGGTCGCTCGGACTCTCCGCCTGCTCCTTTAGATAGCGGGGGCCCGCCACGCCGCCGCCGGGATAGTGGGAGAAAAACTTCCGGAGGAAGCCCCAGGACGAGAGGCCCACCGCCTTCGGGCTCCAGATGGCGCCGCCCTTCTTCCACGCGTCGGCGCGGTAAGACAGCGGGAGCTGGATCGCCGCCTGGTAGTCCGTCCAGATCCACGGTTCCCCCGGCCGACCGTGGCGGACGCCCTCCTGCGCGGCGTTGAAGTGCCAGCCACCCGCCACCTGGCCGACAGGGTGGCACTTTCCGCATGTGTTCGTCGGGGAGTAGGGCAACGCTTTGGGGTCGCCCGGCGAGATCGTCTGGCCGTTCGTGTCGTAGAGCGTGATGTGGTGGATATAAGGAGCCTGCGAGTCCGACTTGAGGAGGTCGGCCGCTTGCGCCGTGCCACCGGCCGCGACCGCGCCCATGGCCAGCACGAGACAGCGAGCCCACCCGAGGAGCCCGCGGTGGAGCGGTTCGGAAAGCGTTGCCGCACTCATTCCTAACGCGTCAGCGGATCTTCCAATGAGGGCGGAGCGGCGAAGGTATGCCGACGCACGGTTCGATCCGAGACGCCCCCGCGGTCCGCGGGCCTCCCGCGGACCGTGGGGACGCGGTGTTCAGACCTTGAACGCCTTCGGGTCGTAGTGGAGCTTCTTCTCGGCCGCGGCCGCCTCGTTCACCCGAAGCACCGTCACGGCGGTCTCGTAGCCCACCTCCGGCGGGCAGCTGAGCTCTTCCCCCTCTCGGAGGGCGTTGAAGAAGTTCTCCAGATGGAGCTGGTGGACGGGCTTCTCCGACTTCTGCTCCATCTTCTTGGCCTGCTGGGTCTTCTCCCCCTCCGCATTGACGGTCTGGCCCACCTGGAGCTTGATGGCCTCCTTGCCGCCCTTCTTCACCTTGCTCGCCTGGTCCTCCCAGCTTCGCCGCTTGGCGGTGCGCTCGCGGAGGACGCGGCCCTTGCTCTTGTCCTCGGAGATGACCACCGTGCCCTGCTCGCCCATCACCACTTCGTAGAAGCCGCCCCAGCTCGTGGTGTTGTAGACCTCGTAGATGCCGCGGACCGTGGTGTCCTCCATGTTGTAGGTGTAGAGCGCCGCGATGTTGTCGTACCACTCGCTCTTCGGATAGTGGTCCACGCCCGCGTTCGCCTGGACCGCGCTCGGTGTCGCCTTCAGGAACCAGTTGAACACGTCGATCTGGTGGGAGCCGAGGTCCGCGATCGGGCCGCCCGAGTACTTCTTGTACCACCGCCAGTTGCGGAGGCGGTCCATCGTGTCGTAGCCGTACTTCTTCAGCTTCTCCTTGGGCATTTCGTACTTGTCGGAGTAGCCGCGCTTCAGGAGCTTGTTCCGGTTCCACTGGCCGTAGACGTGGGTGAGCCGGCCGCAGATCTCCTCCTTGTACAGCATCTTCATGACCAGGTGGTAGCGGGGGTTGCTCCGCCGCTGGTGGCCGATCTGGAGGAGCTTGCCCGTCTCCTTGGCGGTCCGGACCATGCTCGCCGCCTTTTCCAGCGAGTTGGACATCTCCTTCTCGCAGTAGACGTGGAGGCCCGCCTTCAAACAGGCGTTGGTGTGCTCCGCGTGCACCCAGTCCGGCGTGGCGACGATGACCGCGTCGAGGCCGTCCGCCTCCTTCGCGAGCATCTCGCGGTAGTCCTCGTAGACGTTCACGTCCTGATCGAAGTTGCGGAGGATGCCGGTGGCGTACTTCTGGGAGTAGCTCCAGATGTCGCAGACCGCCTTGAAGCGGATGCCCGGGATCTTGAGGCACTTGTGGAGGAGGTTCCGCCCCTGGCTGCCCGTGCCGATGATGGCGATGTTCACCGTGTCCACGTTCTTCTTGCCCTCACCGGCGTAGAGGCTCTGTTGCGTGGCGTAGAGGCCACCGCCGGTGGCGGCGGCGGTCGAGACGAACTCGCGTCGGCTGAGGGTTCCCCCGTTGGATGCGCTCGGTTCCCAGGCCATGATCGGTCTCCTTTTCACCGGTCGTCGATGCTGCGTAGGCCAATCGCCTATCTTCGCATTGGCGGAGGCGATTTCAACCCGCCGGCGGCGACGGGCCGACGGGCGGACCAGGGAGACCGTCCGCCCACAGCGGGCCGGAAGTGACGGCTCGAAGTGGGCTTCGGCTCGTCTACGCACCGTCGAGGTGGCACCCAACGGCATGAACCAACTCCGTGTCGCCGCCGTCGTCTTTGCTTGGGTGGCACGGGCAAGTCCCAGCGGGATGCCGCCGGTGCCCGTCCGCGGCCTTGCCTGTAATTGTGGGCTCGTTTCGGGATGCGGCACACCCCCTCGAGCCATCATCATCCAGGCCCACCAAGCGAGACGCGACCGGGAGTCCGTTCACCGCGTTCGGGGGCAGCCGCCCGTGCGTTGACGGTGGGCCGGACCGGGGTTAGCTTCCGCTCAACCGTTGTTCCGAAAGGATCGCCATGCGTGCTCGACGCCTCGCCCCGCTGCTGAGCCTGGCCCTTCTCGCCGCGTCGGCCGGCCCCGCGGAAGCCGACAAGCCGGACGTGCCCGAGGGCTACACGCTGCTCTACAACGAGACGTTCGACAGCCCGGACGCCCTCGACCGGTTGGCCTTCTCCGACCCCGCGATGTGGGCCCATCAGAAGGCCGGCGACCACGGTGGCGTGCTCGCGCTGCATCAGGGTGGGGACTACAAGCCGCCGGTGCGGTCGCCGCGGCGGATCGCGCTGCTCGACACGCGTCGGTTCGGGTCCTTCGTCCTCGAGGCGGACTTGCAGCAGACGGGCCGGTCCTACGGCCATCGGGACCTCTGTCTCTTCTTCGGCGTGGAAGACCCCAGCCACTACTACTACGTCCACATCGCGCCGAGCCCCGACGCCCACGCCCACAACGTCATGGTGGTGGACGGGAAGCCGCGGACCGCGATCGCCGAGTGGGTCTCGGAGGGCGTGGACTGGGGGGACAACAAGTGGCACCACGTGCGTCTCGAGAGAAACCTCGCCGACGGGACCATCCGCGTCTACTTCGACAACATGGACGAGCCCATCATGAAGGCCAAGGACAAGCGGCACGGGTGGGGCTACGTCGGGTTCGGCTCCTTCGACGACGTCGGGCTGATCGACAACGTGAAGATCTACGGGCCGAAGAAGAAGAACGCCGCTTCCTTCTTCCGCAAGAAGTAGCGGAGCGACGCGGGCGTCAGACGCGAACCAGCTTGATCGGATAGGTCTGGTTCGAGTTCCACTGGGGGACGTACAGATCGCCGGCGGAGTCGGCGAGGATGTCGTGGGGGTGGATGAACACGTCCGTGGTCTTCCGCATCTTCTGGAGCTTGCCGTCCTTGTAGACGGGCTCGCTCCCGCCGGGGTTGGAGACCACCCGGTTGTCCCGGTCGAGGACGGAGCAGAAGCCGTTGAGGTGGGCGACGTAGAGGTGGTCGCCCTTCCGGGCGAGGTCGCAGACCTTCGCGCCGGGCATGGGGACGGTGTCGATGTAGTCGCCGTTGAGCCGGAAGCGCTTCAGCGCCTCCTGGCCGCGGGAGGCGACGATCAGGACGGGGTTGTCGGGATCGCGGGTGTCCACGAGGGCGCCGTGGGGCGTCGCGAGGTTCTCCGGCGCGTCGCCCGGTCCGCCGAAGATGCGCTCGAGCGTGCCGTCCGGCGCGTAGCGGATGACGTAGGAGAGGCCGTAGCCG
This sequence comes from uncultured Planctomycetaceae bacterium, assembly GCA_964595475.1. GTDB lineage: Bacteria > Planctomycetota > Phycisphaerae > Phycisphaerales > Zrk34 > CAZQQP01. Next base: position 3,015 of record CAZQQP010000058.1, on the reverse strand, counting down.
TCACAGACGTAGAAGCTGCCGTCGGGGGCGACCGCGACGTCCGTGGGCTTGAAGTTGGCGGCGGCGGGGTACTTGCCCGTGTCCTTCGGGTAGTCGAGGACCTTCAGCAGCTTCCCGTCGATGCCGGTCTTGTAGACCTGGTGGCGATTGTGGTCCGTGAGCCAGAGGCGGTCCTGCCCGTCCTCCTGCACGAGGGTCATGCCGTGGGCGCCGGGGTAGGCGTCGCCCCACGTGTCGCGGAGGTCGCCCTCCTTGTTGTAGATGAGGACGTTGTTCGCCGTGTTGTTGGTCAGGAGGAGGATGCGGCCGAGGGAGTCCTCCACCATCGCGTGGCAGTCGTTGACGGGGTGCTCCTCGGGATCGAGATCTCCCCAGCCGGCGTGGACGCGATAGCGAAAGTCGCCGTGGCCGATGACCGGCCCCTTCTCCCCGCGGACCAGGCCGCCGGTGAGGGTGAGGGACACGACGCCCGCGAGGAAGTCGCGGCGACGGAGGGTGGGCTGTTGGGACCGCATGCGTCTCCTTTCTGAGGAGACCAAGTCTAGGGAGCGGATCAAAAGGTGGACGACCGGGAAGACCGCGGGGAGCGACGCGGGGGATCACGCGGGCGAGGGCTCGGTCGGCAGTGGGTGGTGGCCGGAGAGGACGTCGGCGAAGGCCTCCTCGAGCACGGAGAGGCCCTCCCTGAGCGCCTCCTCCTCGATGACGAGCGGCGGACAGAGCTTCACGCTGGCCCCACCCGTGCCGACGGGCGCGAACAGGAGAAGGCCTCGCTGGGCCGCCCGGCCCGCGACTTCCCAGCCGAGACGGGGGTCGGGCTCGGTGGAGGACGGGCCGACGCCGTGGAGCGACGCGACGAGGCCCTTGCCGCAGTGGGCGAGGATGCGGTCGCGAAAGCGGTCGCGGATTCGCCGACAGCCCTCCTCCAGGATGGGACCGAGCGACGCGGCACGGTCCACGAGACCCTCCTCCTCGATGAGGTCGAGGTGGCTCCGCGCCGCGGCGCAGCAAACGGGGTTGCCCGAGTGGGTGCTCGTCATCGAGCCGGGCGGAAACTGGTCGAGGAGCTCGCGCCGGCCGATGACGGCACTGAGGGGGAGGGAGCCGCTGATGCCCTTGCCGCACGCGATGAGGTCCGGGGCGATGCCGTAGTGGTCGAAGCCCCAGCGCCGTCCCGTGCGGCCGAAGCCCGCCTGGACCTCGTCGAGGATGAGGACGGCGTCGTGGGCGTCGCACCAGCGGCGGAGCGACTGCATGTACTCCACCGGGGCGAACGTGGAGTCGCCGCCCTGATACGTCTCGCTGAGGACGCCGCAGACCTGCTCCGGCGCCACGCCGGCGGCGGCGAGCGCCCGGTCGAAGGACGAGAAGTCCATCGCATCGGGCTCGCAGCGGACGCCGTCGGGGAATGGCACGTGGACGAAGTGGGGATCGTCGTAGCCGATCCACGCCTTCTGGCCGGAGATGCCCCCGGCGAGCTGGGCGCCGAGGGTGCGGCCGTGGAAGGCGTTATGGAAGGAGACGAGGACGTTGGGCACGCGGCCCGACCGCCGGGCCCGCTCCCGGGCGAGCTTGATGCACAGCTCCACCGCCTCGGAGCCGGTCGACAGGAGCATGACCCGGTCGTCCTCGCGAGGGGCCCACTGCCGGAGCCGCTCGACGAGGTCCGCCCGCGGTCGCTGAGGGAAGCAATAGCTCGTCAGGAGCGGACGCTCCGCCTGCTCCGCGACGGCTCGCGCCATGGGGCGGCGGCCGTGGCCCGCGTTGGTGATGAGGACGCCCGAGGTGAAGTCGATCCAGCGATTGCCGAAGCCGTCGTGGACCGTGGCGCCCTCCGCGTGGTCCCATACGATCGGGGGCTGACCCTCCATGCACCAGGGCTCGGCGTGGCGGAGCCGCTCCAGGATGGGGACGGTCTCCGGATGAGGGATGGGGCTCCGGATGGTCCGATAGGCGGTCTCCACGGGCTCCACGTCGACCGGTGTGATGGGATAGGCGTCGCCCATAGCAGCGTCCCAGCTACGAGGCCAGGCAGTTGGTCGGGCCAGTCTACCGCGAAGGATGCCGACGCGACGAACAGGAGCGAGCCATGGGACGGATGCTTTTGTATCTGGTGGGAATCGCCGCCGGCCTCGCGACGCTCGGCTGCGAGGCGGGGGCGAACCGATCTGAGGTGATCTACCACGAGAAGTCCGCGTATAACGACATCTACGTCTGCCGCGAGGGCTCCGTGGTGAGCCTCCGCTTCGGTGGACCCGACGCCCGGCTGACCCAGAGCCAGGTGGACCGGGAGAACGAGCGGCGGCTCCTGCTCGAGTACTCGCGGCTGTGCTTCGCGGCCTTCCTCTACAACCCCAAGCCGAAGCGGATCCTCGTGGTGGGCATGGGCGGTGGGGTGCTCCCCCGCGAGTTCCACCACTACTACCCGAAGGCGACCATCGACGTGGTGGAGATCGACCCGGCGATTCCGCCGGTGGCGAAGAAGTTCTTCGGGTTTCCGTCCGACCCACACCTGAACGTCCACGTCGCGGACGGAAGGAAGTTCGTCGAGGGCGTTCGCGAGGAGGAGGGACCGCGTTACGACCTCATCCTCCTCGACGCCTACGGAAGCGAGGAGCCACCGTTCCACCTGCTCACCAAGGAGTTCCTCGGCGAGGTGAGGGCCATTCTCAGCGACGACGGCGTGGTCCTCGGGAACATCCTCCGCACGTATCGACACTTCGACTCCGTGATGAAGACCTACCTCGACGTCTTCGGCCGCTGCCAGGCGTACGAGGGCGTGGCGTCGACCAACACCGTGCTCGTGGCGCTGGGCGAGCAGGCGCCCGCGCTGAGCCGGGAGGAGGCGAAGAAGAAAGCGCGTCGGCTGAACGAGCGCTTCTCCGTGAACCTCCTGAACGTGACGCGACGCCTGAAGACGGAGCTCCGCCCCGCGGACGACGCGACGGTGCTGACGGACGCGATGCGCGACGAGGAGCGTTGACCGCCGCCCGTCGGGAAGCCACGCGCCGATGC
>CAZQQP010000057.1:2968-19494 GCA_964595475.1 uncultured Planctomycetaceae bacterium | reverse complement strand
GTCCTCGCAGGCGTCTCCGACGGATGTGGAGTCCCGCCGTGAGGCGATGCGGGAGCGCGTGGAGCTGCCGTCGTCGCACACCCGGGGCTGGCGGATGCTCGCGTGGCTGTTCCTCTCCCTCCTCGCGTGCTTGCCCGTTCTCGCGATCGAGGGGTGGGAAGCGGACGCCGCATCGCGGGAGGAGCGGTCCGTCCTGGTCGCCGCCCGCGAGGTGTGGCAGCGCGTGCCCGGCGCGGCGCGGAACCTCTCCTCGGCGGAGCGCTCCTGGCTGATCCCCACGTTCAATGGGGAGGCCGACATCAGCATGCCTCCCCTGCCCGTCTGGATCTACGCCGCCGGATGGGCCGACTTTTCGCCGGAAGAGACCACTGTCGCCCAATTGCGAGCGCGGGCCCGTGCCGTGGTCCTTATCCTCGCGCTCGTAGCGCTCGCCGCCGTCTTCTGGGCGGGGATGAGCGTGGGGGACGTCCATGTGGCCACGCTGGCGGTGCTCGTCACGGGCACCAGTCTTCTCTTTGTGGAGGAAGCGCGGACCGCGACCACGCTGATGCCCCTGCTCGCCTGGTCCACGGTGGCTGTGGCGGCGGGCCTGTGGGCCATCCGACCGCTGAAGCCGTTCGTCTGGATGCGGCGGCGGGCCGCGGGCTGGGTGATCAGCGGTCTGGCGCTCGCCGCGGCGGTCCTCTCGGGCGGTCCGCTCGCGGCCGTCCTCGTCGCCGGTCCGCTGTTCCTGACCGTGGGTGTGACCCCGTATCGCCGGGGGAGCAATACGCTCGGCGTGGTCTTCACGCTCACCCTCGGCACCGTGCTGTCGGGCGCGTGGTACGTGCACGCCGTCACGCACCTCGGCCACGCGGCGAACGCCCAGCGCGTCTTCCACCTGCCCGAGGATCTGTTCCTGCTGACCTGGTCGCACCTGTGGCTCGCGGTGTGGGTGCTCCCGTGGCTGGTCTCGTTTCTCACGGCACTGGGCCATCCGCTGACGGGCGTGTCGCACGCCTCCCGTCGGCGGGCGTTGATCCCGTGGGGGTGGTTCCTCATCGCTTTCGTGGCGCTGTCGCTGCCCGCGGCGGAGCGGCCGAGCCTCCTCGTCCAAACGCTCCCGGCCATCGGCCTGATGGTCGGCCAGCTCTGGGTGCATCAGCGTGCGGCGGTGGGCCGGAGTGAGCCGACGTGGGTGCGGGCGTTCCGCCGTGTCCACTGGGCGCTGCTCGCCGCCGTCTCGGTCGGCGGCGCCGGTCTGCTCCTCGCCCACCCGATCGCCCCGCCCACGCTCGCGGAGCGTCTCCTCCCGCCGCCGGGCGCCACGCTCCTCGTCCCCGCGATCGGCGGCGGTCTCCTCGTCGTCTGTGCGGTAGGCGCCTGGGTCCACCGGCGGGGCCAGCCCGGCCGTGCCGCGGCGGTCACCGTCGCGTGGGCCGTGGTCGCGACGCCGTTCGCCGCCCGCACCGTGGGCGAGAAGCCGGCCGAGGGCGAGGCGCAAGAGATCACCCAGGCACGCTGGCTGGCGGACGAGGCCGGCGCCGCGCCGCTGTTCTACCTCCGCACCAGCGAGACCGACGGGCCGAGCCCGCGTCTCCTCCTCTACAGCGGCCGGATCATCCCACCGGTCCCGCCCGAGCAGCTGCCTCAGCTCACCGAGGACTCGAACGGGGCGTTGGTCCTCGTCCCCGCGACCGCGGCCAACCGCGAGCTGATGGCGGCCCACGGCTATCGCCCCGTCACCGCGAACGGCCGGCTGGAGGCCACCGGCCACCGCCTCTATCGCGCCCCGCACCGCTCCGTCGGCGCGGAGCGGGACGAGCCCGAGGCGTAGGGCCCGCCCGGACACCCGCCGCCGGGAACAATCCCCCATGAGCCGACTGAAGCGGGCGATCGACGCCAACGCCAACCGAGCCCGGGAGGCCGTCCGGGTGATGGAGGACAGCGCCCGCTTCCTCCTCGACGACGCGACATTGTCGGCGCGGCTGAAGAGCCTCCGCCACGCCCTTACCCGCGCCGTCGGGCGGCTGCCGGGGTTGGAGGCGTACCGGGAGACGCCCGAGGACGTCGGAACGAGCAGCGGCACGCCGGCGGAGCGGACACGGGCGTCGTCTCGCGACGTCGTGGTCGCGGCGGGCCGCCGGCTCGGCGAGGCGCTCCGAGCCATCGAGGAGTTCGCCAAGGTCCTCGACGCGACGGCGGCGGCCGAGGTGGAGGGGCTGCGGTACGAGGCCTACGCGGTGGAGAAGGCGCTTCGGCTGCGGCTCGGCTCCGGCGCCGCCCGGCAGTGGCGGCTGTGCGTGATCCTCTCGGAGGGGGCGTGCCGTTCGGACGCGTGGCTCGCCGTCGCCCGGGCGTGCGTCGCCGCCGGCGCCGACTGCCTTCAGCTACGGGAGAAGGCCCTCTCGGACCGAGCCCTCCTCGACCGATCCCGTCGCCTCGTGGCCGTCGCCCGCGAGGCGGACCGTCCCGAGGGCGAGCCCCCGCCGTCCGTGGTGATCAACGACCGCCCCGACCTCGCGGTGCTCGCGGGCGCCGACGGGGTCCACCTCGGCCAGGACGACCTGCCGCCGGAGGAAATTCGCAAGTTGGCCGGCGAGGATCTGCTCGTCGGGGTGAGCACCCACGACACGGAGGAAGCGGCGCGTGCCGTCGACGCGGGGGCGGACTACTGCGGCGTGGGGGCCGTCTTCGCCTCGTCGACCAAGGAGCGTCCCCCCGCCGGCCTGGCGTACGTGAAGGAGTTCCGCCGTCGCTGGCCGGACGCTCCTCACCTGGCGATCGGCGGCATCGGTCCGGAAAATGCCCGCCAAGTCGCCGCGGCCGGCGCCCGCGGCGTCGCCGTGAGCTCGGCTGTTTGCGGCGCCCGCGACCCCGCGAGCGTGGTTGGGTCGCTGCTCGCGGAACTGCAAGAGGGCGAAGCGTAAGGAAGTCGCGATGTCCGAGACGATCGACGCCCACCACCACCTCTGGGAGATGGGCCGCTTCGACATGTCGTGGCTGAACACGGCGCCGCTCCTCCCGTTGCGGCGAAACTTCCTCCCGGACGATCTCCGTCCACAGCTCGATGAGGCGGGCGTCGACCGCACCGTCGTCGTGCAGACGCAGCACCACCTCGACGAGACGCGCTGGTTTCTGGCGCTCGCCGACCAGGACGACCGTCTCGCGGGCGTGGTGGGTTGGGTGGACCTCACGAGCGACGCCTGCGAGCAGCAACTCGAGGAGATCCGGGAACACCCCAAGCTTGTCGGCATACGCCACGTCACCCACGACGAGCCGGAGGACGACTTCATCGTCCGCGAGGACGTCCTCCGCGGCCTCAAGGTGCTCGAGAAGCACCGGGTGCCGTTCGACCTCCTCTTTTTCCCGAGACATCTTCATCATGCGACGACGCTGGCGGAGCACCTGCCCGACCTGCCGCTGGTCCTCGACCACCTGGCCAAGCCGCCCATCAAGGAGCAGCGCCTCGGCGGCTGGCGGGAGGCGTTCCGCTCGGCCGCGCAGTATCCCAACGTCTTCTGCAAGCTCTCGGGGATGATCACGGAGGCGGCGTGGACGAGCTGGAAGCCGTCGGACCTCAAGCCGTACGTGGAGGTGGCGATGGAGTGCTTCGGCCCCGATCGCCTCCTGTTCGGCTCGGACTGGCCCGTCTGCACGCTCGCCGGACGCTATCAGCAGGTGGTCGATGCGCTGAACGAGGCGCTCGGGCCGATCGGCGAGGAGGAGAGAAACAAGATCTTCGGGGAAACGGCCAAGCGCTTCTACGGTATCTGACCCGATCATCCGGCCGAGCGTCGCGGTCGACAGAACGCCCGACCCCGCCTCCATCCGTCGCGCCTGTGTGCGTCGCTTCCACACGTCATCGTGCTTGTCCATCGACGCGCCGACAGGCGAGCCTGTGTGGCATGCAACGCCGTGAACGGACTCCCCGTCGCGTCTCGCGGCGTGGGACTCGTTGGCAATGGCTCCATGGCCGTGTGCCGCAACGCGAGCCGATCCCACAACCACGGGCAAGCCCGCGGGCGTCCTTGTCCGTGCCGTACTGTTGTCCACCCAATGGTTGCGCCTGCCCCGTTGGAAGCGGGTCTCCTTCGCCCCGAGCGGCGGCCGCCGTCAGACCTGGACCCTCGCCAGCTCGCGCGAGCGGAAAATGACCAGCCCGACCGCCGCGACGAGGCCCGTCCACGCCACGCCGATCCACGCGACGCACCCGAGCACGTCCCACCAGGAGACCAGCCGCCCCGAGACCAGCTTGGACGCCGGGCTGTAGGTGGCGAACGCCTGGAACAGGGTCGCCACGCCGTAGCCCATCCACCGGATCGCCGTCTTCATCGCCACGACGGCCTCGGGCTCCTCGCGGCCGATGAAAAATTGCAGCGCCTCCATCAGGAAGGGACTGACCATCGCCGCAAGGTAGACGAGGACCGAGAGCAGCGCCGCCACGGGAAAGCTCAGGAAGGTCGCGGCGGTCAGCCCCAGCATGGCGAGGAAGGCGAGCTTGAGCCAGATGATGAGCTCCGCCCGGACGAAATTCGCCGTGAACGATCCCACGCGGTAGAAGGCCTTGAGGTCTCCCTTGCGAAACCGGACCGACTCGTCGAGGTGGTTGTTAATAAGAGTGAACCGGAACCGCCCCTTCTCGTTGACCACTCGGTCGACGGGGAAGCTCACCACCTGCGACTCGTCCACCGCGGATCGAAAAGAGACGTCCCGCCCGTTGATCCGGGCCGTGAACGGAACCTCCTTCGCCGCGTGAGCGCCGAGCGTGCTGGAGATGGTATACCGCAGCTGAATCGACTCGGCGGTCCTCGCCGCTCCGCCGAGGTCCTCGAAGACGAAGGTGGACTGCTGATTCGGGCCGATGCTCCGCCACTCGTTCTCCACCTTGGTCCGGAAAAAACTCCGGGCCGCCTGCTTCCCCAGCTCCATCAGCGTCGCGTCGTCGGGGTTCTCGATGCCCCGGGCCTTCGCCTCCTCCTTGCCGTACTCGCGGATCTGCTGCGGATTCTCCTGGGCCTGCTTCTCCACACGCTTCGCCGCCTGCTTCTCCAGCGGGACGGGCGGCATCGGTTTCCGCATGGCTCGGGCGGTGAGCACCTCCGTCTCCACCTTCCGCCGGTCCACCTCGCTGTTGGCGGGGAGGTTCCCGAGGTAAAACACCGTCAACCCGTAGATGGCGGCGCCGGAGACGACCACCAGGACGAGGTTCAGAAGCGTGATCCCCACCCACTTGCCGAGGAGATACCTCGGCCGGCTGATCGGCTTGACGGCCGTCGTAAAGATCTGCTTGCCGCTGATCTCCCGGCTGAGCGTGGCGCACGCCAGGAAGATCGTCATGAGGCTGAGGAGCACGCCCGTGGTCACCAGGCTGTAGTTGAGGAAGGTCTGGATGCGATACCGAAGCGGCTCCTCGGGATTCAAGACGAAGGGGAGGACGGGCACCGCGAGCAGGAGGAGGGCGATGAAGATCATCCCCACCTTCATCCGGATCGCCTCGTCGACCACGGTCCGCGCCACGCCGAGCATACCGCTTCCGAACCGAAGCCCGGCACGCAGGCCCTCCAGCAACGCGACGAAGACCACTCCGAGGCCCGCGGCGCCGATGAGTCCCCTTCCGACCCGCGAGGTGAGGAGGAACCACTCCGTGAAGCTCGATTGGAAGACGTCGATCCCGAGCACCGCGACGGTCGCGAGGAGCCACAACGCGACGGGACGGCTCCGCCCCTCGCCGCTCCGCCCGACCCGGACGATGCCGCACGCGGCGGCCCCTATCACGAGGAGGCCGACGCCCGCGCCGAGCGTCCGGCCCACGGCCAGACGCCACGGCCACACGCCGGCGAGTCCCACGGTGCCGCCCAGGAAACCGGCGAGCACGCCGAGAAGCCCGATCGCGACAAGGCTCCACCGGATGCCCACGTGTCGGTGCCACCGCGCCCACCTCGGGAGTCGCGCTCGGGTCATCGGGCGTCGTCCCGCTCCACCAGTTCATCGATCACGCGCTGATCCGCCTGCTCACCCTGGCTCGGAGCACTTTCGCCGGTCGAGCCTTCCCCTTCCCGACGCTCCTCGGCCGCGCCCTTCGACGTGTCCGACCCCGTGAGCTGGTCGATCACGGACGTCTCCGTCCCCTGATCGGTCGGCTGCCCCGCCTCCTCCGTCTCCGCGGAGCCCTCCTCCTGCGTGCTCTCGCGGCCGGCCTGGACCAGGTTGTGGATGACCTCGCGACCCGATTCCGGCAGGTGAGCCTCCCGCACGAGAAACTCCGGGAGCTGCCCCCCGCTTGTCACCCCACTCGTCGCGGCCCCCTGGGCCCGCGCCTGCTCGACGATGCTCAGGAACAGCTGCTCGAGCCGCTGTCGCGGAGCCTCCGCCCGTCGGATGCCCTGTCCGTCCCGTCGCTCGATGAGGTGCTCGATCTCGCTGATGGTCTCCTCCGACAGCGGATCCGTCTCGATGACCGTGACGTCCTGCATCCGCAAAAGCTCGTCGACGGGACCCTCCGCCCGCTTCCGGCCGCCGTAGAGGATGCTCACCCGGTCGCAGACGTCCTCCACGTCCGCGAGCAGGTGGCTCGAGAGGAGCACGGTCTTGCCACGGTTCTTCAGCTCGCGGATGAGGTCCTTGATCTGCCGCGTGCCGATGGGGTCGAGGCCCGTCGTCGGCTCGTCGAGGATGAGAAGGTCGGGATCGTTGATCAACGCCTGGGCGAGGCCGATCCGCCGCTGCATGCCCTTGGAGTACTCCTGCACGGGCCGTCGCTGCACCGCGTCGAGCCCGACCATCTCCAGGAGCATGTCGATCCGCTGCTGTCGCTGCCGCCGCTCGATGTGGAACAGCCGTCCGTAGTAGTCCAGCGTCTCCCGCGCGTTGAGGAACGGGTAGAGATAGGACTCCTCAGGGAGGTAGCCGATCCGCTTCTTGGTCGCCACGTCCGTCGGCTGGCGGCCGAGGACGTGGAGCCGTCCGCGGGTGGGGAACAGCAGGCCGAGGATGATCTTGATCGCGGTGGACTTCCCCGAGCCGTTCGGCCCGAGCAGGCCGTAGACCTCGTGGGGCTGCACCGTCATGTCCAGACCGTCGACGGCCGTGACCCGCGGCCGCAGCCAGAAGTCCCGGAAGATCTTCGTCAGCCCTCGCGTCTCGACGGGCAGGCCTTCCGTCGTCTCCGCCATGGCCTTCCTTTCGGTGACTCCACCGCTACGGGCTCGGCGCACCCTGACGCTGTCGCTGTCGCCGGCGAAACCGCTTCCGCATCTCCTTCGCCTTCTGCCGATTCTCCTCGAGCTGCTGGAGATACTTCTTCTGCTCCTGCTTCCGCTGGATGCGCGGGTCCCGTCCGATGCGGAGCTGGACGTTCTTGCTCTGGTCCGAGGGAAGGTAGAACGTCTCCGCGTTGCCGTCGCTCAGCAGCCGCTTCAGGAGTTGCTCCCGCCGGTGCCGCACCACGAGGGACGGGTTCTTCTGGTAGTCCGTCTGGAGCTCCCGGAACTTCTGGGCGCGGTTCTTCACCTTCTCCTCCACCTCCGTCTGATACGTCTCGGCCCGGCTGATGATCTCGGAGACCTGTCCGCCGACGGTCGCGGGCGTCCTCGCCCGGGCGAGCCGGGAATCGTCCACCTTCGGATCACCCACCAGCGGCTTGAGCGCCTCCGCGGCGGGCTGCTGATCGAGGAGCCGGTTGAGCACCCGCTCGCCCTTCTTCACACGCTCCGTGTCGCCCACACGCTTCGCGTCCTCGTAGTAGTCGATGACCAGGTTCATCGCCCGATAGGCCCCGCCGGCCGTGCTGTTGAGAATCTCGGATCGCTTCTGCTTGGCGGAGACGACCCGTCCCTGATCCTGGTTCCGCCGCTGCTCCTGCCTCATCTCCTTGACCGCGGACCGGACCGGGAACGGCAGTGCGCTCTTGTTGATCGTCGCGCCCGTGATGGTCAGACCGGTGCCTGATTCCCCCGCGAGGTTGCGCTGGATGCGGCTCTGGAACTGCCGGGAGTTCACACCGGTGCGGAGGAAGGTCTCCGCGGTCACGGCGGCCGCCGCCTCGACCATCGCCTTTTCTACGGCGTGGCGGACGAGCCGGTCGGCACGCGCCATGTCTCCAACGTTTCGGACGAACGCCACCGCGTCCTCCGGACGCACCTGATACGTCGCCGTCACCTGCGCGTGGACCAGCTTCCGGTCGCCCGTGATCAGCGACCCGTCCTGGCCGGGGACGAGCGGCCCACGGACCTGCGGCGAGTCCGCCTGCTGCTTCACACTGAGGCGGCGGACGCCCTTTCCGACCTGCGGCCAGAAGGCTCGGCCCAGGAAGACCTCTCGCTCCGTGGTCGGCACCCGGATCACCTGGTCGACGGGCTCGGGCCACGCCCAGTGCCAGCCCTCCTCCACGTAATCCCGCCCCTTCTCCCCCTTGACCACTTCCCCGAAACGGACCTGGACCGCCACCTCGTTCTCCCCAACCTCGTAGACCCCGCTCGCGAGGAAGAGGATCGCGAGCGCCACGATGATCCACTTGAGGCCGGTGAAGCTGACACGCAGCGCGTCCGCAAGCGCCCGGTTGGCGGCGTCGAGGCCGCCCTCGGGCCCGCCCCCTTCCGCCATCCGGCTCTGGTCGGGCTGATCGGTATCGCTCATGGTTCGCCTCTCACGCGACGGGTATCACTCCTGCTTCGAGCCCGCTTCCGCGGTCTTCGCGGGGAGGAGCTTGCCCGGGGCCTGCTCGAGGACCTTGAACGGCCCGTGCTTCGCATCGATGAGGAACGTGGTGTTGTTCCGAAGCGTCTTCTCGAGCGTGTTGAGCTTGAACAGGAAGCTTGCGAACTGCGGGTTCTTCTGGAAGACGTCGTAGTACTGCGCCGCCGCCCGGTCCCCCTTGGCCCGGATGGCGCCGGCGCGGCGCTTGGCGAACGCGAGGATGCGCTCCTTGGCGGACTTCGCCTCCGCCTTGATCTGCGCCGCCCGGGCCTTCCCCTTGGACTGCGCCGACTGGGCGAGCCGCTGGCGGGTCGCCCGCATCACGGCGTAGACGTTCTTGGTCACGCTCTCGGGCAGGAGGATGCGCTTGATCCCCACCTTCTCCACCGCCACGCCGTAGCGCTGCTTCCGGATTCTCTGACGCAGTCCCTTCTCGATTTGCTGCTCCGCCTCGTCCAGCTTCCGCTGCTCGGGGTTCGTGTTCACGAGCTGGGCGAATCGGTAGCGGCCGATGGCCGCCTGAGCCTGGCTCGCAAGCTCCGTCTCGAGCAGGTTCTCGGCGTCCTCCTCGTTGCCCAGCCTCGTGTAGAAGCGATAAGGATCGCGGATGCGCCAGCTCATGTAAGCCTGGACGATCACGCTCTGGTTGTCCTTCGTCGAGCGCTGGGTCAGCTCCGTGTTGGAGATCTGGGTGCGCTTGTCGTAGAGCCGCAGCCGCTGGATCGGCGGGGGCCACTTCCAGTACAGCCCGGCGGACGGATGGTACGTCACGTCGCCCGACCCCTCTCCCTCCGCGTTGATCACGGACTGGACGTTCCCGAAGGTCGAGACGACCGCCATCTGGTCGAAACGCACCCGGAACGAGATGGCGTAAAGGACCAGCCCCACCACCAACACCACACCCAAGACGAGTACCCACTTGTGTCGCATGTGCTTCCGCTCCCTTCGTGCTGCGAGCGGACGGCTCGGCGTCCGATCGTTCTTACCGGTTCGTGGTGTTCCGCTTCTTCCGCTGGGCGCTGAGGAAATCGAGGTTGCCGAAGGCACCCGAGGTCTCCGTGAAGTCGCCGCGGATGGTCAGGTCCCCGTGGTCCCCGACAATCAGGAACTTCCGCGGCCACTGCATCGTCCGCTCGAGGACGTCGAGATACTTCTGCCACTTGAAGACCCTCGGCAGCTTCCGATACGCGGCGAGCTGGGCCTTGAATCGCGCCGCCTGAGCCGCGCGCTCGTTCACCGACCTCCATCGGTCGCCGCGGGCCTTGGCGATCTGCTTCGCCGCCCTGCCCCCGGCCTCCAGCAACATGTCGTCGAGCCTCTTCCGCTGCCGCTGCACCGCGGTCGCGTCCTTCTTTGCCTTGAGCGCCCACTTTTGCTTGCGCTTCTTCCGCTCCGCTTCCGCGATCTTCTGCTTCAGCTCCTCCGCCTTGGCGCTGTCCGCGGCGAGCCCCTCCAGCGCTTTTCTCCACCCTCGAAGGTCCTTCTTCAGCTCCGCGATCCGCTGTTCGACCTTCGCCGCGGAGCGATCGTTCTCGCGAGCCGCGGTCATCCACTCGAGCCGCTTTCGTTGGGAGAGGATCGCCTGCGCCTTCTTTCTCGACCCCACGGTCTCCGCGACGATCCGGATGGCCTCCCGCTTGGCCTGCTGGATCGCCCGGCGCTTCTTCTGCCGCGCGGCGTTGACCTTCTCGAAGGCGGTCGCGACCTCGCCCGGCGGCCGGATCCGCGAGAAGATCACGGCCTGGATCTTCACGCCGAACCGCTTGCACGCCCGAGCGATGCTCTTCCTCATCTCGGCCTCGGCGTCGCTCCGCATCGAGCCGGTCCACTGGTCGAAGCTGGCCTGGACCAGCCGGCGGGAGACGACCCGCTCGCCGACCGCCCGGACCAACGCCCGGGGGTTCTCCGCGGACGACGCGTATTGAAGCACCCCGCCGTCCCGGAGGTGATAGAGCACGTCGATCTTGGCGTAGGCGAGGGAGACGGGCGGCGCCGCGCTGAACTCGGCCTTGGAGACACCCTCGCCGGAGCCGCCGCGAACCTTCGCGAGACGCGCCTCGGGCTGGCCGACGAGCAGCGGCCGCTTCTGCTTGGCCTTCGTCTCCGCCCAGAGCAGCGGCCCGTCCGTCGTCGCCGCCGACCCGATCGACACCCGCCGCGTGCGCGACAGCTCGTAGCGGCGAACCGTGCTGATCGGCCACGGCGCCTTCCAGTGGAGACCGGGATCGAGGACGCTCCGCGGCTTCTTCCCCGAGCGGATGACCAGTGCACGCTCGCCCGCATCGACGACCACGAGACAGGAGACGGCGAGCAGGACCACGAGGCCGAAGATCACGAGCCCGCCGAAGACACGGGACAGAAGCTGCCAGAACCAGCTCCGGGTGATCTCGAAGCCGAACTGGTAGTTGATCGCCTCGTTGATGGTCTTCGCGATCGACTCCGGCGTGGTCAGAAGGCTGAGCAGCCGCGAGTCGAACGCCGGCCGCGGCACCTCGCCCGGCTTGCGGGGGCGATAGATGCCGAGGACGAGGTTCATCGCCATCTCCGCCCCGATCGCCGCCATGGCGGCGGGGACGATCACGCCCATGTAGTTGAGCGTCTGGCGCAGGTCCATGTAGTCGAGGGCGAACGCCACCACGAGCACGGCGTTCACGAGAACCACGCCCATCAGATAGCTCGCCCCGCCCCGCAGAAGCTGCCACGGCTCGTGCTGGGCCATGCCCGCGATGTATCGGCTGATGAGGAAGCCGACGAGCGCCAGGCCCGCGGAGATCGCCAACGCCAAACCGGGCTTGTTCACGCCCGCGGCCTGGCCGAGCACCTCCTGGTGGGCCCGGAAGAGCCAGATGCCGACGCCGAGGAGATAGCCGCTGGTCAGCAGCCCCGTCGCCGGGAGCACCCACCGGTACAACGCCGCGAGCCGACGGCGGGCCACCGAGAGGTCGTCCACCGTCGTCTCGAAGATGGAGGACTCTTCCCCGTGGAGCTGGCCGAGCCGCTCCGCCTCCAGCGCCTCCGCACGCTCCAGCTTGTGCTGCTGGAAGATGAGCCAGAGACAGAACCAGAGGAGGAGGCCACCGGCGGCGTGGTACGTCGCGGCGAGCGTCGCCGGATGGCCCGACCAGAAGTACATCAGCAGCAGGACGACCGCCACCGCGAACTGCACGCCGAGGCCGAGCAGCGAGGTGGCCGACGCGCGTTGATAGGTCTGCTGATCCGTGCTCATGGTTTACCCGCTGTGAAGCGCAACGATCCCCTCGCGCCGCCTCGCCGTACAATCTACGCTCGTCCAACGATACGGAGGCCACGCATGTTCGACCGCACCCGTTGGCTCACCATCGCCCGGAACACTTTCCTCGAGTCCATCCGCCAACCCATCTATCTGGTCGTCCTCGTCCTCGGCATCCTCATGCTCCTGATGGCCCCGCCGCTCAGCGGCTTTACCCTCGGCTCCGCGAGCAACAAGCTGCTGATGGACATGGGCCTCAGCGCCATGCTCCTTTCGGGCGTGGTGCTCGCGGCCTTCACGGCCACGGGCGTGCTCAGCGAGGAGATCGAGCGCCAGACCGCCCTCACCGTCATTTCCAAGCCCATCAGCCGGCCCGCGTTCGCGGTGGGTAAGTACCTCGGGGTGCTCGCGGCCCTCGCGCTGGCGTACTGGATCTGGTCGATCATCTTCCTCCTGGAGGTGCGGCACACGCCCGTGCTCGCCGAGCGCCACGCCTACGACCTGCCCGTGCTGATCTTCGGCTTCGGCGCCCTCCTCGTGGCGCTGGGGCTCTCGCTGTGGGGCAATTTCTTCTACCGATGGGTCTTCCCCTCCACCTTCGTCCGCATGCTCGCGGTGGCGCTCACCGTCGCTTACGCCCTCGTCGTGATGGTCAGCAAGGACTGGCGGCTGCAGAATCCGCTGTTGGACCGCTCCCTCGATCCCGCCGTGCTGACGGCCGTGCTCTTCGTCTTCGAGGCGCTGATGATCTTCTGCGCCATCGCGTTGGCGTGCTCCACCCGCCTCCGTCAGGTGATGACGCTGGTGATCTGCCTCGCCGTCTTCCTCGTGGGCGTGGCGAACCAGTCCATCTTCCAGCCCTACGCCAGCGAGCACTGGGCGGCGAGGGCCGCTTACAGCATCCTTCCGAATATCCAGTTCCACTGGATCGCCGGAGGGCTGACGAAGGGGATCGCCCTCTCCCCTGCCGAGCTGTTCACCCTCGTCGGCACGGTGACCGCCTACACGCTGCTGTACACGCTGGCGGTGCTGCTCCTCGCGATCGCGCTGTTCCAGACGCGGGAGGCGAGCTGAAGCGCACGCGGGCGCCACGGGAAGGCGGGAGAGACGGGAATCTCTGTGACGGTGGGGGCCCATCGGCCAATGGCTCCGTTCAGGGGGTCGCCGCGGCGGGCGTGGCAGACGGGGTGGACGCGGCCTCGGGCTCCGGGGCGGTGCCCGCCGCCTCGGCGTGCTCGATGCTCTCCCCCTGCCGGACCAGCCGCGCCGAGTTGAACACGACCACGAACGAGGTGAGGGCGTGGAGGATCGCGGCGTAGACCGGCTGGAGCAGGCCCAGCGCGCTGACGATCTCGAAGATGATGACGTAGCCCACGGAGAAGGCGAGGTTCTGCCGCACCACGGAGAAAGCGTTGCGGCTGAGGCGGACGAGGAAGGGGATGCGATTCAGGTTGTTGTTCATCAGCGCCACCGAGGCGGAGTGGATCGCCACGTCGCTGCCCGCCGCCCCCATTGCCATGGAGATATCGCCCGCGGCGAGGGCGGGGGCGTCGTTGACGCCGTCGCCGATGACCGCGACGCGGTGGCCCCGCTGCTTCAGGTCCGAGACGATGTCCAGCTTCTGATCGGGCAGAATCTCCGCGTGCACGTCCGTGCAGTGCATCTCGGTCGCCACGCGCTGGGCGACGGAGCGGCGGTCGCCCGTGAGCATGACCAGCCGCTTCACCCCGAGCTCACGAAGCTCGTCGATGGCGGCGGACGCGTCCGGCCGGGTCTTGTCCTCGAGGCCCACCCAGCCGAGCACCTGCCCGTCGCGGACCACGTAGAGCAGGCTCATCCCCTCCGCCTCGCTGGCGTCGACCTGCCCGAGGTCCACGCCCTGCTCCTCCAGCCAGGTTCCGCGGCCCACGAGGAGCTGCTGGCCGTCGGCCACGGCGCGAACCCCGCGGCCGGAGACCTCCTCGAACTGCTCCACGTTGGGGAGCGGGAGGCGGGCCTTCTGGGCGACCGCGAGGATGGCCTGGGCGACGGGGTGGCGTGAGTTCTTCTCCGTGGTCGCCGCGGCCCGGAGGAGGTCGGCCCCGTCCACGCCCTCGGCGGGGTTCAGCCGCGTCACCATCAGCGTGCCCGTGGTCAGTGTGCCGGTCTTGTCGAAGAGGATGGCGGTGAGGTTGCGGGCGGTCTCCAGCGTGGTCACGTCCTTCACGAGCACGCCGAGGCGGGCGGCGGCCGAGAGGGCCGCCACCATGGCGGTGGGCGTGGAGAGGATGATCGCGAGCGGACACGCCACGATGAGCATGCTGATGAACCGCGACCACTCGCTGGTGAAGAAGAAGACGATGAACGCGAGCATGAGGATGACCGGCGTGTACCAGCCGGCGTACTGGTCGATCAGACGGGCGATGGGAATGCGGGTGCGCTCCGCCTGGAGAATGAGGTCCTGTACGCGGCCCAGGGTGGTGTCCCGACCGGCCTTCGTGACCTCCACCTCCAGCGCCCCCGTGATGTTGATCGTGCCGCTGAAGACGTCGTCCCCTTCCGCCTTGTCCGCGGGGAGGGACTCCCCCGTGATGCTCGCCTGGTTGACGGCGCTGGTTCCGCTAATCACGCGGCCGTCGCCGGGGATGTTGTCCCCGGGGTACACCCGCACGCGATCGCCGGGGCGGAGGTCCTTGGGGTCCACTTCCTCCTCCCCCGCCTCGGCCAGCCGGCGGGCGCGGGAGGGGCTGAGCCGGACCAGCGACTCGATGCTCTTCCGGGCGCCGAGGGCCGTCCGCTGCTCCACGAGGCTGGTGATGATCATGAAGAAGGCGATGGTGCCGGCGACGAGGTACTGCCCCGTGGCGAACGCCGCGATCCACGCCACCGCGACGAGCTCCTCGAAGCGGGTGCGGCCCCGCCAGAGGTCGATGAAGGCGCGGACCACGAGGGGCACGCCCAGGGCCAGGGCCGCGACCATCGCGAGCAGGTCGCTGTGGTGGGGCTTCTCGAAGACGGGGCGGGCCACCGCGGCAACCACCAGGAGCACGCCCCCCGCGAGCGTGAGGATGATCTGGTTGGCCGCCCGGCCCGTCTGATCGTCGATGAGCTGAGGGATGTGGTCGGAAGCTTCCGAAGGGTCGGCCTCGGTCATCGGCGTCTCCTGGCGTTCTCTTCGGGTCCGAGCCCCTACCGCGTTGTAAAACGGTACGCGGGGGAGAGCCCCGGGGTTCACGACGACGCCATTCTTCCCGCCCGACCGACCGGGACCAATGCACCCGACGCGACGGCGGACGGCGCCCCATGTATGCTTTCGCTCATGTTGGAGCAGCTCGAGCAACTGCGGAAGCAGGCGGAGGCGGACCTCGCGGCGGCCGAGACGCCGGAGGCGCTGGAGCAGTTCCGCATCGCCTACCTCGGGAGCAAGGGCCAGATCAAGCAGGCGATGCGAGGCCTCCGCGACGTGCCGGCCGACCAGAAGCCGGCGATGGGGAAGGGACTCAACGACCTCAAGGCCCAGCTCCAAGCGGACTACGAGGCGAAGCGGCAGACCCTCGACCGCGGCGGGCGGAAGAGCGGCCCCCTGCTCGACGTGACCGAGCCGGGGCTTCCGCCGCGGCTCGGCCGACGCCACGTGCTCACGCAGGTGACCGACGAGCTGGTGGAGATCTTCGCCCGCATGGGCTTTTCCGTGGGCGAGGGGGCGGAGATCGAGGACGAGCGCCACAACTTCTCCGCGCTGAACATCCCGCCCGACCACCCCGCCCGCGATCCGCTGGACAACTTCTACCTCGACGAGGAGCACCTGCTGCGCACCCAGACGTCCACGGTCCAGATCCGGGTCATGGAGTCCACGCCGCCGCCCATCCGGGTGATCTCGCCGGGGCGGGTTTACCGCCCGGATACCCACGACGCCACCCACAGCTCCATGTTCCACCAGCTCGAGGGGCTCTGCGTGGACCGGGGCGTGACGATGGTGGATCTGAAGACGGCGCTGTACCAGTTCGCCCGGGCCCTCTTCGGCGAGGGCGTGGAGGTGCGGCTGCGGCCGAGCTACTTCCCGTTCACGGAGCCGAGCGCCGAGCTCGACGTGAAAATGCAGGTCGGCGACCGGTGGGAGTGGGTGGAGATCGGCGGGTGCGGCATGGTCGACCCCGCGGTCTTCGAGGCGGTGGGCTACGACCCGGACAACTGGACGGGCTACGCCTTCGGCCTCGGCGTGGAGCGGATCGCCATGCGTCGCTACGGCATCCCCGACATCCGCTGGTTCTTCGAGAATGACGTGCGGTTTCTCCGGCAGTTCTGACGCGACGCCCGGACCGTGATCCATGGAGCACCGCCGCTTCGACAAGACGGAGGAGTCGGTCTCCGCAGTGGGGCTGGGGACCTGGCAGCTCGGGGGCACGGAGTGGGGCGACGTCACCGACGTGCAGGCGCTGCAGACGCTCCACGCCGCGGCCGACGCGGGCGTGACGCTGCTGGACACGGCGGACATCTACGGGCTCGGCCGCAGCGAGACGCTCATCGGGCGCTTTCTCGCGGAGCGGACGGATCGGGATCGCTTCTTCGTCGCCACCAAGCTCGGGCGGAGCCCCGAGCCGGGATGGCCGGAGAACTTCTCCGAGCGGACAGTGGCGGAGCA
>CAZQQP010000057.1:0-2925 GCA_964595475.1 uncultured Planctomycetaceae bacterium | reverse complement strand
CGAGGCCTCCCGCCAGCGGCTCGGGGTGGACCGGATCGAGCTGCTGCAGACCCATTGCATCCCGCAGGAGGTCATGCGGTCCGGGGAGATCTGGAGCCACCTTCGGAAGCTGCAGGAGCGGGGGACCATCCGCCACTTCGGCGCCTCGGTCGAGTCCACGCAGGAGGCCCACGACGCGCTGGAGGTGGAGGGGATCGGCGCCGTCCAGCTCATCTTCAACATCTTCCGCCAGCGGCCGTCGGCGGATCTCTTCGACCGGGCCCGCGACGCGGGCGTCTCCCTCATCGCCCGGCTGCCGCTCGCGAGCGGGCTGCTCAGCGGCAAGCTCACCCGCGAGAGCTCCTTCCCCGCCAACGACCACCGGCGCTTCAACCGAAGTGGCGAGGCGTTCCACGTCGGGGAGACCTTCGCGGGTCTGCCGTTCGAGACGGGCCTCGCGCTGACGGAGCGGGTGCGGACGCTGGTGCCGGAAGGCATGTCGACGGCGCAGTTCGCGCTTCGGTGGTGTCTGGACCACGGGGCGGTGACGACCGTCATCCCGGGCGCGAAGCGACCGGAGCAGGCGCGGGAGAACGCGGCGGCAGCGGAGCGGCCGCCGCTCGCGGCGGAGACCCACGCCGAGCTCCGTCGGCTCTGGCGGGAGGAGGTAAGCGGAAAAGCACAAGGCAAGGTGTGACGCCGGACCGTACCTGCGAGTGAAAGGAGCCTGCGATGTGGCGTTGGACGATTGCGGCGGTGCTGGTGGCGATCGGCGGCACGCTCGTCCCGGCCGACCATGCCGCGGCGGAGAAAGACAAGAGCAAGGAGACGGTGAAGCTGTTCGACGGGAAGACGCTCAAGGGGTGGAAGAAGCCCAACTACGGCGGACAGGGGAAGGTGGAGGTGAAGGACGGCGTGCTCTACCTCCGCCTCGGGGCCTCCGCCACGGGCGTGACGTGGACGGGCGAGCGGTTTAAGTTTCCCACCACCAACTACGAGGTGACCCTGGAGGCGAAGCGGGTCGCGGGGACGGACTTCTTCTGCGGCATGACCTTTCCGATCGGCGAGGGGCACGCGTCGCTGATCGTCGGGGGCTGGGGCGGGATGGTCTGCGGCATCTCCTGCATCAACGGCTTCGACGCGGCCAACAACACGACCACCACCGCCCAGCGGTTCGAGCAGGGCAAGTGGTACAAGATCCGCCTCCGGGTGACGGACGACCACCTGCGGGCGTGGATCGACGGCGAGCGCATCGTCGACGTGGAGCGAACGGAGAGCAAAGAGTTCACCGTCCGACCGGAGGTGGAGCTCGCCAAGCCGTTCGGCTTCACCACCTGGAAGACGACGGGTGCGCTTCGCAACATCCGACTCCGCCGCCTCGACCCGGACGAGAAGCAAACGAGCCGCGACCGTTAGGGAGCGGTCTCACGTCGCCTAGGAAGCGGTTTCACGCCGCCCGACCTTTTCCGTCGCTACCCCACGGGACGGGTGGGGTCCACCCCTTCCCATCGGTGGGCGCGGATGGCGTCCACCACGCGCTCCGAGACGTCGACGGCGGCGAAGCCCGCCCGGGCGTCCGCGGCGGGACGGGTTCGCCCGGCGAGGGCCCCGAGGAAGTTCTCGAGCTGGGCACGGAGCGGCTCCTCGCCGCTGATGTCGAGCCGCTGGATGTTGACGAGCTCCGTGTAGTCGAGGTCCGAGAGGTCCGCGCCGGCCCGGAGCTGCTCGCGGACGTAAGCGAGCGCGTTGGTGTTGTCCTTCTGGCTGATGAGGAGACCGCTCCGGCTCGCGAAGTCCAGGCTGACGTAGGCTGTCTCGCTGAAGATCCGCATCTTCCGCTCCGTCTTGATGGCGAGGCGGGAGGCGGTCAGGTTGGCCACGCACCCGTCCTGGAAGGCGAGGCGGGCGTTGGCGATGTCCTCGTGGTCGCCGAGGACCGCGGCGCCGGCGCCCCGGATCTCCACGAGCGGCGAGCGGGTGAGCATGAGAGCGATGTCGAGGTCGTGGATCATGACGTCGAAGACCACCCCGACGTCGATGGAGCGGAACCGCATGGGGCTGACGCGGTCCACCTCGATGAAGCGGGGCGTGATCGACAGCGAGCCGATGGCGCGGAGGGCGGGGTTGAAGCGCTCCGTGTGGCCGACCTGGACGAGGGCGCCGTGGTCGTCGGCCACCTTGGCGATGCGGCGGGCGGTGTCCGCCGAGGGGGCGAGGGGCTTCTCGATGAGACACCCGATGCCGCGGGCGAGGAGGGGCTCGGCGAGGGTCTCGTGAGCGGCGGTCGGCGCCGTGATGCTCACGGCGCGGAGGCCGAGGCCGCGGTCGAGGAGAGTCCCGACGTTGTCGAGGGCCTCGCAGCCGTAGGCGTCGGCGAGGGCCGCGGCGCGCTCGGCGTCGGAGTCGACCACCGCGACGAGCGACGCCTGAGGGAGCTGGGCGTACAAACGGGCGTGGTGCCGGCCCATGCGGCCGGCGCCGACGACGGCGACGGGGATGGGGTCCGGGCTGGGCACGTGGGTATGGTGGGCGACGGACGAGGGGGCGTCAACGTCGCAGCGGCCGGCTCGCGGCGTTTCTTGCCAATGTCTGATGGGAGCCCGACGATAGCTCCATGCTCCCGACCCTCTACGGCTACATCCTCTGGGACCTGCTGAAGGTTCTCCTGCTGTCGACCGCCCTCCTCGTCGTGCTCCTGAGCTTCGGCTTTCTCGTCGAGCCGCTCGCGGAGGGCATGCTCGGGCCGGGTGACGTGGTCACGGTGCTCGCCTACACGCTGCCGTGCATGCTGATCTACGCCCTCCCCTTCGCCGCGGTCCTCAGCGGCACGCTCGTCTACTTCCGCCTCGCACAGGACAACGAGGTGACCGCCTGCGCGGTGAGCGGCATCAGCTACCGAAGCCTGCTCTTCCCTCCGGCCATCATCGGGTTGGGCCTCGCGGTCGG
>CAZQQP010000056.1:16741-19512 GCA_964595475.1 uncultured Planctomycetaceae bacterium | reverse complement strand
TTCCACCGCCGCGACCTCCCACCGGTCGAAGCCGAGGTGGAGCGAGAGCACACACGCCGGCTCCGCCTCCGCAGACAGCTCCTTTCCGACCGCCTCCCACCACGCCGCCGCCGCGGCGACGGGACGCGGGACGGGCCGCACCTCGCCCGCCGCCCGCAACGCGCTTGCGGCGGCGGGGTCCACCCAGGCCGGCGTGACCAGCGCGAGCGGCGGCTCGCCGCCGACGGTTTGCTCCGTAACGGTCGCCGCGATACGGACGAGGGCGTCGGCCGGGGAGAGCGTCGCGGCGGGGCGGACGTCGTCCCACCGCCAGGCGCCGCCCCGCTCGAGCAGCGCCCAGGCGTAGCCCGCCGGAAACCGACCGGGGAGCCGACCGGTCTCCACGCGGGCCTCGGGCGGCCAAATCTCGCCCGTGCCCCTCGGATGGGGCGGCCAGTGCGTGTCGATACGGAGGGGCTCCCCGCGAAACCGCGGGAGGATCACGGCCGGTGGGATCGCGGGGCGGGTCGGCTCCGGGTCGGCGGGAGGCCCACCTGCCGCGCTCGCCGGGGAACCGTCGGCGGCCACGCTCGCGCCGACGGCGTCGACGTCCACGCCCACGGCGCCCGGCGAGCCTCCGTGACCTTGGTGGTGGTCCCGCATCACGGCAGCTCGAGCAGCTCGCGGTAGGCTCGGTGGAGATTCTCTTCCTGCTCCTGGACCGACATGCCGAGTCGAAGGCCCCGGCAGTCCCCGGCGGAGGTCTCGGTCGGCCGGTCGCCCTCCTCGCCACCCGTCCCGAGGTGGGGCTGGAGGAGCAGGCCCGTCAGCTCCGTCCACGCCCGTCCCGCCTGCAGGGCGGACGCGATGCCCCGGCAGCGGTCGCGGAGGCGGTCCGCCTCGAGGTCGAAGTCGAAGACGGCCCAGACGAGGAGGATCCGCCGCGGCGGTCCGTCGGGACGCCGGGCGTCCCGTTGGAGCAGCGCAAAGTCGGGCGCCGCCCGCGTGAGGACGGCCGGGTCCATCTCGGGAAGGCGATACTGAGCCAACTGCCACCCCTCGAGGAGGAAGACGCTGCTCCCCGCGTCGAAGCGGTCCCACCGGCCGAGCCCCGTCCGCGGGTCCACGATGCGTCCGGTCTCCGGCCCCGCCCGGAGGAGCATGCTCGTCCGGGTCGCGATGGACACCGGCTGGATCCGCTGCAGCGCCGCGACCGTCGCGAACAGACAACGCTCCGCCCACACCCGCGACCGCCACGGCCACGTCCGCCTCGCCTGTCGGCTCCGGTGGAACAGCGAGACGGAGGTCCGCCACAGCTTCCGGTACCGCGGATCGTGCTGACAGGCTCCCTCCGCCCGCGGCACGCCCTCGACGCGACGGAGCCGCCCGACCGCACTGCTCGCGGCGAGCCGGCGAACCCTTCGGTGGAAGGCGGCGACCTCGTCTCCCGCTTGCCCGTCGGCGCCGTCGGGATGGCGGCGGAAGAACCGCAGACACGCGTCGTCGAGCTGGTCGAGGAGCGTTCGGACCACGCGATTCTCCGGCGTGTCCACCGTCTCCGAACGGACCACGCCCACGGCCCGCTGCTTCGGCCGCGGCTTCCCCTTCGCCGTCCACCCGGGCTGCTCCGCGAGCTTCCGCAGACACCCCGCGTCCATCTCGCGAATCCTCGCCGGGTGCTGCGGCTCCCGCCGGCGAACCACCCGCCGCTTCGGCCGCTCGCAGACGTCGGGGAGGACGGACCGCAGCTCCCGGGCGAGCCGAACCGCCACCGTCCCCGCGAGACCCCGTCCCGCCCGCCACACGTCCACCACCTGCGTCAGCGGCCAGGCCCCCACGCCGCTGCCGAGGCCGCTATGGAAGACCTCCCCGTTGCCCGCGGCGGCCTCCTGAAGCTCGTGGAGCAGCGACAGATGCTGATCGAGCATCTCCTCCGCCGCGCTCGCGGCGGCCCGCCGCTTCGCCGCCTCCGGATCGCCGTCGTCGGCCGGGCCGCCCTTCGCCCCCGCTTCCGGCGGCCGGGAGAGACCCCCACGCAGCTCCACCCGCACGGACGCCGACGTGCCGTCCGTCCGGAAGAGCACGCAGTCGACCGCCTGCTGGGCCCGCCCGTTGCCGCCCGGGGCGTCGGCCGCGGGCAGCTCGAGCTTCTTCCACTGGAAGCGGCGAGCGTCCGTGAGCTCGCAGAGGAGGGGCAGCGAGGGGCCCGCCCGCCCGAGACGGACCCGATCGACGGTCGCGGGGACGAGCAGACACGGCCGTCCCTCGCCCGCGGCGAGCGGCGTGGCGTCGCCCGCTTCCGCCCACGGCGGGACCACCGTCGCCTTGGTCGCGGGCGGCGCCATCCGTCACGCTTCCTCGTTTGGGCCGGACGCGTCGGAGGGCACCGTCCGCGTGGCCGCCTCCGCCACGGGGGTCTCCACCGCCTCGTCGCTGAAGCGGTCCGCGCCGAGGAAGCGAAACTGATGCTCCTGCGTCCCCTCCCGCCGGCTCGCGTCGATGGCCTCGAGGAGCGGCCCGTCCTGCCAGTGGTCGACGAGCTCGGCCACCTGCTCGATCGCCCGGCCGACCGGCGGCTCGCTCGGGTCGAGGCCGCGGAGACGCGGCAGGATCCTCTGCTCCACCTGGTCCGCCATGGCGCGGTAGAGCCCGTGCTCGCTCCGGTCCGGATAGTTCGCCACGTAGTTGCGGATCGCCTTGTGGGTCCGGAACGCGAACGGCCGCCGCACGCTCGCCAACGCCTGGTTCAGCGTCTCCACCCACGCGTCCACCTGGTTGCTGTGGCTCTCTGA
>CAZQQP010000056.1:0-16731 GCA_964595475.1 uncultured Planctomycetaceae bacterium | reverse complement strand
GCCGAGATTGGCGGCGGCCTTCTGGACGATCCGGGCCCGCCGCGCGGTGTCGTCGCGGACCCACCGCTGCCACGTCTCGTAGGGGAGGTATCGCTCCGCGGGAGCGGGCGCCGTCCCGCTCTCCCCCCGGACGAGGCGTCCGGGACGGCCGAAGGAGAGGACGTTGGTCCGGTCGAGCAGCTTCTCGGAGAGGCCCTCGGTCATCGCGTCCTCGTTGATCGTGCCGGTCCAGAGGACGTTCGTGTCGACGAAGAGCCGCACGGTCGGCTCGTCCTCCCCGTGGGCGCCCGTGTCGAGGGCCACCTCCGCCTCCCGCCGCTCGGCGGGCACGTCCTTTCGGATCTCCCGGCGGATCTCGAAGCGGCTGAGCACCTCGCTCAGGTAGTACTCCACGCGGGCGAGGGTCATCTCGTCGAGGAGGACGAGGAGCATCCGGTCCGCGAGGCTCTCGTCCCAGTCCTCGGGCCGCGGCCACATCCGGTCCGGTGCGTCCGCGTAAGGGTCCATCTGGACCAACGCCCGGGCCAGCTCCGTCGGCCGATACTGGTTCTCCAGATAGTTGAAGAAGCCGAAGAGGTCCTGCGGGCTGTCCCACCGCGGCTCGACGGGCACCTGGAGGAAGTGCATGCCCATCCCGGCGGCGTAGTGACGGGCGAGCTCGTTCTTGCCCGTCCCGCTGACGCCGGTGAGCACCGCGAACGGGGAGATGCCCGTGACCTTCATGGCCGTGTGGAAGGCGTAGACCACGCGAGGGGGAAACCGAAGGCCGCTGCCCTCCACGTACTTGAGCGTGGCCTCCAGCGCCTCCTGCTCGTCCGTGGTGGAGGCCGGGGTCGTGAACCGCGTCTTGTCCAGCGCGGGCTTCCACAGCTCCGACAGCGGACCGGTGCGGCTTCCGCGATAGCCGGTCTCCAGACGCATCTCCTTGAGGGTCTCCTCGAGCGAGGCGATGGTCTGCTGGAGCTGGTCCCGCCGGGCGGTGAGCCCCTCGATCTCCTCGGTCAGCTTCGACCGGTCGTCGCGAGCCCGCTCCGCGGCGTCGCTCGCTTGCTCCACGGTCGACTGGAGCTTCTCCAGCCGGCCCTCCGCCTCCTTGGCCTGCTGCTCGCGGCTCTCCGCCCGCGTGGTCAGCTCCGCGACCTTGGTGCTGAGCTCGGCGTGCTCCCGCCGCAGTTGCTCGAGGTTGTTCCGCAGCGCCTCCTCGGAGGACTGCTTCTGCTCGAGCTCGCTGTCGAGCGTGCGGCGGCGGTCCTCCTTCTGGGCGATCTGGAACTCCTCGGCGGCGGTCTGCTGCGACAAGCGGTGGTGCTGATGGGAGAGGTCGTCCACCTTGGACCGCAGCTCCTTCTGGGTCTCCGACAGCGTGCTCAGCTCGGCGACCTCCGCGCGGAGGGCGTTCCGCTGCTCGAGCGCGGACTGCATCTCCTGCCGCACCTGCTCGAGCGAGGAGCGGTCGCGGGCGAGCGCCTGGTCCACCTCACTGAGCTCGCTGTGGAGGCGGTCGTGTCGCGCCTGGTCGGCCTGGACCGTCTCCGCGAGCTGCGTGCGTTGCTCGGAGAGCCTGCTCACCTGGTCCTCGAGCTGGCGATGCTTCTCCGACAGCGACTCCAGCTCGGCCACCTCCGCGCGAAGCGCCGCCCGCCGCTGATCCGCGTCCTGGGCCGCCTGCTGGGCCTCCTCGAGCTGTTGGCGTGTGGTCTCGAGGTCCGCCCGCCGCTGGTCGAGGTCCGCCTGCACCTGGTCGCGGTCGTCCTCCGCCGCCGCTCGCGAGCGGGCGAGCTCGTCCCGCTGCTGCTCGAGACGGGAGACCTCCTCCCGCAGCGTCTGGTACTTCTGCGAGAGCGTCTGAAGGTCGGCCACCTCGGCGTTGAGCGACGCCCGCCGCGTCTCGGCGGAGTGAAGCTCCTGCCGTGTCGTCTCGAGGGAATGCTGCGTGTCGGCGAGCTCGGACCGGACCGCCTCCAGCTGCGCCTGGACGCGGTCCGCCTCAGCCTGTGCCGTTGTCCGGGCCTCGGTCAGCTCCCGCTGCTTGGCGGTGAGGTCGGTCACCTCCTGCTCGAGCCGGCGGTGCTTCTCCGCGAGCGCTTCGAGGTCGCTCACCTCCGTCTTCAACGCCGCCCGCCGCTGCTCCGTGTGGTCGAGGGCCTCGCGGCCGCTGTCGAGGGTCTGCTGGGTCCGCTCGAGGTCGGTGCGGGCCGCGGTCAGCTCCTGCTGGGCCCGGTCCCGGGCGGCCTCCGCCGACGCCCGCGCCTCGGTGAGCTCGCCGTGTCGAGCGCTCAGCTCGCGGATCTCCTTCTCGAGCTGGCGGTGCTTCTCCCGCAGCGCTTCGAGGTCGCCCACCTCGGTCCGGAGCTGCGCCCGCTGGGCCTGCAACGCCTGGATGGTCTCCTGCGTCTCATGGAGGGCCCGGGCCTTCTCCTCCGCGGCCTCCTTGTTGCTCGCGAGGCGATGCTCCGCTTGCGACGACTCCGCCGCCCGCTCCATCACGGCCGCGTCCAGCTCCCGCTTTCGCTCGGAGAGACCCCGCACCTGCTGCTGCAGGTCGCGAAGCGACGCACGCAACGCCTCCTGCTCCTCCCGCTCCGCGGCCATCTTCTGCAGGGCGGGACGGTTCTCGGCGAGCCACTTCTCCGCCTCCTCCTTCCGGCGGAGCTGATGCTCGGCGTCGCCGATCCGCTGTTGGAGCTGCTCGAGGTCCGCCTCCCGCCGGCGGAGCCGCTGGTGGACGTCGACGAGGCGGGTGGCCTCCGGAAGGCGTTGCTCGCGAACCTCCAGCGCCTTCGCTCGGTTTCGAAAGTGGATGAAGGCGGCGACCGCGCTGACGACCACGACCGCGGTGACGACCGCCCACAGGACGTACGACAGGAAAAGATCCGCGAGGGCCGGACGGCCGTCCGCGACGCCGCGGAGGCGGTAGAGGGTGTATCCGTGGACGACGACGGCGACCGCGACCACGGCGGTGAGCCAGACGAGATGGCGGACGCCGAGCAGCGGCGCCGCGCTCCGCCGGCGCCCTCGTCGCCGGCGGAAACGGGTGCGGCCGCGCAGCACGCCGCGCCGGACCTTCTCGCTGACGGTCCGGCTCAGCGACCGCGTCGCGTGGATGACGGGTCTAGCCCATCGCATGCGATTCGCCCGAATCGGTTGCGGCTGCACGTCCCCTCGCGTGTCGACCGGGTAAGCGGACGGAGAGGGGGTCTCCACGAGCGCCGGAGCATATCAGCGGAAGCGGTCCGTTGGAAACGTCGGTCGTCCGGCTCGGCCAGGGGTTAGAAGAGGTCGTCGCGTGGGCTCGGCCCGCGGGCGCTCATCATGCATACGCCGACTGGTAGAAGGTCGCCCGCGAAGACGAGCCGGGCTCGGGGACCGCGTGGACCGGAGGCGCCGTGGCGGCGAGATACAATCGGCGGCGTCCGCGCACGCGGACGGCGTGGTCACTCGGCGACGGGACCTCGGAGACATCGCCATGGACGAGACCCCCGACTCGGACCGGCCCTCCCTCTCCCCCATCCTCGGCCGCCTCGCCCGCGGCGAGTTGTTGTCCCGCTCCGCGGCCGACACCGCGTTCGAGCGGGTGATGTCCGGCGAGGCCACACCCTCGCAGATCGGCGCCCTGCTGATGGGGCTGGAGAGCCGGGCGGAGGGGCCGACCGTCGAGGAGATCACGGGCGCCGCGGAAGCGATGCGTCGCCACGCCACACCCACGCCCGTTCCGCCCGGCCTCGACGTGGTGGACACCTGCGGCACCGGCGGCGACGCGACGGGAACCTTCAACATCTCCACCGCCGCGGCGCTGATCGCCGCCGCGGCGGGGGCGACCGTCGGCAAGCACGGCAATCGGTCCGTCACCTCCGGCTCCGGCTCGTCGCAGGTGCTCGCGACGCTCGGCGTGAACGTCGAAGCGACCGGCGAGGTGCTTCGCCGCTGCTTGGCCGAGGCGGGCATCTGCTTCTGCTACGCGCCGCTGCACCATCCCGCCATGAAGCACGCCGCGGGACCGCGGAAGGAGATGGGCATCCGGACGCTCTTCAACCTCCTCGGCCCGCTCACGAACCCGGCGGGCGCCCGCCGCCAGGTCGTCGGCGTCTTCGACCCGTCGTGGGTCGAGCCGATCGCGCAGGTGCAGCTCAACCTCGGCGCGACCCACACGATGGTGGTCCACGGCGACGGCCTTGACGAGCTGACCACGACGGCGGCGAGCCGGCTCGCGGTCGGCCGGGGCGAGACGGTGGAAACGGCCGTGGTCGACCCGGAGACGCTCGGCCTCTCGATCGCGTCGCTGGGGGAGATCCAGGTCCGCGACGACCGGGAGTCGGCGGAGGTGATCCGTGCCATCCTCCGCGGCGCGACGGGACCGCCACGGGACATCGCGTGCCTCAACGCCGCGGCGGCGCTGCTGGTCGCCGACGTCGCGTCGGACCTCTCCGACGGGTTGACAAGGGCTCGTGAGGCGGTGGACAGCGGCGCCGCCGCGGCCACGCTGGAGAAGCTGGTCGAGATCAGCAGGGGGGAGTAGCCCGCGGGGAGACCGGGCACTCGCACAGCGCGTGGAGCGGACTGTCGTCCGGTTCTCGCTAGACCGCCAGGTCCGAGGCCGAACGTCACGGGAAGCCGCGTGCCCGCAGTCCGCGTCGAGCGCCGGGGAAGCGGAGCGGTTGACGTCCTGTCTATGGCGTGCTGGGAAGCGGACGCGGGTCGCGCGAGGCATGCGGGCCATGCTCTCACGCGGCCGAGGGAATCGTCCCCCGTTGACCGTATTCCATCCTCGTCGCATACTGCGACTTCCCCCGGCTCAACACGGAGCGTGTGCCATGCAACGAATCGCCGGACTCACTGTTTGTCTGCTCGGCGCCCTCCTCGCGTCGGAGACAGCCGGACAAGCCGAGGAGCGCCCGCCCAATTTCGTGGTGATCTTCACGGACGACCAGGGGTATCAGGACGTCGGCGTGTACGGCGCCGAGGGCTTCCAGACGCCCAACCTCGACCGCATGGCGGCGGAGGGCATGAAGTTCACGGACTTCTACGTCGCCGCGCCGGTTTGCTCCCCGTCCCGGGCGGCGCTGCTCACGGGGTGCTATCCACCGCGGGTCGGCGTCACGGGCGTGTACTTCCCCCGCCACGACCGGGGGATGAGCCCCAAGGAGATCACCATCGCGGAGCTCCTCAAGAAGAAGGGCTACGCGACCAAGTGCATCGGCAAGTGGCACCTCGGCCACCACGAGAAGTTCCTCCCGACCAACCAGGGCTTCGACAGCTACTACGGCATCCCCTATTCCAACGACATGTCCGTGGACACGGAGATGGCGGTGGCCGACGGCGTGCGCTTCCGCAAGGGGATGACCCTCGAGAAGTTCCGAAGCCACGACCCGAAGGGCGGCTGGGTGCCGCTCATGCGGAACACCAAGGTGGTGGAGTATCCCGCCGAGCAGGCGACGCTGACCAAGCGATACACGCAGGAGGCGGTGCGGTTCATCAAGGACCACGAGGAGCAGCCCTTCTTCCTCTACCTCCCCCACACCATGCCGCACGTCCCGCTCGCCGCCTCGGAGAAGTTCCGCGGACGGACGGAGCGGGGCCTCTACGGCGACGTCATCGAGGAGATCGACTGGTCCGTCGGGCGCATCCTCGACACGCTGGAAGCGCGGGGGCTCGCCGAGCACACCCTCGTCCTCTTCACGTCGGACAACGGGCCGTGGCTGGGCAAGGGCAAGCGGGGCGGCTCGGCGGGGCCGCTCCGCGCCGGGAAGTTCTCCACCTTCGAGGGCGGCATGCGAGTGCCTTTCCTCGCGTGGGGACCGGGTCGCGTGCCCGCGGGCACCGTCACCCACGAGGTGGCCGCGACGATCGACTTCCTCCCCACCTTCGCCGACTTCGCGGGTGTGGACCTGCCGAGCGACCGCGTGATCGACGGCAAGAGCATCCGGACGCTGCTCACCCAGAAAGACGCGGAGAGCCCCCACGACGCGTATTACTACTACCGCGGAAACAACCTCCAGGCGGTCCGCAGCGGACGATGGAAGCTCCACCTCCCCCGCGGCGACCACGGGCCGCGGCTGTACAACCTGAGGAAGGACATCCGCGAGCAGAACAACGTGGCGGAGGACCACGCGGCGGTGGTCAAGCGGCTGACGAAGAAGGCGAAGCGCTTCGACCGCTCCCTCAAGGAAAACCGGCGTCCCGAGGGCAAGCTGAAGTGAGCCCGCCGCTTCGCCGCGGCGACACGAGGAGACCGAGCCCATGCATCCCTTCTCCACCCCATTCGGCGCCGGCCGACGGGCCGACGGCCGGGCGCGTGTCCCGACGGTGCCGCGACTCCAGCCCGCAGCGGTGCTCGCGATCCTCGCCGCGGCGGCCGCGGCGGAGCCGCCGTCGACGGACGTCTTCGTCTCGGGGCGGAACGGCTATCACACCTTCCGCATCCCGTCGGTCACGGCCACGGAAGGGGGCACCCTCGTCGCCGCCGCCGAGGGTCGCCGAGAAAACCGCGGCGACCCGGGCTCGGGCGACATCAACCTCGTCTACAAGCGAAGCGAGGACGGCGGGCGGAGCTGGTCGGAGCTCAAGGTCCTCGACGACCCCGGCGACGGGTGGGCCGCGTCCAATCCCACCGGTGTCTTCGACCGGTCCCGCGACCGCCTGTGGCTCTTCTACAACCGGTGGATGCCCGACCGGGGCACCCGTGAGGCCCAACCCGGAACCCGCCACAACCAGGCGTGGGCGCGGTACAGCGACGACGGCGGCAAGACCTGGTCCGACCCGATCGACCTGACGGCGGTCGCCCGCGACGTCGACGCGTGGGGGGCCATGTTCTTCGGGCCCGGCAGCGGCGTCCAAGCCGACAGCGGCCGCCTCGTCGTGCCCGCCGCCCGAAAGCCGGGGGACGCGAGCTTGGACAAGATGCGGGCGTACGTCATCTACAGCGACGACCACGGCAAGACGTGGGAGCGGGGGAGCCTCGTGGGCGCACCCACCAACGAGAACCAGGTGACGGAGCTTCCCGACGGTCGCCTCCTCATGGACGCCCGCCAGAACAGCGGCGACCACCGCTACGTGGCGACGAGCGGCGACGAGGGGGAGACCTGGTCGGACCCGATGGCGGGTCTCACCGTCACGCCGGTCGCGACGGCCATCCAGCGCTTCGACCCGGCGGGCGAGGCGGGCCCCTGGTGGCTCTGGACCGGGCCGAAGGGACCAGGACGGAAGACGCTGGTGCTGCGGGTGAGCGACGACGGGGCCAAGCGCTTCTCGGAGGCGCGGGTCCTCTCCACGGACCGGGCCGCGTACTCCGACATGGCACGCCTCGGTGGCGGAGCGGTCGGTGTGCTCTGGGAGCGCGGCGTGGATCGGCAGTATCAGTTCATCACCTTCACGCGGCTCGGGAAGCCGCTCATCGCGAAGACACTGAAGTCGGGAGACGGATCATGAGCCGCTCGTTGCTCCCCATACTCCTCGCGGCGCTGCTCTCGCTCGGCGGCGTGGCGCAGGCGGAGAAGAAGGTCGTCCTCGTCCCCACGAAGCGGGACCACCCGTGGGCGACCCACATGTACCGCCACGAGTGCAAGGTGCTCGCGGCGTGTCTGAACAACCACGAGGGCGTCAAGGCGGTCGTCTCCCCCGACCTCGCCTGGCCACCGAAGGATCTTCTCACGGGCGTGGACGCGCTCGTCTACTACACCCGTCCGGCCGGATCCATCGTCCTCTCCAAGGCCCATCGCGAGCGGTTCAAGAAGCTCATGGACGACGGGGTCGGCTACGCGGCCATCCACTGGGCGACGGACGCGAAGCCGAAGGTCGGGCCGAAGTACATGAAGATCCTCGGCGGCTGGTTCAACACGAAGTTCTCCGGCCTCGAGATCACCAAGGCGAAGCTGACCCAGCCGAGCGCCGACCATCCCATCTGCCGAGGGTGGGAGCCGTTCGTGCTGCACGAGGAGTATTACCTCGATCTGAAGTTCCAGGACGCGGTCAAGCCGATTGTGAAGGCGGGGGTGAAGGGCAAGCGGCAGACGGTTGCGTGGGCGTACGAGCGGTCGGGCGGCGGTCGGTCGTTCGGAACCACGCTCGGCCACTTCCACGAGAACTTCAAGCGAGAGCCCTTCCGCCGCGCCATCGTGAACGGGATCCTCTGGGCGGCGAGGGCGAAGGTTCCGCAGGGCGGCGCCGACGTCCAAGTGGACGAGGAGGTCCTATCGCTTCCGCCGAAGCCGGAGGAGTGACCGTCCGGCGGTCGTCCGCGTGTGGACGTGGATGGGTGTAGCCGAGCTCGCGGGGAGCTCGGCCGGGCCACGTCGTCGCACCTTCCGTCTTCGCGGAGCGACGGACGAGCCTCCTCCGATCCGTAACGAATCGGGGTGTTCGCGGCCTTTGTCCGAGCCGGAGCTCCGGCCGGCCTTTTCGGAAGCCGACCGGAAATCCATCGCGGCTGTTTTGAGGTTCGGCCGACTTCTGATTGAAGCGAGTATAACCGATGCGAGGCCACTCGTTGCACGCGTTCCCGCTCGCCGCGCTGCTCGTGGGCGTGGCGAGCGTTCCGGGCCACGGCGGAGCCGGGAAGGACACCACTTCCGTGCGGATTCTCGTCATCTCCGTGACGCCCGAGAATCGCCACGCGTCGGTTCCCGCCGGAAACCGGGCGATCCGACAGCTCGGCGAGCGGCTCGAACAAGCGGACGAGGGCGTCAAGGAGGTCGCGGTCGACATTCTCGATACGAAGGGGAAATACGCGGATACGCCACCCGACCGGTTTCCGGCGAAGGCCGCCACGCTCACGGGCTACGACGCGATCGTCTTCAACAACACCAGCCATCTCACCCTCGACGAGGAGCAGCGGGCGGCGTTCGAGGCGTACATGCGTGCCGGCGGCGGCCTCGTCGGCATCCACGCCGCGGCGGAGCAGCCGGACGCCGGGTCGTTTTTCAACCGCGTCCTCGGCGCGACCCGCGCGGACCACGCGAGCTATCAGAAGGGAACCATCCACGTCACGGATCGGGCCCATCCCTCGACGGAGAAGCTCCCCGTCAAGTGGACGCTCCGCTCCACCTGGTCCACCTTTGAGAGCAATCCCCGCGGCGACGCCCACATCCTCATGTCGGCCGACGGCCGGACTCACACGGGCGGTGGGATGGAAGGGACGGGCCACCATCACCCGATGGCGTGGTGTCAGCGGGTCGCCGGCGGACGGGCGTGGTACACGGCCCTCGGCCACGCGCCCGAGCACTTCGAGGACGAGCGCTTCCTGACTCACCTCTCCGGCGGCCTTCGCTGGGCGGCGGGCCTCGCCGCGGGCGACGCCACGGGGACCGTCTGGGACGCCTACACCAAGACGCCGCTCGCCACGGAGACGAAGAGTCCCGCGGCGGTGGAGGTCTCGCCCCGCGGCCGCGTCTTCTTCGTGGACCGCCTCGACTACCGAGCCGAGGGGCGGGAGCAGGTGAAGATGGTGGACCCGGAGACGGCGAAGGGTGCGACGACCGTGCTGGAGCTCGCCGTCTCGAAGCGGCGCATCTACGGGCTGAAAGACATCCTCCTCGCCCCCGCGTTCGAGGACAACGGCTGGGTGTATCTCTTCTACGACCCGCCGCGTGACGCGACCGACGGCAACGTCGCCCGTCTTTCGCGGTTCACCTTTTCCGGCGGCACCATCCGCCGCGACTCGGAGGTGAAGATCCTCCGCATCCCCATCGACCCGAAGGACGGCCACCACGCGGGCCACCTCGCGTGGGGGCCCCGCGGGAGGCAGCTGTACGTCTCCATTGGCGACAACGTCGGCGGGTCGAACTACGCGCCGCTGGACGAGCGGGAGGGGCGGGCGAAGCGCCACGACGTGCAGCGCACGTCGGGCAACAGCGCCGACCTGCGGGGGAGCATCCTCCGCATCGTTCCGCACCGGGACGGCTCCTACGGGATCCCCGCCGACAATCTGTTCACCAGAAAGCGAGGCTACGGTCCGGCGATCGAGGACGGCCGGGTCCGTCCGGAGATCTACGTGATGGGCGTGCGAAACCCCTACCGCATCGCGGTGGACCCCGCGACGGGCGTGCTCTATTGGGGCGAGTACGGCCCCGGCGCCGGGAGCTGGAACGTGGACCGCGGTCCACCGCAGATCGAGGAGTTCAACCGGGCCGCGGCGCCGGGCTTCTACGGCTACCCCTTTGTCATCGGGAAGAACATCCCGTTCCGCGATTACGACTATGCGAAGAAGGAGGGCGGCCGCATCTTCGACCCCGACGGGGTCATCAACGACTCGCCGAACAACACGGGGCTCCGGAAGCTTCCGCCGGCGCAGGGGGCCATGATCATGATGCCGGGAAGCTGGAAACAAGTGCTCGACTACCCCGGGGCGTGGGAGCCGTACGTGCCTTACAAGACGATGGACGAGGTGCCGTTCCCCCAGCTCACGGGTGGGGAGCCGATCCAAGGGCCCGTCTACCGCCGAAGAGAGGGCTTCGACCAGAGCGCCCTCCCGAGCTACTACGACGGGAAGGTGTTCCTCATGGAGCGGGGAAAGAACTGGATCAAGTACGTCACCCTCGACGCTTCGGGCGACCCGGTCGCGGTCGAGCCCTTCCTGCCCGACGCCCGCTTCACCCGTCCCATCGACATGGACGTCGGCCCGAACGGCGCGTTGTACCTCGCGGAGTGGGGCAGTAAGTACGACGGCCCCAACGACGATTCGGGAATCTACCGTATCGAGCGGACCCAAGTGTCGGTTGCGTTCCGTGGCCTCGTCGACGGAAAGCTCGAGGTGACGCCGGACCGGACGGCGACCGCGGAGGCGATCGTCACCAACCGCTCGCCGTCGCCGATCAAGGTCAAGGATGTTTCCCTCCAGAGCCCGGCCAGCGCCGGTGTGGAAGCGACACGGGTCCAGGGGACGACCTCGGGACGCCTGGCGTCCGGCGGGGCCCGGACGTTCCGGTGGAAGGTCGAAGTCCCGGCGTCGGCGAAGGCGCTGTCCGCCACCGTCACTTACAGCAAGCGGAACGCCGATGGCGAATATGACGCGCGGCGCGAGGTGGGGATCGAGAGCCGGTCGAGCGCCGAGGGAGCGAGCGGTGCGAAACGCGATGCGGCGGGGAAGGAGGACCTTCCGCAGGTGGTCATCAAGGCGGACGATCAACAACGCTACTACACGGACCGCTTCGCCGTCAAGGCGGGCGAGCGGGTTCGGCTGACGCTCCGCCACGTGGGCGAGCTCCCCGTCGCGGCGATGGGCCACAACGTGGTGATCCTGAGCACACCCGACGCCGAGCCCGTCGCGTTCGCCCAGCGAGCGCTCAAGAACGGGGGCACGCTCGAGAACGACTACCTGCCCGACGAGGTCCGGGAGGCGGTGCTCGCCGCGACGGACATGGTCGGCGGGGGAAGCTCCACGTCGGTGGTGTTCACGGCGCCCGAGAAGCCGGGTGAGTATCCCTTCCTTTGCACCTTTCCGCAGCACGCCGTCACCATGAACGGAACCATGGCCGTGCGGAAGGCGTCCTCCGGCCCGACCCGGTGACGGCCACGCTTCCGAGCGCCGTTCGGTCCCCCGCTCGTCAGACGCCTCGGGAGGCGGTCGGCTCGGCGTGTCAGCCATCCGCAATCGGCGTCGGCGGCTCGAAAAGGGGGCCTTCGGGCGGGCTGACGGACTCCCCGTCCTCCGCTCGTCGACCCACCTGGGCCTTCGGCCCCATCTTCCGATACCGGGTGAGGTCCGCGGTGCGTGCGAGGGGATTGTCCGTCCGGAGCGTCCGGAACTTCTTCAGCATGGCCGCGGCCCGTTTCTTCCGGCCGACCTGGGCGAAGACGAACTGGGCTTGGTGGTAGGCGCTGGCGAGGTAGGGGTCGGCGTCCATCGCGCGGCGAAGCCAGCGGAGGGCCTTCTCCCACTTCTCCAGCTTCGCCAGACACTGGCCGACGTAGTAGGCCGCGTGGGCGTCGTCGGGGTCCGCTTTCGCCACGGTGCGGAAGTGGCGAAGCGCCTTCTCCGTCTTCCCGCTTTGGTGGCGGATCGCCGCGAGGACGTAGCGCGCGCGGAGGTGATCCGGATGTTTCTCCACGATCCGCTCGAGACGCTTCGTGGCCCGTCGCTCGTCGTCCGGGCCGCGGCGATTGACCAGCGCCACCGCGAGGTCGACCTGCAGCTCGGTCGACTCGGGACGGGCCTTGACCAGCTTCTTCAGGATGCCCACGGCCTTGTCGAAGCGGTACTGATCCATCAGCGCTGCCGCACGGTTGTGGCGTCGGGTGATCTCCGCGTCGGACGGGCCCGACGGCCCGGAGCAAGCGGCGAGAAAGACCGCTGTGAGGAGGCCGAAACGGGTCTGGATGCGCCCGCAATTCCGCCCCCTCGTCCCCGCGGTGGAACACGCGGGTGGAAAGGGATCCCGCTCGAGAATGGAGTCAGCGTCGTCGGCCAACAAACCGCTCCGCTTTCGCCACCGTTTTACCACCGGTATAATAGAAGCCGTCGGCCGAGCGGCCCCCACAACCGTCGGCCCACGGGGTGGCGGGTCTCGTAGGCGGATGCAAGCCGTCTCCTGGAAGCGCCACATATGCGGGACCGAACGGCACGCCTTGGCACTTAGACGCGTCATCTTGACGGCTGCGGAAACACCCTCACGGCGGGGATCGCCGACCCGTCCGCCGAACGGGTCCCGACGAGCCGGGGCCTGGGTCGTGCTCCTCTTGATCACAACCGCCGTCAGCGCTTGCGACCGCGATTCTTCCTCTCAGCTCCCGTCGTTGGAGACTCAAGAGAAAGCGGGGGACTCGGCTGGTGGTGCCGACGCTCCTCGAGCTGCGGGAAACGACAGCCAGCCCGAGGTTCCCCTCGCCGAGACCGGAAAGCGCGCCGTCGATCGGCTCACGCGGGTGACCAAGCGTGTTCCGCTCACCGGCTGGCGTCCGCTGAGCGCGACGATCCGCTTCACCGCCGGCCGTAACGTCCGTCCTCAGATCGCCGTCCTCACCGTGGAGGCGTCGAAGGGCATCCTTTCCCGTCTCTGGCACGCCGCGACCTCCCACGCTTCCGCGAGCACCGTGACCGCCCGGGCCGTCCGGGAGGCCGCGCCCGTGGACCCGCTCCTCTCGGGGAAAGTGCCGTCGACCCGTCCGAGCCGCGGGGCGGTGCGAGCGCTCCTCGACCGCGTCGGGGCGGGGGAGTGGCTCGTCGCCTCGCTCGTGGCCGACGCGTTGGCGCGGGACGGCGCTTTCACGGCCGGGCGTGTGTCGGTCGCTCCGCTGACGGAGGACGGCCTGAAGCAGCTCACGACCGCGGCGGAGCGAGTCCTCGCTCGCGTGCTCGAAGCACTCCGTGGGAAAGAGGACGAGCCGGTCACGCCCGAGGCGGTCGCCCAAGCGGCCCGGACGACCGCGGAGAGCCTCGGCTTGACCGGTTCCGTCTCTTCGGACGGGACACAATCGGACAACCGCTCCAAAGGCCGCCGCGCTTTCCTGAAGCGGTTGACACGGACCTACGTCCGTCGCCGCCACGCCGCCTCGGCCGCCGGCCGGGCGGAGGATCCGTTCGCGCCGCTGCGGAAAGCGTTGGAGGCTCACCACGCCGCCGAGTGGTCGAGGGATCAGCTCGACAATTTCGTGCAGCAGGCCGCCGCGACAGGCATGCTCCTCGGCCTCGGCCTCACACCCCGCCGCGCGGACAGCGTCAACAACCCGCTCGTTCCGCTGGTCCAGCGGCCACGCGACCGCGTCCTCAACAACCGGAACCGACGGTCATACGGGGCTCTTTCCTGGGTGCTCAACGGCACGCACCAGCTCCTTCCCCGTACGCGAAGGCCGGACGGGAGCCTGCGGTTCCGGTACACCGGGGAGGCGGGCTTCGTGTCGGTGGCGTCGATCCGGAAGGAAGCCGCCCAGACGACGGTGCCGGCGGAGGAGCTCCGCGCCATTCGGAAAAGCGGCATGCAATGGCGAATTCTCTCCGGCGTCTGGGGCCGTTCGGCGAGCATCGCGATGGATCCGCTCGCGGTGGAGCTCCTCGCCGAGCGGGTGGCCGAGCACATCGCGCTGGTCGCCCACTTCGCGGAGGAGGAAGGCCCCGACGCGAAGAACGCGTCAAATGGGTCGGGCGGGAACCGCTTCGCGCTGCTACAACCCCCCGCGATGTCGTCGGTTCAATCCGCGACTTCGGAGCGGGAGAGCGTCCCGCTCTTCAAGGACGTCACCGAGGAAACGGGTGTGGCGCAGGAGAGCTTCGTGGACCGCGACAACCGACTCCGCTCGCGCGGCCGCGGGTTCAACGTCGAGGAGGGATTGGGCGCCGGCGTGGCGGCGGGCGACTTCAACGGCGACGGTCGCATGGATCTCTTTCTTGCGGGGGAGGGCGGCAACCGGCTGTACAAGAACGTCGGCGGCTTTCGCTTCAAGGATGTCACGAGCCGGGTGGGCATCCACGACCCGAAGCTGACGGACGCTCGGCAGGCGCTGTTCGCGGACGTCAACGACGACGGACGGCTCGACCTGCTCGTCGTCCATTACCACTCCGCGACGCGTTTGTTCATGCAGCAGCCCGACGGCACGTTCGAGGACGCCACGGAGCGGAGCGGGCTGGACACGCGGGAGGGGGCGTTGGCCGCCTTCTTCTTCGACTACGACCACGACGGCCTGCTGGACCTGTACGTGCCCGTCTATGGGGCGGCCGACACTGCTCCGGGCGGCTACCCGTCGCTCGACGCCCGCAACGGTCGGCCGAACCAGCTCTTCCACAACGAGGGCGACGGGACGTTCAAGGAGGTCTCCACCCGAGCGGGAGTGGACAGCACGGGCTGGACGCTCGCGGGGGTCGCCTTCGACTACAACCGCGACGGCTGGGAGGACTTCTACCTCGCCAACGACTTCGGCGCCGACCAGCTCTTCGAGAACCAGGGCGACGGGACCTTCAAGGACGTCGCCCCGCGGCTCGGCCTCGACGACCGGGGAGCCGGAATGAACGCGAGCGTGGTGGACGTGAATCGCGACGGCTGGTGGGATCTCTACCTGACCACCATCACTTCCTTTGGCAAAAACGTCACCCTGAAGCTGCCGGAAGAAGGGCCGCTCCACCGGATTCGCGGCGCCGAGCTCTACCGCTCCGGGAACAAGCTCATGCAAAACGTCCGCGGAAACCACTTCGACCCCGTGGAGGACGACTACTTCCGCCGGCGCAGCCGCGGCTGGTGCTGGGGCGCCAGGTGGTTCGACTGCGAAAACGACGGCGACACGGACATGTATCTCGCGAACGGGATGACGGCGCCCGCTCCGCGGCGGAGGGACCGGAACCGTCTCTTTTTGCGAAAGTCAAACCGTTTCGTCGAGGCGGGGCCTGACTCGTCCGCGGCGTATCGAGCCAACACCCGCGGCGTGGTCGCGACGGATCTCGACGGTGACGGGCGACTCGACCTGGTTGCCAACAACTACGACGCCGGCCCCACTCTCCTCCGAAACCAGACGAAGACGGACTACCACTGGCTGAAGGTGCGTCTCGAAGGGCGGTCCGCGAATCGGTTCGGCGTCGGTTGCACGGTCGTCGCCCACGTGGACGGCCGACAAGCGGTCCGTCGGCTCGTGACCTGTGGGGACGCGTTCCTCGCGAGCCAGCCACCCATGGTCCACTTCGGCCTCGGCGACGCCGCGACCATCGAGGGGCTGACGGTTCACTGGCCGGGCGATCGGACCCAGAAGGTCCCCGGCCCCATCGAGGCGGATCAGGTCTTGACGGTAACCCAACCGCGCCGCCGTCCGTCCACGGCAAAGCGGCCGTGAGCGGGCGGTGATTCTGCAGTGGTGAAGCGCATCGAGGCCGGTCTTTCCCAGGATTCGGAACAGCCCGTCCCGGCGGTCGCTGAGCTCGACCGCGTGAGGAAAGCCCGAGCTAGGGCTCGCACTCCTTGGCCTGTCCCGACTTCCCCTCCGGGCAGTCCGTCACCTCCTGGATCGCCCGGGCGTCGCCCGACCCGTCCATGCTGTAGCCGGTCCAACCCTCGTCGTTGCGAAGCGCCTGGAGTCGGCTGTCGGACAGCGGCGGCCGGTCGTATGAGCCCCCTTCCGCCTTGCCCGAGAAAAACTGATAATCGGTCGCCGCGGGCGGCGTGTTCCCGTCTCTCGCTTCCGGACGAACGCGCTCGTAGTAGCCGATGAATCGCTCGCCCTTCTGACAGCTTCCACAGCTATAGAGGTGGGCCCGGACCGCCTTGTTCCCGCCCGGGCTCTGGATCGGCGGCTCCCGGCTCGCCGCGGCGGTGAAGAGCTCTCCCGTTTGCAGGTCCACGTACCACGCGGAGCCGCTTTCCTCCGTTGCCCCAGGCCCCTGCATGGCCGAGACCATCCACACGATGCCGAGGATCAGCACGACCGCCGCGCCACCCCCGGCGATGGACGGGTTGGCGTTGAGCCACTCGCGAATCTCCATACGGACTGCTCCCTGCTTTGCGTTTACCGGACGCTCTATCCGGCCCGCGCCCGCGATCAGAGCCGCTCCGATGCCTGGGCTCACCTCGCGTTGTACTGGATCCTCGGCAGGTCCTTCTGTCGCGGCTCCTCGTAGTTCCCGTTGTTGGTCGAGAGCAAATCGGGCGTGGTCTGATACCAACGCTCGGAGTTGGCGTGCCCGTCCATGTACGCCTTGTTCGTCTTTCCGAGGTGGAGAATGGTGATCGACAGGCGGTC
Organism: uncultured Planctomycetaceae bacterium; assembly: GCA_964595475.1. GTDB lineage: Bacteria > Planctomycetota > Phycisphaerae > Phycisphaerales > Zrk34 > CAZQQP01. The sequence goes on along the minus strand of CAZQQP010000056.1, from coordinate 84 downwards.
TCCGGGCTTCCCGCCGAAGCCGTAGTAGTCCCAAAACAAGCGAGGCTTTTTATAAGCCTCGCTTGTGATGCTTCTTAAAAGCGT
>CAZQQP010000055.1:0-19693 GCA_964595475.1 uncultured Planctomycetaceae bacterium | reverse complement strand
CGGACCCGGCTGACCACGTCGTAGGTGATCGGTCCCGACTCGCCTTCCGCCCGCCCCACGTTCTTCCCGAAGCCTTGGACCTGCGTGACGGTCACGCCGGGAAGGCCCGGGTGGGCGTGCAGCTCGTCGAGGACCGCGTCGAGCCGGTTGGCCCGGATGATCGCCTTCACTTCCTTCATTTCCGTGCCTCCGGATTCGTCGGACGTCTTTCCGGCCCGAGCCCGCCGTCCCACCGAGAACCGGGCTCACGTCTCCACTTCCTCCACGGGCGCCGCGAACCACCGGTAGATGCTCGGGAGCACAACCAGGGTGAGCAGCGTGGACGTGACCAGGCCGCCGACCACCACGGCCGCGAGCGGCCTCTGCACATTGGAGCCGATGTCGTCGGCCAGAAGCAAGGGGATCAGCCCGAGCGTCGCGACCGACGCCGTCATGAGCACGGGGCGCAGCCTGTGCTCGGCGCCCGTCTGGACCGCCTCCTCCGTCGCGTAGCCCGCCTGGCGGAGCTGGTTGATGTAGGCCACGAGCACGTTGCCGTTGAGCACGGCCACGCCGAAGACCGCGATGAACCCGACCGCCGCGGGCACCGAGAGGTAGAGCCCGGAGACATACAGCGCGACGATGCCGCCGATCACCGCGAACGGCACGTTCATGAAGATCAGCGTGGCGTATCGCAGCTTGCCGAAGGCCATGAACAGGAGGAGGAAGATCAGCCCCAGCGTGATGGGCACGACGATGTAGAGACGCTGCATCGCCCGCCGCTGGTTCTTGAACTGGCCGCCGTACTCCACGTAATAGCCCGGCGGCATGTCTACCTGGGCGGCGACCTTCTTCTGGATCTCCCGGACCACGCTCCCCATGTCGCGTCCGCGGACGTTGAACTGGACGTAGGTCCGCCGGCTCCCCTTGTTTCGCGAGATGGTCTTGGGCCCGTCGAAGAGCTTGACGCTCGCCACCTGGGAGAGCGGCACGATGCTTCCGTCCTTCGTCCGCAGCGGCAGCTTCTCGATCTGGGCCTTCTTCGCCCGCTGGTCCTTCTGGAGCCGGACGAAGACGTCGAAGCGGCGGATGCCCTCGAAGACCTGGCCCGCGGTGGACCCTCCGATCCCGGTCTCCACCGTCTTCAGAAACTTGTCGATGGAGATCCCCAGGCGGGCGAGCTCCTTCCGGTTGGGGCGGACCAGGAGCTGGGGCTTGCCGCCCTGCTGGAGCATGCGGACATCCACCGCCCCCTCGACCTCGCGGCAGATGCTCACGATCTGCTGCCCCACGTCCGCGAGCTGATTCAGGTCGCTTCCGTAGATGCTCACGGCCACCTGGGCGCGCACGCCGGAGAGGAGCTCGTCCGTCCGCATCTGGATGGGCTGGGACATGTTGTTCGCAAGGCCGGGGACGTCCTTCTCCAGCTGCTTGGCCATCGCGGACTGGAGCTCCTCGTAGGTCCGCCCACTCTTCCACTTCGTGAGGTCCTTGAGGTTGATCAGCGTGGCGACCACGTTGACCGGCTCCGGGTCGCCGCCGACCTCCGCCCGCCCCACGCGGGCGTACATCCCCTGCACCTTCTGCGGGAACTCCTCGGCGAGGGAGCGCTGGATGCGCTTGGCGTAGCGGATGGAGGTATCGAGGTTCGCCCCCGAAGGAAGGACGGAGCGGATAAAGAACGTGCCCTCCCGCAGGGTCGGGACGAACTCCGTGCCGAGGTAGGGGAACAGGAGCAGGCTGCCCACGAGCAAGGCGACCGCCGTCCCGAGCACGAGGCTCGGCACGCGGATCACCCCGCGAACGACGGGGCGGTAGCCCGCCTTGAGCCAGCGGACGATCCGCGGGTCTCCGTGAGCGGTGCGCCGCGTGAAGAGCAGACTGCAAAGCACCGGCACGAACGTCAGCGCCAGGATCAGCGCCGCGACAAGGGCGAAGCTGATCGTGTACGCCATGGGCGAGAACATCCTGCCCTCCACGCCCTGGAGGGTGAACAGCGGGAGGAAGACGATGATGATGATGCCGATGGAGAAGGCGGTGGGCCGGGCGACCTGGCGGGTCGCCTCGCCGACGAGGCGGATCATCGAGACGTCCTCGTCCTTTCGCTCCTCGAGGTGGCGGAAGATGTTCTCCACCACCACCACCGCCCCGTCGACCATCATGCCGATGCCGATCGCGAGGCCCCCAAGGGACATCAGGTTCGCGGACATCCCCATCACCTTCATCCCGATGAAGGCGCCGAGGGCCGCGAGGGGAAGCACCCCGATGACCACCAGCGTGGAGCGGACATTGCCGAGGAACATGTAGAGGAAGATGAGGACGAGGACCGCTCCCTCGATCAGCGCGTCCTCCACGGTCCCGACCGCCTTGTCCACGAGGCTCCCCTGGTCGTAGTAGAAGTTCAGCTTCATGCCGTCGGGGAGGGCCTTGTTGATCTGCTTCGCCTTCTCCTTGATGGAGTGGAGCACCTTCTGGGTATTGGTGTTGATCAGCTTGAGGATGAAGCCGCCCACGGTCTCCTTGGCCTTCTTCGCGTTGGGCCCCGACGCCACGAGCGCTCCGCGCCGGATCTTCGACCCGAAGGTCACCTTGGCCACGTCGTCGACGTAGATGGGCGTGCCGTCCGTCTCCTTGACGATGATGTTGCGGATGTCCTCGAGGCCCTTCTTCCCCGGCCGGATCCACCCGTAGCCGCGGACGATGCGCTCCTCGCCCGCGGTCTGGAGGAAGGAGCCGCCGACCGTGCGGTTGTTCTCGAGCAAGGCCTTTCGCACGTCCCCGATGGTCAGGTCGCGGGCGAGGAGGGCGTTCATGTCGAGCCGGACCTGGAACTGCCGGACGTGGCCGCCGACGGAGAGGACGCCGGTGACGTTCGGCGTCGTCCGGAGCATGGGCTTGGCGATCCAGTCCTGGGCCGTCCGCCGCTCCATCAGCGAGTGGTTCGCCCCCTTCTTGTTCTCGATCGTGTAGAAGGCGATCCGGCCGAGGCCCGACGCCATGGGTCCGATCTTGGGGTTGCCGAGGCCGGGCGGGATCTTGTTCCGGGCCTGCTGCAAGCGCTCGAGGACGAGCCGGCGGGCGTAGAAGTAGTCCGTACCGTCCTCGAAATAGATGTTCACCCGGGAGAGGCCGAAGACCGATGTGCTCTGGACGCGGTCCAGCTTCGGCAGGCCGTACATCGCGATCTCGATGGGGTAGCTGATCTGCTTCTCCACGTCCACCGGGGAGAGGCCGGGGCTGACCGTGAAGACCTGGACCAGCGTGGGCGTGACGTCGGGGAAGGAGTCCATCGGTACCTCGCGGTACGACCAGTAGCCGGCGCCGGCGAGGCCCGCGACGAAGACCAAAACGAGCAGTCGGCTCCGCAGCGAGGTATTCACCACCCAGTCGAGCATGAGGGGCTCCGGTTTATCGGTTCGAGACGGACTCGGCAGCGTTTGCTAGTGGCTATGGGCGGCGCTGCGTCCCTTCGCGGTGAACGCGGCCTTGAGGTTGAACGCCCCCTGTGTGACTACCTTCGTCCCGGGCTTCACGCCCGTGAGAACCTCCACCCACTTCTTCGAGTCTTCCCCGAGCGTGACCTTGACGGGCTTGAACGTCCCCTTCTCGTCTCCGGGAACGAAGACGTAAGGGGTGCCCTCGATGCGCTGGATCGCGTCGGGCGGCGCCAGCGCCGCCTTTCCTCCGTCCGCGTCGGTGTGGAAGGCGGCTGTGCCGAACATGCCGGCACGGAGCAGGCCGTCGGGGTTCTCGACCACGGCCCGCAGGCGGAGGGTCCGCGTCTTCTCGTCGAGCTTGTTGGAGATCCAGTCCACTTTTCCGTGGAAGGTCTTCCCGGGAAGGCTCCGGACGGTGAGCTCCACGGACTTGCCCTTCTCGAGGAGCGGCACGTCCCGCTCGTAGGCGTTCACCATGACCCACATGCGGTCCGTCCGGACCACGTGGATGGGGCTCTCGTTCGCCCCGATGGTCTGACCGATTCGGACGTGGCGCTTCTGGACGACACCGGCGGCGGGGCTTCGCACCCGAAAGAAGGACAGCGGCTCTTTTCCGCCGGCCGCGATGTTCTGAATCGCCTCCTTGCTCATCCCGAGCACCCGGAGCGTCTCCCGGGCGGCGTCGACCTTCGCCTTGGCCTCCCGGACCTCCGCGCGCGCCTCCTCCTTCTTCGCCTTGCTCTCGAGCATCTTCGCCTCGCTGGCGATCTTCTGCTCGTGGAGGCTCCGCAGCCGCTTGTAGTTGGCGCGGTCCGTCCGGAGGCGGGCCTTCGCCGAGGCCACGCGCGCCCGGGCCGTCAGGAACTTCGCCTTGGCCCGGCCGAGCTCCACGCTGCTCATCACCATGACCGGATCGCCCTTTTTGACCCGGTCGCCGAGGTCGACGAGGACCTCCTCCACCTTGGCCTTGATCCGGGGCCCGACCCGGGCGACACGGTCGAGGTCCCACTTCACCGTGGCGGGGCGTTTGATGACCGACCGGGCGCTTCCCGCGTCAAGGGCGGCCACCTTGATGTTGAGCTTCTTCATCTGGCCCTTTTCGAGCCGGACGAGCTTGCTGTGCTTCCCGTGGGCCTTCTGGTGCTTGTTCTTTTTCTCCTGGCCACCCCCGTGGTCCGAGGCCGCTTGGGCGCCGGAGCTCTCCGACGAGGCCGTGCTGGTCGAGGAGCCCCCGCCGCCGCGCTTTCCGGCGCTGCGGCTGATCCCGAAGCCCGCCACGCCGCCGAGGGCGAGCCCCGCGACGAGGAGGCCGGCCATCAGTGCTCTATTTCGGCTCATCTTGCTTCTCCTTCTTGTTCAAGCCCGCTGTCTTTGCTGGAAAACCCATGAGCTTTTCCGGCATCGGCCCCACAGGTGGGTCGAGGGTGGCTTCCCCGACCGATCCCCCTTCCTTCTCGTCGTGGTTCGTATCGGCGTCGCCCGCCGACGGGTCTCCCTTCGGTTTCGCGCCCGCTTCACCCTGGGTCTTCGCTTCGTTGTTCTGACCGCCCAGCTTCTCGAAGGGCTCGGCGATCAGCCGCTCCACCTCCGCGGCCGCCTGGTGGTAGTCCGCGGTGGCGCGGACGTAGCGCCGCTCCACCCGGAAGAGGGTCCGCTGGGTATCGAGGACATCGAGGATGTCGGTCTGGCCCGCCTCGTACGACTGGCGGATCGCCTCGTAGGCCGACCGCGCGTTCGGGAGGGTGGTCTCCCGCAGCGTGGTGACCTCCTCGTGTGCGGCGCGGAGGCGCTCGTAGGCTTGTCCGACGGTGGAGCGGACGCGGACCCTTGCCGCGCGGCGCTGCGCCTTGGCCTTGGCCAGCGCGTAGCGGGTCTCCAGGATCCGCCCCTGGTTGCGGTCGAACAGCGGCACCGGCAGCTCCACCGAGAGGATCGCCGCCGTGTCGTCCGTGCCGTTGAAGAACTGAAACCCGGCGGTGGGCTTGATGTTGGGCCAGGCACGGGCCTTGGCCAGGCGGATGTCCGCTTCCCGCTTGGCGATCTCCGTGGCCCACCGGGCGATGGCGGGGTTCTGCTCGATCTCCCGGAGAACCGCCTTCTTCGGCGGAATCGGCTCCACCTCGGCGAGCTTTCCTTTCGCCTTCTCGAAGCGGGCCTTCGTCGCCCCCCACGTGGCGACGAGGGCCTGTCGGGCGGCCCTCAGGCTTCGCTCCGCCCGGTCGAGCTCCACCCGGCTGGTCGACAGCTCCACCTTGGCTCGGGTTCGCTCGACGGGCGAGACGGCGCCCTCCTTCACTTGGGCGGAGACCGTCTTGTGGACCTGCTGGGCGAGGTTGAACGTCTCCTGCGCCACCGCGACGCGCTCCTGGGCGGCGAGGACGTCGACGAAGCGCTGCACGGTCGTCGTGAGGACGTCGAGACGCTTCGCCTCGTAGTCCCATCCGGCGAGGTCGCGGTTGAGCTCCGCGACGCGGGTGCGCTTCTCCAGCTTGCCCGCGGTGAGGACCGGCTGGGCGAGCCGGACCACCGCCTCGGCGGGATCGACGACACTGCCCGCGTCGGACTTGGCGAACTCCTCCGTCTCCAGCTCCACGGAGGGGTTGGGCGGAAGGCTCTTCTGAAGCGCCCGCGCTTCCGCGGCTCGGACCTCCCAGCCGAACGCCGCGAGCTCGGGGTTCTGCTTCAACGCCAGGGAGAGCGCCTGGCGGAGGGAGAGCTTCCCCTTGGGGTTTTTCGATCGCCGCGGCGGCGTGGTGCTCGTGTCCGGCGGCGGTGCGGGTTTCCCGGGCTCGCCGCCCTGGTCCGACGTCGGCGGCTTCTTGCCGCCCTTGGCCTTCTCCGCCCGACGGTGGGCACTGCCCTCCGAGCCACGATCCGGCGCACGCTTCGAGTGGCTCGACCGCTCACCAAGCGGTGCCAGGCTCGGCGGCTCGAAGCGGGGCGGCCGGTAGGCCTTCGTGTCTTGGCCGAGGGGGCGCGGGTCGGGCCAGCCCTCTCGGGCCAACGGATCGGGGCCGCACGCGACGAGGCTCGCAAGCCCCGCGGCGGCCACGGCGCGGAGAGAGGCGCTCCGGTGCATGGCCACTCCATGGGAATCGGCTGGGTTCACGGGACAATCGGATCACCGCCCCACCCGTCGACGCGTCGGCGACCCGCCCGTGGCCCACGAGGCCGTCGGATCTCAGGGACCGCCGCGGAGAACAGCGGGAAGCCCGTTCGTCGGGTGTCGTCGAGCGAGGCGTTTCAGAGAGGGGGACGGATCACGTCTGAAGGACGACCGTCCGCAGGAGCCTGGTGGGACGAGCGGAAGGATGAGGGGAAGTCTCCGCGCGGCTGAGACGACGCGAAGGGGGAGAGCTCGTCGCGAACGGATCCATCCAGCCGATGGGGACGGACTTGTTCACCGGCAGCGGCGCCGTGCCGAGGCTCTCGAGCCGGACCGGGTTGGTCGCCGACAAGAGCGTGTCACGGCAGCGGCCTGCGGAGCGACCGCTGTCCGTGGGCACGCCGGTCGCCGGGCGCTGATACGAAACGGTCGAGGCGTGGCTGGCGTGGACCGGCGCGACCGCGAGATGACCGCCCGGTCCCTCGCAGAGAACCACCGTCTCCGGTGTCGCGACCAGCGCCGCGACCTGGGCGACGATCAATGCAAGCGCCTTCGGCTGCGTGGATCTCATGGGGAGCGATCCAGATCGAGATGCCAAGGATAGGCCGCGAGCCCGGGCCGTCAAGCCAAAGACCCCCTGGGTTCGATCGACGCCGGCGACCCGGGTTTGCCCGAGCCGCGCCCGCTTCCGTCGCAGGGACGAACCTCCCGTCCGAGGGACGACACCCTCGAGCCCGGCCGGCGGCGAAAGCGGAGACCGTCGCGGCGCTTCCGTGGGCGGAGGACAGGGACGCGCGGATCCATCGATCACGACCGCCGCGGCGCGCTGGGTGACGCTGACCCGGTCGCCGACGTGGAAGGGACAGTCGTACATCGTCTGGACGACCACGTCCTGGCCGTTGCACGCCACCCGAAGGCTCAGGTCGTGGCCCTTGAACGCCCGGTCGACCACTTCCGCGGTGGGCCGATCGGGCGTCGCGCCCTTCAGCGCCAGATGCTCGGGGCGGACGGAGACGCGGACGTGTCCCGTCGCGGCGCGGTCGAGGCGGAGCGCACCGAGGGCGGTCCACGCCTCGCAACCGCGGGCGTCCGCCGCGAGAAGATTGGCTCCGCCGAGGAACCGGGCGACAAACGCGTCCCCCGGCCGGTGGTAGACCTCCTCGGGCGTGCCCGCCTGAAGGAGGCGACCCGCCTGCATCACGCCGAGGCGGTCCGCGAAGCTAAGCGCCTCCTCCTGGTCGTGGGTGACGAGGAGGGCGGACATCTCGTGGCGCTTGAGCAGCGAACGAACCTCCTCCCGCGTCTCCTGCCGCCGCGCCGCGTCGAGGTTGCTGAACGGCTCGTCGAGGAGGAGCAGCCGCGGAGCGGGGGCCATGGAGCGGGCGAGCGCCACCCGCTGCTGCTGGCCCGTGGACAGCGCGATGCTGTAGCGTCGCGATGCCCGCGTGACCGTAGCCATCGGGAGGCGCACCGGACCCGGACTCCCGTCCTGGTGCACTCACGCCCCTGTTTGCCCATCCGGGCCACACGACACGCTCGGCACGCCGCGTGTGTCCCTCCACCGTCCGTTTCTCCGGAGCGGGCGCTCGTCGTCCGAGCCGACCGGCCAGTCTCCCCATCACCGCTGCGACGGCCATCGTCCTCGTCGGTGTGTCTAGCTGGCGCATAATCGGTCCTCCCGAACGGTGTATAAGAACTGGATCGCTCATTCGCGAGGCTCATCGGAGTCCTCGCCGACCCCTTGTCCCTCCGCCACGCGCGGGTCGGCGAGAAACTCGAAGGAGCGAGTTTTGTGAACAGCGAACGTGAGGTCGAGGGATTCCGCTGCGTCGCCAAGCGAATACCTCTTTAGGGTGAACTCACAGACGCGTTCACCCTTTTTCAGCCCGGCAGGATAGTCAGAATCCCTATATGACACCTCGATGAGCTGTCCCGCTTCGTTGTTGATCCGCAGAGTTGTCCGCCAGCCGCTGCCCTCTGCAATCCGCAGGCGCACGCGAGGCCGGGAAGAATGGTCCGTGGTCGAGTCCTTTCCGGGCTGCCAGTCGACCTTACCCTTTCCCGCCACGCCCACGAGCTCCAGCTCGACGCCCCGGAGACGGGTCGTCTTGTCGGAGCGAGTCACGGCGTCCTTGCCGGGGGCGGCGATGTCCTGGACCTTCCAGACATGCTCCGGGGGACAATAGTGGGGGTTTGCCGTTTTCATGAGCTCGATCCTCAGTTTCCACGGCGACTCGCCCGGGAAGAGCCCCGGGATCTCGAAGGTCTGGGTGACATCCGAAATGGCTACGTGAGGCATGAAACCACCCCCACCCCTGCGGCGGTTGCCCGTGGCGTCGGTGACGGTCGTGGTGATCGGCTTCCATCCCGTCGTGGTCTGTCCGGCCTCCGACACGCGACATTTCGCCCGCCACTGCTGTCGCCGCGCGCCGGTGCGGCCGGTCAGGCTTTCGAGGGTGACGGTGACATCGCCGTCGCTCTTCCGGATCGGGTACTCCTCGGCTTCCCACGCCGGTTGGTCCGTGGAGACCGGATTCGGGAAGGTGAACTCCGCCACGGGCTCAGCTTGCAGATTCGCCGACCCATCTTTCTTCGGGTAGAAGCGCAGTTGGAGCGTGCGTCCACGGCGGGGAAAAACGGGAAAGCGGTAGCGAAGAACAATCGGCTCGCCAGCGTCCTGGCTCATCCCGGGGAAGGGCCCTCGGAGCGGCCATCCGTTGGGGCCAATCAGCGCAGGCTCCGCCGTGGGCTCGTCCGCACTTGAAACGGAAGATGACGTCGGTCCCGCTTCTGTTCCGGGCAGGACGAACCAGACGATTAAGTACCGTCGTCGAAAAGGTGGAAAAGAGTAAGCGGTGCTTCCGCCGAGGATCTCGTCGAGGAAGCCTTCCGCCGGGGAGTCGTGTTTCTTTCCGTAGGTGACACCCGCAAGTTTCATCACGGTGCCGTCGGGCAGCCGCTTGATCTGAGTGTGCTCCTCCGGCCATCGCAGCCAGATCCCGACGGCGACGGCGCAGAGAAGGGCCAAGGCAAGTTTCCCGGGATGGCGACGTATCCGACCGACTCCTCGCACCGCTTCGGTGAGCTTCCTCATTCCATCAGTCTCCGTCAAGGAAAAGGAAGGAGACGAGCAAGTGTCCAGCGCTTGAGGGACACAGTGTTCGCCATCAGCAGCCAGCTCCGCCGTCAGCGACCTTCCGACAACTTTTCCTGCCGGTCACGAGCGTGTGCGCGCTGCCACGCGGGCAGAAAGGGGACCGGCGTCCACCACCCCTGCCACCGGGCTGTGTCTTAGAACGTGTGTCATCCGGCCGAGCTCCACGGACAAGCGTCGCGGACTCCGCTTGTCCGTGCCACCCGTGCGCCCGTTCCAGCATGGGTGGCACGGGCAAGTCCCAACGGGATGCCGCCGGTGCAGCGTCTGCGATGCTTGCCCGTGACGAACCGGCTCGGGCGGAACGAGATTGGGCGACGGGACAGCCCGGCGGGAGGGGTCCCGGAGGCCCCTGCCCCCGCGGACACCCCGCGCGCACACGCTCGCGACCGGCAGGCAACTTTTCGGTGATCCCCGGAGGATCAAACGCGTACTGCTCCAGGCCCGTTTCGAGTCGCGGCTGCCGCCACGCGTCGCTAAGGTGCTTTTTCGAAAGACACCCGCCAGATCCGCGCCGTTCCGTCAACGCCGGCGGTGGCGATCCGGCCGCCGTCCGGGGAATATGCTACGTCTACAACGTTGTCCGCGAGGCGGGACCTCGGCGATTGCCGACGCGTCGGGAACCGCGGGCCGTGGCCCCCGTGGACCGCGATCTGCTTGCCGGTCGACGGGTCCCACATCTGCGCCGTTCCGTCGGAGCTCGCGGAGACGATGTGGTCCCCGTCCGGCGAGTATGCGAGATCGGCCACCTTGCGCTGATGGCCTCTGAACATGGCGAGCGTCCCCCCGGTCGACGGGTCCCACACAGTCGCGATGCCCTCCGAGTCGCGAGCGCCGGTGGATCCGGCGATGGCGATACGCCCGCCGTCGGGCGCGTATACGAGGTCCTCGCCGATGTCAAGCGCCCGGTGTTCGTTCGTCATGCTAGCGGCGGCGATCTGCTTTCCCGTCGACCGCTCCCAGACACTCACTGTGGCGACGCTCTCGTCGGCGGCCGCGACGCGCGCCCCATCGGGAGAGTACGCGACAGCCGTGAAGCGAGCGTGTTCCGCTCCCTTGAACACGCCGACGCGCTTTCCGGTCGACGGATCCCATGCGGCGACGGTGTGATCCCCGTCTGCGGTGACGATCTCGCTCCCATCGGGCGAATATGCGACTTGCCACACCGTGTCGTCGTGGTCCTTTAGGACACGGATCTGCCTCCCGGTCGACGGGTCCCAGATCCGCGCCGTCCCGTCCCAGCTCCCCGTGGCAATGTGCTTGCCGTCAGGCGAATAGGCGACATCCTCGATCCCTTTCTCGTGCCCCTCGAGAACAGTGATCTGCTCCCCGGTGGACACGTTCCAGACCCGAGCGGTGCCGTCCTTGCTCGCGGTGGCGAGGTGCTTCCCGTCCGGGGAAAAGGCCACGGCCTCCACCGCCCGGTCATGGCCCTTGAGGACGACGAGCTCCTCGATCGTCGGTTCGGCCCGAGCTGCGGCGGGCTTCGCTTCGCCCGCTTTCGCTTCGTTCGCCCGTTCCTCCGGCGACTCGCGCTGTTGGTCGGCGGTCCGCTGCTCCGCCTCAGCCGGCGCGGGTTGTGCCCGGGCTCCGCGCGGCCCGATCGCCGCAAGCGCCAGCCCGGCCGCGACGACCGCCGCAATGCTCGTGGTCAGCGTGAGACCGTTCCGATGCCGACGCGCAAAGCTCCCGACCCGATACACGGCGGACTCCGGGGATCGGCTCCCAACCGCCTCCCGGACGAGCCCCTCTTCGGCTCGCTGCTTCCGACCCATCTTTTGCGCTCCTGAAAGACGCCCCATTGGCGGGGCCTGCGCTCACCTCGGCCGGTCATCCGAAGCGGCCCCCGCGCTGGTGACGTTCACGTGACGTCCTCACTGAGAACCATTCTCACCGGCGGGCTCCGTTCCCCGCGCCTTCGAGATGACATCGCCTTGGGGTCGTACACCGCGACGGTGGGGCTCCCCTCCTCGTCGGTGGAGATCTTCGCCCGGACGCGCTCCTTCTCCTCGCGGAGGACGATCGCCCCTTGTTGGCGCTCAGAGATACGCGGCCGACCGCCCCATGCGTGGACGGCGGACCTCTGAGGGTGAGCTCGGCCCCGTCGCGATATGCCGCACGATCGACCCGCCGGGGCACCGTTCTGCGATGCGCACGCGAGCCCGAGACCAAGTCCAAGGCTCGCGATTGCCTCGATCATTCCTCTCCGCAGCGCTTTTCTCTGGCGCTCGAGGAGCTCGGCCCGATCGACGAGTCGATCCGTATCTTGGCTTTCCTCACTTATGACGATCTCCTGCCGTCCCGCACGGCGATCCACTTCCCCACTCGGCGCGATCCTCTCGCTAATCCCGGTGGCTGTCAACCTCTCATTTCGGCCCGGCCACACGCTCGTTGACGGACAGGCGGATCGGGCGGTGCGTGAGGGTGCCACGACTCTCGTGCCGTCCGGTCGCGACCGAACTCCCCTCGAGAACGTAAGCGCGTTTAAATCCCGGGGCGGAGTGAGGGGCGTCGGGGCACTTATGCGTTATCGGTTTCCGATTCCTCCAGATCGCCCCGCCGAGCGCACTCCCAGCAATAAGCAAAAATAACACGAGGCCAAGGGCAGATCCCGCCGCGATCGGGCGTCCGTCCGGACTGTGCGCGACGGAGGTTCTCCATCCGAATCGAACGCGAGAGCCGTCCCGCAGCGGGAGCCCCTTCCCGCCGCCCCGGAAGCGGAGAGCCGTCGGGGCCGAGCGTGACAAATTTTACACCCAATGTAACGCGCGGGGGCCTCTGGAGCGCCGGCTGCGGGAAAACCGCATGGATCGTCGGGCGAGCCAATCCGGGTCCCGTCGGAGAACCGGAGATTCGGCTGAGAGCGCCCGGAGGGAGGCGGCCCGAGCGCGGAGCTCATCCGTCGATCACGACGGCCTCGTCTCGTTGAACGAAGCTGACTCGGTCGCCGATCCGGAAGGGACAGTCGTACATCGTCTGGACGACGACCTCCTGACCGTTGCACGCGACCTTCAGGGTCAGGTCGTGACCCTTGAAAGCGCGGTCCGTCACCTCCCCCGTCGGCCGATGGGGGTCGGCGGCCTCGAGCGAAAGGTGCTCGGCGCGGAGCGAGACCCGGACGGGCCCGCTGGCCGATCGGTCGAGACGAAGGGGGCCGATCACGCTCCTCGCCTCTTCTCCGTGCGCTTCGGCGGTCAGGAGGTTGGCCCCGCCGAGAAACTCCGCGACAAAGGCGTCGGCGGGCTTGTGGTAGACGCGCTCCGGCGGCCCCGTTTGTAGAACCCTCCCCTCCCGCATCACGCCGAGGCGGTCGGAGAAGCTCAGCGCCTCCTCCTGGTCGTGGGTGACGAGCAGCGCCGACATCCCATTGCGCTTCAGCAGGGATCGAACCTCCGCCCGCGTCTCCTGTCGCCGCGCCGCGTCGAGGTTGCTGAACGGCTCGTCGAGAAGGAGCAGCCGCGGAGCGGGGGCCATCGACCGGGCGAGGGCCACCCGCTGCTGCTGGCCCGTGGACAGCGACTGGGGCATCCGACCCGCCTCGTTCTCCAGGCCGACCAGGCGGAGGGCCTCCATCGCCCGGGCCCGGCGGTGGCGGCGGGGCCACCGCTTCAGGCCGAACAGGACGTTCCGCAGGACGGTCATGTGGGGGAAGATGGCGAAATCCTGGAAGACCAGGCCGACCCGCCGAGCCTCCGGGGGCACGTGCGTTCCCTCCCCTTCCACCCGACGCCCCTCGAAATCCACCGTGCCCGCGTCCGGCGTCTCCAGGCCCGCGATCAGGCGGAGCGTGGTGGTCTTGCCGCAGCCCGACGGCCCGACCAGCGCGAAGACCTCGTCGTCGCCCATCGCGAAGCTCAGGCGATCCACGGCGGGCGGGATCTCCGCCGCGAAGCGCTTGGTCAGGCGGTCGACGGTGAGCAGAGCGCTCATACGGGCTCGTGTCCGCGAACGAGGAGGAGGCCGACGAAGAGGCCCGCGACCGCCACGATGCCCAGGGCGTGGGGGGCGGCCTTCGCAAACATCGCCTCACTCGTATAGCTCCACGCGTTGATGGCAAGCGTTCGAAAACCCACGGGCGCCAGGAGCATGGCCATCGGCAGCTCCTTGATCGACGAGAGGAAGACGAGGGCCGTGCTCGCGAGAAGACCGGGACGGAGCAGCGGGACGGTGATCCGGAAGAAGGCGGTCACGGGCCGCCGTCCGAGCGACCGGGCGGCCTCTTCCAGCCGGCGGGGTGTGTGGTGCAGCGCCGTCCGGACCGGCCCGATGGCCTCGGCGAGGAAGTGGAGGGCGTAGGCGCCGATCAGCAGTCCCAGGGTCTGATACACCGCCGTGCCCGCCGTCAGGAAGATGAGGGCCAGCGCGAAGGCCAGCGGCGGCGTGGCGTAGCCGAGGTAGGCGAGCCGCTCGAGGATCGCCGTCCCGCGGGAGGGCCGCCGGACGCTCAGGTGGGCCACGGCGACCGCCAGGGCGGTGGCCAGCAGCGCCGCGGGAGCCGACGCGGCGACGGAGGCCAGTGCCGAGCGGGCGAGCTCCACCGCCTGCGTCGCCTCGCCCGAGCGGAGGACCCAGTGGAGCACAGTCCACACCGGGAGCACCACCGAAAGAAGAACCACCGCGGCGGCGAAGGCCCAGGCGACGGGCCGCCCCCGCTTTCGCGAGGGTGTGGGGGGTCGACGCCCCGCGCCGGAGAGCGGCCCGTGGAAGCGCCACCGCCACAGCAGCCAGGCGTCGCCGAGGAGGAGCAGACCGGTGACCGCGACGAGCATGAGGGCCAGGCACGCCGAGTAGGTGCGGTCGTAGGCGGCGGTGTACTGGAGGTAGATGGCGTAGCTGAAGGTCTCGAACCGCATGAGGGAGACCACGCCGAAGTCGCCGAGGACGTGGAGGAGGACCAGCAGGCTGCCGGCGAGGTAGGCGGGGCGGAGCTGGGGAAGGACCACGCGGAAGAAGGCCTCCCGCCGGTTGCATCCCAGCGACCGCGCGGACTCCTCCAGGGCGGGGTCGAGGCCGAGAAGGCCCGCTCGCAAGTTGAGGAAGAGATAGGGAAACGTGGTCAGCGCCAACGCCACGAGGGCGCCCCAGTAGCGGGCGCCCCAGGAGCCGGTGGGCCGCGGCACGGCGAGGCCGGTGGTCGCGGCGATGGCGCCCTTCTCCCCGCCCGCGGCGAGGAGGGAGAAGGCCATCACGTATCCCGGGATCGCCAGCGGGAGGGTGGCGAGCACGGCCAGGACCCGCTTGGCCGGGAGATTGCCGCGGGTGGTCCCCCACGCGAGGGGGAAGGCCAGCGCCGTGGCGGCGGTCAGGACGCCGGCGGCGAGAAGCACGGTGTTGCCGAGGAGGCGGAGGTTGCGGCTCCGCAGGAGCAGGTCGGCCAGCTTGGCCGCCTCGGCGTCGGAAGCGCGGAGCACCAGATAGGCGAGCGGGAGGAGGACGCCCGCGGCCGTCACCCCGGCGACGGCCCATAAGCCCCAGACCGGCGGACCTGTCTGCGTGGGTGGCACAGGCAGGCGGCGGGGCAGGGCGACCCTCAAACGAGGCCCGCCTGCCGAAGGAGCTTCATCGTCGCCTCCAGATCACGGAGCTGATCGAAGTCGAAGTCCTTCGGGCTGAGGTCGAGGGCGCGGCCCACCTCCATCATGCGATCCGGGGCGGGCGTGCCTTCCACCACCGGATACTCATGGACCTTCTTCGCGGCGAAGGCCTGGGCCTCCTTGGAGAGGAGAAACCGCAGGAAGCGGGCCGCCTTCTTCTCCGCGGTGGCCGTCTTCAGCACCGCGCCGCCCGTGACCAGCGCGAGGTTGCCCACGTCGCCCGGCTCGAAGTGGTAGATCTCCACGGGCGCGTCGGGCTTGGGCTTTTGCTCCTTCTTTTCGTGGCCCTCCTTAGCGTGTTCCCCCTTTTTGTGCTCCTCCCCCTCGTACTCGCCCTCGGCGCCGCCGTGCTTGAGGCGGAGGACGTAGTAGTGGTTCGTCAACGCCACGTCGATCTCCCCTCTGGCGAGGGCCCGGACCATGGGCGTGTTGGAGGGGTAGGCCTTCGGGCTCAGCGCCTTCATGCCCTTCAGCCACTGGGCCGCGGCCTTTCGGCCGTGGATCTTCCGCATGGCCGTCACGAAGTCCTGAAAGCTCGTATAGGTCGGGGTCCAGCCGATCCGACCCTCGAGGGCGGACCGGTCGGGGAGCTTCATCACGGACTTCGGCAGGTCCGCGGGGTCGACCTTGTCGCTGTTGTACGCGAGCACGCGAAACCGCGTGGTGACGGGGATCCAGTGGTCGCTCGCCCCGGCGAAGGCCACGTCGCGGCCCTTCAGCGACTTGGGCAGCGGCCGGAGGAGCCCCTTCTTTCTCGCCTGGCCGAGGGCGCCCACCGTGTTCGCCCAGAAGACGTCGGCGGGGCTCTGGCTGCCCTCCTCCTCCATCGCCGCGATGAGCTGGGGACCGCGGCCGTATTTCACGTTCGCGTCGATTCCGGTCGTCTTTCGGAACTTCTCCACCAGCGGCTCCACGAGGGCGCGGCTGCGGCCGGAGTAGACGGTCAGTGTCTCGCTCGTCTCGCGGCCGCAGCCCGCGAGGGGGAGCACGGCCGCGGCGAACATGAGGAGGAACGATCGGGCGTGCATAGCGGCTTCCTTGTTGGGGTGGACGCGAACGGACGGCCGCACGGACGGGCTAGCCACCCTGGTTCGGCCGCACCTTGTACAGTGTCATCATGCCCGCGTCCACGTGGTCCGCGACGTTGCACTTGAACAGCCAGGTGCCGGGGTTGGACGCCTTCATGTCCACGGTCCGGGTGATGGCCGGCTGGAGGAGGAGGGACTCCTTCCGGTGGCCGTGGTGCATCACGCCGTTGCCGTGCCAGTGGGGTGTGTGGAGGTCCACCTCGCTACCCATGGCGAAGACGTGCCAGCGGACCTTCTCCCCCTGCTTCATGGTCAAGCCCCGAAGATTGCCGAAGATCCGGCCGTTGATCCCGTGCATGAGATCGCCCTCGGCCGTCTCGCCCTTCTCGTTCTCGTCGAAGACCATGAACATCGTGACGAAGGCGCGGTCGACGTTCTCGGGTGTGCCGTCAGCGGCGGCCGCGTCGGCGCGGGTGAGGAGGATCGGCCCGACCAGACCGCGGTAGACGTCGTTGACCGGGTCCACGTGGGAGCGGTACAGCCGGAGGATGGAGCTCGGGTCGTTCGGACCGGGGCCCACCGCGGGGGTGACCTTCAGCGTGTAGGTGTACGTCTCGCCCGGGGCGACCGCTTGGCCCGGGTAGTCGAGGCCCGCGTAGGCCGCCCCCTCGTTCGACTTCGTGTAGAAGGTGCCGATGGGGTGGATGGAGTAGGGACGGTCCGCCTTGTTCTTGAAGTGGATCTTGATCGTGTCGCCCACCACGCCGCGGATCACCGGGCCCAGGATGCCGAGCCAGTCGGGCCGGGGGGCCTTCTCGGTGAAGCTGCCGTCCGTGTACTCGATGTAACGGGTCTTCTGGTAAATCCGCTGCTTCCCCCACGCGCCGAGGCCCTCGCCGGGGTGGATGCGGTTCTTGCCGGAGGGGGCGTAGTCCCACGTCCCCTTCTCCGCCGCGATGTAGTAGTGACGGGTCCGCGGCTCGTAGTCGCCGGCCCACGCGGAGCCGACCGTCGCCGTGAGCAGACCCGCCGCCAGCAGCAGACCACGCGTCATCATAGCTCGCCTCGGATTGCGAATGAGTCTCAATTCAAGGAGTCTAGCGAGCGCGGGCGAAGGGTCAACTCGGTCGCTTTCCGCATGCGGAGCCGGGGGAGCGGCGCGCGATGCCGCTCTCTCCGCGCCACCTACGTGAGGATGTCGTGGAGGATCCGCCCGTGGACGTCCGTCAGGCGGCGGTCGATGCCGTTGTGGCGGTAGGTGAGGCGGGTGTGGTCGATGCCGAGGAGGTGGAGCAGCGTGGCGTGGACGTCGTAGCACCACGTGGGGTGGGCGGGGTCGGCGGGCTTGAAGGACCACTCGTCCGAGGGGCCGTAGGTGGTCCCGCCCCGGATGCCCCCGCCCGCGATCCAGTTGGTGAAGACGGAAGGATTGTGGTCGCGGCCCTTTTTGCCCTGGGAGCACGGCATGCGGCCGAACTCCGTGGTCCAGAGGATGAGCGTGTCCTCGAGGAGGCCACGCTGCTTGAGGTCCTTGATCAGCGCCGACGCCCCGTGGGCCAGGCCGCGGCCGAGGGGCCAGTGGTCCCGCTTGACGTTCTCGTGGGAGTCCCAGTTTCGACGGGGGTGGCCGTTGTCCGCGCCGGACCAGATCTGGACGAAGCGGACACCCCGCTCGAGGAGACGGCGGGCGACGAGGCAGTTGCGGCCGAAGGAGCGGGTCTCGTCCCCCACGTTCATCGGCTTGGAGGTGTCCGTGGTCGGCGCGTTCGCGCCGTAGAGGTCGAGGATGTGCTCCGGCTCGTCCGAGAGGTCCAGGGCCTCCGGCGCGGAGAGCTGGAGGCGGGCGGCCATCTCGTAGGAGCGGATGCGGGCGTCGAGGCGGGCGTCGCCGGAGCGGGCGGCGGCGTGGGCGCGGTTGAGCTTCTGCAGCGCCCGGTGGACATCTCGCTCGCTGCGGCGGTCGAGGTACTCCGCACCGGCGGGCGGGAAGAGATCGCGGATGGGGGTCTTCTCCGCCGGGCGAATGGTCGTCCCCTGGTGCTCGGGCGGGAGGAAGCCGGCGGACCAGTTTCGAGGTCCGTTCGGCGCGAAGCCGCGGGGGTCGGGGAGGACCACGAAGGTGGGAAGGTTGTGGTTCATCGAGCCGAGGCCGTAGCTGACCCAGGCGCCGGCGGCGGGGAAGCCGGGGCGGGTGAAGCCCGTGGCCTGCATGAACGTCGCGGGCCCGTGGACGTTGGAGTCGCTGACCATGTTGTGGATGAATGCCATGTCGTCCACGACGTCGCCGAGAGGGGCGACGCAGTCGTTGAGGCGCTTGCCGCAGTCCCCGTAGCGACGCCACCCCCACGGCGAGGCCATGGTTTTCCCCGGCTTGGACTGGAAGAGCTCCACCTTCTCGCCGGGGTCCCAGTCCTCGCCGTCCTCCCGGATCAGCCGTGGCTTGTAGTCGAAGGTGTCCACCTGGCTCGCGGCGCCGGACATGTAGAGCTGCACCACGCGGCGGACCTTCGGCGGGTGGTGGAGGCCGCCCCGGCGATAGAGCAGGCCGTCCGGTCGGTTGCCGAAGGGGGCGGCCAGGAGGCCCTCCTCGCCGAGGAGCGACGCGAGGGCGACCCCACCGAGGCCGCCGCAGCGCCAGAGAAACTCGCGGCGGGAAGGGTGGGCGGTCGGGTGGTGCGTCGGGTCCATGGCGGCCTCCTTGGAGGTGCGTCGGGCGGAGCAGCGTCAATCCACGAACATGAACTCGTTCAGGTTCAGGATGGTCCGGCAGACGTTGGCCATGCCGTGCTCGCGGGCGATGGGGAGGAGAGTCTGAACCTCCTCCGGACGGGGAGCGCGGGAGAGGGCGAGCCAGTAGGCCGCCTCGATCCGGCCCCGCGGGGTGTTCCGCATCCTCTTCACCCGGTCCGCGAAGCGGCGGGCCATCTCCACCACGAAGTCGTTGTTCAGCAGCGCCAGCGCTTGTCGGGCCGTGAGCGTGGGGGTTCGCTTGGCGACGAGACGCGAGGGGTCGGCGCAGTCGAGGGCGTTCATGAAGGGGTCGCGGACGGAGCGGACCACGAAGCGGTAGACCGTCCGACGCCAGGTGGCGGGGTCCGCGGGGTCGTGGGCGTCGTAGTTGTAGTGCGGGGAGGGAGCGTCCTTGAAGGCGAAGGCCTTGTAGCCCGGGCCTCCCATGGTGCGGTCCAGCGTGCCGCTGACTTGCAGCATCGTGTCGCGGAGGGGCTCCGCCTCCAGCTTCTGTCGGTTCATGCGCCAGAGGAAGCGGTTGTCGCTGTCCACCTTCGCCTTCTCCGGAGTGCTGCGGGAGGTCTGGCGGTAGACGGCGCTGGTGACGATGAGGCGGTGGAGCTTCTTCAGGGACTGGTGGTCGCGGAACCACGCCGCGAGCCAGT
>CAZQQP010000054.1:9322-19905 GCA_964595475.1 uncultured Planctomycetaceae bacterium | reverse complement strand
ACTTCCGCCTTGGCACCGATGAATAGGCTCAACTTATTCTTTTCCGCCTACTTACTCCTCCTCACTCTCGGCCCAAGTCGGGAACTTGCGCTTTGCGCCGCCATCCTCGTCGCCGCCGGAGCGACGCGAGCGGACCACGCGGTCGGCCAACGTCACGTCCGACGGAACGGTGATCTTGATGTTGAACGCGTCCCCCTCCACCGCGACCACCCGCTCGCCGAGCGCCTCGACGAGGCCCGCGTCGTCGGTAATCTGCTCGGCGTCCACCGTCCCGTCGGGGATCTGCTGATACGCCCGGTCGAGCAGACGCCGCTCGAAGACCTGGGGCGTCTCGGTCAGCCAGAGGTTCCCCCGGGGAACCGTCTCGAGCACCCGACGAGCGGCGACCGTGCCTTTGTCGGGGCCGAGGACCGCGTCGAGGGGATCGCCCGGAGTTTCCGCCTCCAAGGGCTCCTCCTCGAGACGCTTCACGGTGGACGCCACGCGGGTGGCGGGGACCACCGCCGGATGCTGCTCGGCGGCGCTGAAGACGCGGTCGAGCACGTCCGGTGGCGTAATGGGCCGGGCCGCGTCGTGGACCGCGACATGCGTGGTCCCGTCGTCCACCGCTCCGAGGGCCTCGTGGACCGTCTCCCACCGTCCTCGCCGGCCGCCCGGGACGATCCGCACGCCGAGAAGCCCCAACCGGTCGCCCCACCGCCGCTGGAACTCCTCGACGCGGTCGGGATCCGCGGCGACGACGATCTGCTCCACCGCGGACCGGCGGGTGAACAGCTCCACGGAGCGAAGGAGGACCGCCCGGCCGTCTATTTCGGTCTCGAGCTTGGACGCTCCTTTGCCCTCGTGCACGAAGCGGCGGGACTGTCCCGCCGCCGGAAGGACCACGGCGACACGGAGATCTGCGCTCATGCCAATAACCTAGGGGATCGACGGGCCACTTTCTCTCGACCGAGACCGTTGCTCCGCACGACATCGCCGCGGCTGGCCCACAGCGGCGGGGCACCTATAATGAGAATCAGACCGAACGGCGGGATCTTTGACAACATGGGGCCGATCGGATTCGACCGGACAGGGAGGTTTGTCGTGGCATGCCGAGGTGCACGTTGGCCTCGTTAAACAACGTGCTAAACACAAATGCCGACGATAAAGATGTGATCGGCACGGTCGGCTTCCAGCCGACCGCCATGGCTGCGTAAGAGCAGCCACGTTCTGCGGGCCCTCGCCTGCGGGGCCCGCAGGGCGAAAGTGAGCAGGCTCGTCCGGAGCTGATCGCCTGGGCGGCTCCGGATTAAAAATGACCCGGGCTGGGCGGCGGACGACCCTGTCGCTGGGGGCGGCCGCCGCGACAGCAAAACAGCGACTAAGCATGTAGAAGCGGCAAATTGACTGTACCGGGACGGGGGTTCGATTCCCCCCGGCTCCATTCTTTCCCCGTGTCGCACAACTTGGAAGATGCCACAAGGTCCTGCATAGACCGGGATTCCTTGCGTCGCCGAGCGATTGGGCGGATCTCGCGCTCGCCCGTGTGTGACCTTCTATGGGCGTGGTCTGCACCGCATCGGGCGGCGCTGTCGCTCCTGCCTTTCGGTTGTCCCGGGACTCGCTGGCGGGCCACCTTGGTTTATATCGCTAAAAAAGTGCCGCAACGTTCCTCCTTCGCGGTCGAAAAAGCCGCGGAAAGACGGAGGGGCCGGGCGAACCATGGGCGACCGACCCCATCCACGGCGGTGGAGGTCGGGTTGGAGGCCCTCCGATGGGCTACGTGGGCGAGAACCTGCTCCCGGGCGAAGAAGTCGTTTGCCGCTGGCGAATCCACTGGATGATCTTCCGTCCTCCGACGGCGGATCACGGCACTCGACCACGAAGGGGTGGAGCGTCTGGAAGTCGAGCGGTGGGTCGGCTACGGAACGCTGCGGATCCGGGGGACCCACACGGGAAGAACCGCGATCCAATACGTGAGCGAGCCCCGCGGCCTCGGCCGGGCCCAGAACGAGGCTGAGGTGAAGGCATCGGCCGGCGGCGTTTCGTAACCGGCGCCGCGGCGCGTGTCCCGATGGCCGTTCGACCGTGGGTTCCGGCGGTCCGCGGCAAAGCGTCAGGGTCCGACGACGCCGTCAGCGGAGACCAACGCGTACAACTTTTTCATGATTCGCTACATTCTGCAACACCCGGTCGACGGGGAGATCGGGGACAGCGTTTGGGACTACGGTGGGCGGTACAACCCCTTCAAGAACAACATCTTCGAGCGGCAGGCCCACGAGATCGGCGGCGAAACCTACAGCCTCGACGAGATCGAGAAGGGCAAGCTTCTCGGCGACGCGCTCGCCCGGCGGGGCTGGCGGGACGCACGGGTCCCCTTCGTGGTCAATTGTGCGTCCGCGGGCTGTCCACCTCTTCCTCGTCCGCGCGCAAGTCCGAGACAGCCGCGACACTCCCCCCGCCACCGCCGGCGATCCCCGCCGCGGCTTCGGCCCAACCGAAGTCCACCCACGTCGCGCCGGTCCACCGTCGTCGGGAACGGACGATAGCTTACGGCCGAGCGGGCGACGGACCATGAAGACAAGGACGGTGCGCTCTCTCCTTTCTCACCCGCCCTGTGCTGCTACAGCAGACCCCGCTGCTTGATCTGGAAGTATCGGTTGGCGAGGTCGACCGGCAGGCGGTCCGCGGTCTCATCGATCGTGTGGACGCCTTGGCGGCGGAGCGCCTCCAGGGCCCGCCCCCGCTCGGCGAGGTAACCGGCGCCCGCGAGGTGGGTCAGCGCCTGGTCGAGGTTCCCCACGGGAGCGGCGAGCGTCTCGTCCACGGTGCGCTCGCGGAGGGAGGCGAGGAGGACCAGGTGGCGTCGCTGGAGCGTCCGGAGGCTGGGCAAAAGCTGGCGGGTGTCCTCGCTGCGGAGGTTTGTCAGGAGGATCACGAGCGCCCGCCGCCGCTGGAGCATCATGAGCCGCTCGGCGAGCTCGTCGTAGTCGCACGCCTCGGAGGTGGTCTGATAGCCGTAAAGGTGGTTCAGGACGCGGGGCATGCTCCCCGCGTTCTTCACGGGAGGCAGGTACTGGCCGCTGTGGGCCGACCCCATCACGCTGAGGCGGTCGCCCTGGCGAAGGGCGATGTACGCGAGGAGGAGCGTGGCGTTGAGACAGTGGTCGAACTGAGGCAGCGGTCCGTCCATCGCGCGAAGGCGGGGGCTGCAGTCGATGAGGAAACACAGCTCCTGATCCCGCTGCTCCATGTACTCCCGGCTGACGAGCTTCTGGTGACGAGCGGTCGCTTTCCAGTCAACCTGCTGGAGGACGTCGCCGCGGCGATACTCGCGGAGCTGCTGAAACTCCTTGCTCACGCCCGGACGGTTGGCCCGGATGATCCCCATCTGCTCCTCGCGATGGCCGAGGGAGAGGAGGACGTAGCGGAGGACGGGCTCGTAGTTCGGGTAGACAGGGACGGTCGCCGCGGACCGCACGCGGTGGCGTATGCGCCAAAGACGTAGCGGTGAGCGGACCAGCAGCGAGGCATCCCGGAAGCGGGCCGTCCCCCGCTCGAGCGGACGCACCGTGTAGCCCGTCTCCACGGTGGCGCCGGGGGGGAGGTCGAGGAGGAGCGGCAGGTGGCGGTGCTCCGCCCGCGACGGCACTCCGTCGAACAGCGTCAGGTGGAGCGGCCGGCTCTCCCGATTGGTCACGCGGACCGGAATGGAGGCCCACACGCCCACCGCCAGCCGACCCGGAAGCGGACGCGTGAAGCTGGGTGGCGACACGCTGTAGCCCCACACCGCGTCCCCGGCCGCGGCGACGAGGACGAGCGTGCCGCCGGCCGCCCACACCCATGGAGACCCCTCTACGGCCGTCACCAACGTGGCGAGGGCAATCCAGCCGAGCAGCGCGTAGAGCAGCGGGCGGTCCGGACGCATGGTCAGGCTCGCGGCGCCTCGATCGCTTCGACGAGGGTCGTCAGCACATCGTCGGCGGTCTGCCCGCTGATCATCAGCTCCGGCGAGACCGAGATCCGATGGCGAAGGGTGGGGAGGGCGAGCCGCTTGACGTCGTCCGGTGTGACGAAGTCGCGGCCCTCCATCAGCGCCCGTGCCTTGGCGCAGCGGAGCAGCGCCGCCGCCGCGCGGGTTCCCGCCCCGATTGCGATCGCCGCCGCCTCGCGGGTGGCCCGGACGATCCGCAGCGTGTAGTCCACCACGGGGTCGGCCGCCGTCACCTGTGCCGCCGCCCGCTGGGCCTCGACGATCTGGTCCGTGGTGCAGACGCGAGGCGGGTCGCTCGCGTGACGGAGGGTCATGTCGCTCTGGGCGGCGACGCGGCGGATGATGCTTCGCTCGGGCTCGACGTCGGGATAGTCGATGAGGATCTTCATCAGGAAGCGGTCGAGCTGCGCCTCGGGAAGCTCGTACGTGCCCTCCTGCTCGATGGGGTTCTGCGTGGCGAACACCATGAACGGCGGCGACAGCTCCATCGTGTGCTCGTCGATCGTGACCTGCTGCTCCTGCATCACCTCGAGGAGGGCCGACTGGGTCTTGGCGGGCGCCCGGTTGATCTCGTCGGCGAGGACGAGGTTCGCGAAGACCGGCCCGTATCGGACGACGAAGCGCTGGGCGCCCATGTCGTAGAGGCTGTGGCCCGTGACGTCCGAGGGCATGAGGTCCGGCGTGAACTGGATGCGGGCGAAGCTTCCGGAGATGGAGCGGGCGAGGGCGAGCACGAGGTGGGTCTTCCCGAGCCCCGGCTTCCCCTCGAGGAGCACGTGGCCGCCGGCAAGGAGGGCGACCAGCGCCTGCCGGATCACCTCGTCCTGGCCGATGATCTGCTGCTGGAGGGCATCCGTCACCCGCCGGATGGGCTCGGGCCCCTCGACAGCGGCCGGCTGCGAAGGGCGATCCGCGGCGGTCGGCTCCGTCTCCTCCTCCCCGGACGCCGCCTCCGGGAAGCCCGCTTCGAGATCGGACGTGTAAAACGGGGAATCGTCCTCACCGTCGCTCATAGGCGCCTTTCCATCTGCTGAAGCGTCTGGGCGATCGCCAGCAGCCGCCCGCTGTCGCGGGGAGACGGCCGGTCGGTCATCGCCCGGTGCACCTGCTCGGCCGAGAGACCGCTGGCGCGGGCGAGCCACTCCGTCTGCGTCCGCTCGTCCGCGTCGGCGAGGCCCGCTCCCCGTCCGGCGAGACTGGCCCTCACCCGCTGCCGCATCGGATGGAGCAACGCCTCGACCTGCTCCGCCCGCCAGAGATACCAGCCCGCCGCCCGAAGATGGGCGTCGAAGCCCACGGGGCCACCGGAGGTGGCCTCCAAGACCGGCCCGTCGCGGGAGACGGCCCACCAGACCCACGCCGCGAGGGCGACCGCGGTGGAGACGAGGATCATCCACCCCTGCCGCCACGCCAGGCCGAGGAGCGTGCCCTCCGCATCGTAAATCAGCCAGACGTCCCGCCGCTCTCCGTCCCGGCGGAAGAGCCACAGCAGCGCCGACGCGTGGGGAAACGAGCCGACCCGCCGGTTGGTCATCCACTCGCCATCGGCGACGAGGGTGACTCGTCCCTTTCCAAGTGAATAGTCGAGCAGCGCCGCCGCACCGAGATCCCCCGTGTAGCAGACATCGCGCCGGCGAAGCCACGCGCGCTTCCGCTCGGGCACGTGAAACGCCCCCTTCCGTCGGACCCTGATGGACAGCGGATATTGACCGCGCTCGTCCGCCACGCGTTGGACCGTCGAGCGGTCCGCTCGCTGGATGCGCACCTCCACCCGCTGGCCCGGCCCACGCCCGTCGACCTCCGTCTCCGGCTGATACGCGATGCCGAGCCGCTCGAGAAGCGGGTCCGGCCGGGGATTCGCGTCGTTCCGTGGCCCCTCCTCCCGGACGATTCCCCGCCGGACATAGACAAGATGGCCGCCGCGTCGCACCCATTGGACGAGCCGCTCCGGGTCGACGGTCCCCCGTGCCGAAAGGAGCGCCGGCAACACCAGCGACCGCTCCGCGCTCGGAGGGCGTCTGTAACCCGGCAGCGACTGGGCGGAGTGGCCCGATTGCTCGAGGAAGCGCTCCGCGGCGAGGAGCGGGTTCCGCGCCGCGGGCCCGCGGTAGCCCACCTCCACCTCTTCCTCCACGCGCTCGCAGCCCGTGGCGAGCCCAAGCAGGGCCACGCCGATCGCGACCGCCAGCGACCGCCGGCTGCGGTCCGGCGCAAAACGACGCGACAGCCGTCTTGGCGCACTCAGAACGGCCATGAACCACACAAGTGCTCGAAGTCTCGGTCCGCCGGAAGCGACTGGGCGTAGCGACAACGTACCCATGCCCCGACGAGACGGCGCATGTAACCGAGAAGATCGTCCCCGATCGCTCCCTCTTGAAGACGACCCAGGCAGTCCTCCTCCGTATCGCTCGACCGGATCGGAACGCCGTGGCGATGGGTCAGCCTCGCGAGCGCCCCTCGGTAGAGCAAGCTCATCGCCTCGGTCCGCCGTCCCGCCACCCACGCCGACCGGGCGGCCGCGGGCACGTCGTCGGGAAGCGACTCCGGTCGGATGTCCATGCCCGAGACCACGCGGGGCGGAGGCGGCCGCGCTGCCTCGTCCGGGACGGATCGCCCTCCCGACGGGCGGGGGCCGTATCGCCAGAGCAGCCACAGGAGGCCGAGGGCGGCCGCGACGAGGACGGCGAGGACGAGCCCACGCAGCACGCCCTGAAACGCCCCGCTCACCCAATCCGGTGCGGACGAGGAGAACTTCCACTTGAACCGCTCGACGGTCACCGTCCGGTCGAAGTCGGAGTCGGAAAGGACGTGCTCGATCCGCTGCTGCGCTTTCGAGGAGGCCCCGCCCGTCTCTTGCGCCGCCGGCCCGTCCGGTGGCTCGCCGGTGGCGCCGTTCGCAGCCGTCGCCGGCGCGACGACCGCGACGGCGAGCACCGCCGCCGCGGTCGCCGCGGCGGAGAGGCGGCGGGTCATGCGGCGAAAGGCCAGGTCGATGTCCCACCCCTCCAGATGGACACGGGCGTTCAGGTATAGGCCGAACCCGGCGCCAACATAGAAGGGCTCGAGCAGGGTCGTCGTCACCACGTAGGCGCTCACGACCGTCCAGCCGACCGCCTGGGAAAGCCCCTCGGCGCGGCCCAGGAACACATCCTCCGCAAGACGCTGCCAGTCCGGCTGGAGCGCCCTCGGGACGAGCATGGAAAGGAGGACGACGACGGCGAGCACCGCGATCTCCTCGAAGATGTGGAACCACACCGTGGTCGCGGCCGCCGCCTTCCCGCTGTGGCGGCTCAGCACGCGTCGGCGGTGCCACAGCCGCTCGCCCCGCAGCCCCTCCAGAAGGCGGACCGGCGCCAGCATCGACCGAAACGGGCTCAGCCGACGGAGCAGGAGGGCGTCTCCCAATCCGGTGGCGAGAAGGCGTGGCCACGCCCGCACAGACGCCCCCAGCGACGGCGCCGCTTGGAACAGCGCCCGGCTCATGTGGTGAAGGACCACGCGGTCGTACAGCGGCTTGGCGAACCAGATCGCGAGGAGGGCGAGGCCCGGCGTGCTCCTCAGGAGCCCCGCGACCGCCGCGGCGAACGGCCAGACGAGAAGGAGCCACCGCAGCAGCAGCGGGCCGTACCACGCCCGGGCGAGATGGATGCCCAAGTCCGCCGCCTCGGCGTCGGCGCGGGGGCGGAGCACCGCGGTGATCCGCTCAGGCTGCATGGCGGCGGCCCTGGAACAGAAGGTAGACGCCGAGCACGGCCCATCCCCCCACGCCCGTGGCATACTTCACGGGCGGCGGCAGCGCAAGAGGCGAAAAGAAAGCCTCCACCGCCGCCGCCACCAGCGTCAAGCCCACCGCCCCGTAGAGAAGGCGCACCGCGTCGGGTGTCGCCCGGCGGAGGCTGTCGCCCCGCGTGAGGAGGCCGGGACGCAGGAAGGCGAGGCCCAGCTTCATGCCCGCCATCCCCGCGATCGCCATCCCGAGCAGCTCGAAGGGGCTGTGGGCCGCGACGAAGCCGTAGAAGCGCTCGGGCGACGCCGCCTCGTGGACGTAGCCGGCCGCGGCGCCGAGGAAGAGACCGTTGGCCGCCAGATAGAACAGGCTTCCCACGCCGCCGAAGAGCCCTCCGGCGAAGGTCCGCAGGTCGATGGAAATGTTGTTGAAGATGTAGTAGCCGAACATCCGCACGTCGCCGCCGCTCCGCATTGGTGTGTCTCCCGCCGACGGCGCGTACATCCGCTCGAGCTGGGCCATCGTCGATGGACCGAGGACGGTGTGCATCCACAGCGGGTCGCGGTGGGACAGGAGCAGGGTCAGCAGCAGCGGCCCCCAGAAGGCCGCCATGGCCAGCCAGAAGAGACCCGCGTGCCGCCGGACGGTGTCAGGGAACGTCACCCGGAGAAAGCGAGCGAGATCGGCGGCAGCGAGGGACCGCTCGCGGTGGAGGTGTCGGTGGCCCCGCCTCACCAGGTCGTTGAGGCGGTCGAGCAGACGCATGCCGTACATCCGCCGCTCCGCGAGGGCGAGATCCTGACAGGCGGCGCGGTAGCGCTCCGGAAGCGACGCGGCCTCCTCCGCCGTCGCCGGCCGACCGCGGGTCCGCTCGAGGGCGTCGAGCAGCTTCTCGAGCCGGTCCCATTCCTCGCTCCGGCTCTCGATGAAGTCCCTCAGCTTCATCCGAGACCCCCCTCTTCGAGCCACCTTCCGATCCCCACGAGACGCTGTCGGCCCTCCGGGCCGACGTCGCCGGTGAGGCCGACCGCCTGGTCCGCCAGCTCGATCTGCCGCCCCTCCGGCCACCGGGTGAGCCGGCCGCGATAGGCGACGATGGCGGCCTGCTCCTCGCGGGTCAGCGGCACCGTCGGCGGGACCGGCTCCACCTGCTGAGTCCAGTGGCCCTCCGGGACGGACGGCACGATCGGCGCGGGCTCCGCGTAGATCACCACCGTCCCCGCCGCCAGGTCGCCGAGGCGTTGGAACCGACGGGTCGCCAGGACCGACGCGAGGACGAAGCCGTAGGCCACCGGCAGAAAGTCCGCGGACCGCAGCACATTCCTCGCGACCGACGCCTGGAGGTCCACCGGCTGTCCGCTGGCGCGGACCGCCCGCAGCCCCGTCATCTTCTTGCCCGGCGTGGCCCCGTCGTGGCGCACCTCGAAGTAGATCGGGTACGCCCACCAGAGGAGGAAGAAGCCGATCAGGAGGAGGCCCTGCGTCGGCCCCTCGCCGACCACGGCCGAGAGGAGGCCGAGGACCATCGCCAAGGCCAGGTAAGCGACGCCCCGGATCAGCCAGTCCGTCAGCGCCGCCGTCGCCCGCCGCACCGGCCCGGCCACGCGGAGAAAGAGCTGGGCCCCCTCGGGCACCTCCACCCGGTGGAGCGTGTCGTGGTTCATGCCTCGACGACGACGGTGTCGGCAATGTGGTCGTGAAGACAGCGGCGATCCTCGCGGAAGATGAGCAGGTAGTTTACCAGCTGGAGGATGCTCCCCGCGACGAGGAGCACCGCGTTGAGCAGAATGGCGATCGCGTTGATCGCGAGGTATCGAAGGAAGACGAGGCGACCGAGGCTCGCCAGCTCGCCTGTTTGCCGCACGATCCGAATTCCGACCGCACGCTTGCCAATGCTTTGGCCCTCCCTCGCGAGCCAGACGAGATTCACCCCGAGGATTGCGAGATTCGCGACGACCGTGATCGAGAGCCCGGCAGCCGTCCACGCGTTCCAGACCTCGCGGTCTGGGGAGAACGAGATCATGAGTGCCGCCACGAACGGGACGGCGGCGACCATCCCGATCAGGCCGTTGACGAGCTGCGCGGCGAGCCTGTGCAACCGCGGCGCCGGAACCAGGCCGTCGGCAGGCTCCTCGACCGGCGTCTCGACGTCCGCCGTCGGCGCCGCGTAGACGCCTGCCTCGATCGAGGGTTGGGACGGCGTCGACTCCCGGGGGCTCGTGCCGGGCTCCTGTGGGTCGTTCGGTGAGGTCATCCTGGGTTCCCCTCTTCAGGCTTCCTCGGACCGCCTATTTAACCGTTCCAGTTTAACACGGTTTGGGCGAGTGGCGGATGACGTGTGTGGCGGACCATACCCGGCGCAGCGAGAGGCAGGTGCACCGGGAGGGTCACTCTCGGTTTACCACGAGGCACTCCGCGAGGAGATCGTGAAGGGCCTGTTTTCGCTCGGTCACGCCGGCCATGATGAACCCGATGAGCACGATCAATGTGGACAGAATCTTGCCGAAGTGGCGTCCCGTCGCCCGACCGAAGCCGATCGGCATCCCCGCCGTGTCCGTCACCTTGATGCCAAGGGCCAGCTTTCCGAGCGTGCCCTGTTTCGCCGAGCTCTCCATCCCCGCGAAGTAGAGCCAACCGAAAACCAATCCGAACAGCTGGACAATGGGCTCGATCGCATCCGGATCCGCCCCTCCCAAGGTCTCCGCTGCAACCATCCCGACCATCCCGACGAGACCGACGAAGATCAACGCGACCACACCGAGAAGCATCCGGTCGATGAGGTGAGCGGCGAACCTCTTCCAGAAGCCGGCGTAGCCCGCGAAGCGCCCGGGCTCGGCGGCGGGTTCCGTGCCGATCTCCGCACCGGGCGCCGCATACGGGTCC
>CAZQQP010000054.1:0-9251 GCA_964595475.1 uncultured Planctomycetaceae bacterium | reverse complement strand
ATCTCTTCCGGAGCTCGTTCACAGACGAGGATGGGCGAAGTGCCACCCCAGATGCTGGGAGAGCTCCGTAAGCATGATGTGGCCCCGGATGCTTCCCCCCTTGGGATTGAGCCGGGGGCTGGCGACGGCCAGCCCGCCGCGGCCGGGCGCCACCGCGACGATCAGGCCCGACACCCCGCTTTTGGCGGGCAACCCCGTGTTGAGCAGGTGGCGACCCGACTCGTCGTACATCCCACACGTCGCCATCAGCGATACCACGCTAGTGACCGTGCGGTGGGAGAGCACCTGCTCCCCTTTCGTGTTCCATCCGCCCCTCGCGAGGATGCCCGCCATCGCCGCGGCGTCCTGGACCGTCGCGATCAAGGAGCAGAAGACGAAATAGGTGTCGACCGTGTCCTCCACCTTTCGCGGGAGCATCCCGTGGGCCTTGAGGAAATACGCCATAGAGCGGTTGTGGTGGCCCGTCGCCTGCTCGCCGGCGTGACACTGCCAGCTCACGGGAAGCGTCCGCTCGCAGAGCCGCGCTCCCCACTCCTGGGCCCAGCACCGCTGCTCCGCGACGGTCCCTCCGAGCTGGCCGCACAGCGCGATGGCCCCCGCGTTGATCAACGGGTTGGCCGGAAGGCCGCCGTGGCGCTCGAGCTGGGCCAGCGAGTCGAAGCTCGCGCCCGACGGCTCCGGACCGACCACTGAAAACACCCGCTCCTCGCCCCACTCCTCGAGAAGGGCGGCGAGGAGGACCACCTTCGAGACGCTCTGGAGGGTGAGCCGGTGCCAGTCCGCGTCGCCGCCGGCGAGTGAGGTGCCGTCGGAGAACATGACCGCGCAGCTCGTCGCCTCGAGCGGAGCGTCGGCGAGGTCGGGACAGTACGTCGCGGCGACGCCGTCATGGTTGTCCCGCGCTCGCGTGACCGCCGTGTCGATGGCCGCCCGCGTTCGCTGGGTCCGATCGCTCGTCTCCGGCTCGATGGATGCCATGGACCACCTCGAATGGCCGAGAGCCACACGCGTTCCATCGTTCTCCGTCCGCCCACCCGCCGCAACTACGGGACGAGACGGGATCGGATCGCGTGGATCAGCGGCGAGGTCTGACAACCCCGGTCGGGCCCCCTACCCTCTTCGCCTTTTCGGCGCTCTCCACGACGCGGGGAGGGGTTCCAAGCGAAAGGGGCGATATGTCCTATGGCCTCCTCTCCCAAATCGCCGGCGCTGTCGCGGTGCTCGCGAGCTGGCTGCCGGCTTACTCGGCGAAGCTCGGCTGGCTCCCGCTGGTTCTCGCGGGGGTCGCCCTCGTCTTCGGCATCATGCAGGAGAAGCGGAACGAGGGATCCGGCCTCAGCGGCGGCGGCATCGTCACCTCGGTGGTCGCCCTCATGGTCTCGGCGCTTCTCCTCCTCGCCGCCGTGACCCACGCATAGGGGCATGGGACGGGTCTGCCTCCTCAACGTGGTCGGGCTGACGCCGGGCCATCTCGGCCCTCACACGCCGAACCTCTCCCGGCTGGCGTCGGAGGGGGTCGCCCTACCGATGCAGGGCGTCGTCCCCGCCGTCACCTGCACGGCTCAGGCATCCATGCTCACGGGGCGGATGCCGGCGGAGCACGGCATCGTCGGCAACGGTTGGCTCTTCCGCGACCTCGGCGAGGTCCTCTTCTGGCGACAGTCCAACGCGCTGGTGCAGGGGGAGAAGCTCTACGAGAACGTCTCCGGAACCACGGCCAAGCTCTTCTGGTGGTACAACCGCGGGGCGCCGGTGGACGTGAGCGTGACGCCCCTCCCCCACTACGGCGCCGACGGGTCGAAGGCGTTCGGCATCCACGGCACGCCCCCCGGCGAGGCCGAGGAGCTGGAGCGGTGCTTCGGGAACTTTCCGTTCTTAGGCTTCTGGGGACCGCACGCGGGCATCGCCTCGACGCGGTGGATCGCGAGCGCCGCCGTGGAGACGCTCCGGCGGCACGAGCCCCGGCTCCTCCTCGTCTACCTGCCGAACCTCGATTACGACTTGCAGCGCCACGGCCCGGCCCACGCGACGAGCGGGCCGCTCCAGGATGTGGACGCGGAGGCGGGACGGGTGGCCGACGCCGCCCGGGAGCGGAACATGACGGTGGTGGTGGTCTCGGAGTACGGCCTCGTGTCCGTCTCCCGCCCCGTGCACGTGAACCGAGCGCTCCGCGAGGCGGGATGGCTCACGGTCCGCGACGGGCCCTTCGGCGAGCGGGTGGACCTGTTCAACTGCCGTGCCTTCGCCGTCGCGGATCACCAGGTGGCCCATGTCTACGTCCAGGGGGACCCCACGCCGGTCCGCGAGCGGCTGGCGGCGCTGGACGGCGTCGGGCGGGTCCTCGACGCGGACGGAAAGCGGGAGGTGGGCCTCGACCATCCGCGGGCCGGCGACCTCGTCCTCCTCGCCGACCGCGATGCGTGGTTCACTCACGACTACTGGCTGGACGAGCGGCGCGCCCCGGACTTCGCCCGAACCGTGGACATCCATCGTAAGCCGGGGTACGACCCCCGTGAGCTGTTCATCGACCCGGCCCTTCGCTTCCCCTCCCTTCGCGTCGCGAGACGGCTCGCCCAGAAGAAGCTCGGCTTCCGCTACCTCATGGACATGGTCCCGCTCGATCCCTCGCTCGTCCGCGGAAGCCACGGCCTTCCGCCGGCGAGCCCGGAGGAGGGGCCCGTGTTCATCACCAACGGCACGCCGCGGGACCGCATGCACATGACGGACGTGAAGAGCTACGTCCGGGGCGAGCTCGGCGAGTGAGCCCGCATCGACGCGGTGGTCCGAGATGTGGGCTCGACTGCGGACCCGTCAGTCAAGGGCGAGCGCGGAAGCTCGCCTGTGCCAGCCGACACCGTGACGGGAGTAAGGATGTCGCCGAGCATCACCCTCGGCTGGGTGGCACGGGCAAGGCCGTCCGCGGCCTTGCCCGTGGTAGCGGGCTCGGCTCGGGCCCTGCCGCCCCTCTCGAACCATCCTCAGGGAACCGCGCTCCGCACAGGGGAGTCCGTTCGTGGTGGCTCCCCCCGCGCTCCGAGAGGCTTCGCCCGGACGAGGATGGGACAGCGGGTCACCTCGATTGGGACCCCGACCGACGGCCGCTTCTTTCCCGGCGGATGGCCTCCCGCAGCCGCCGGACCAGCTCCCGCATCCGGTTCATCTCCCCGGCGAGGGCCGCGTGCTGCTTGGCGGAGCGCTCGAGGACGCGCTCCATGGCCCGGACGTAGGTCTCGGCGTCGTACGTCGTCTCGCCGTTGCCCTCCGTGTTTTCCTTGGAGCGGCCGCTGCTGCGCGTCTCCCGCTCGCCCGTCCTCGGTCGGACGACCCGCCGGCCGTCCGCGTCCTGCCGACCGCCCCTTCTCGGTTGACCTCGCCCGTCCGGCCGGTCGCTGGCGATGCCCTGTGTCGCTTCGGGCCGCTTTTTCAGGCGATAGAGCGACGCTTTGCCGGCGCCCTCGGCGACCGCCACGAGCTCGTGCTGGTCCGGCTGGCGGTGAAAGGCACGCTCCACGGTCTTGGTCGACTGCACCAGACAGATCGCCTCGACCTCGCCGCCCCGCGAGATCGCGTCGTGCACCGTCGCTCGCGACGCAAAGAACATACGGTGGGCCTCTTGACAGAGTCCGCAGGGCGCCGTCCGCGAAGTGTTCGGCTCCGTGGGAGCCGAGACAAATGCGGGCGTCGTCGGCCGGTCCGGCGGCGCGGAGCGGCGGAAGCCGAAACGCGCGGCTTACTCTTCCGTCCTCGCGGCCGTTTCCGTGAGGGGCTCCGGCCGGGTCCGGTCCTCGAAGTCGGGGTCCGCTTGCATCTTCCTCAACCAGTCGAGGACACGATCGTGCTTGAGGAAGAAGTAGTAGAGGCGGCCCTCCGCGAACTGGTAGCCCGCGAGCTCCGCCGCATCCGGCCCGATGCCCATGTAGATGTCCGCCCGGCCGGCCGCCCGGATGGCCCCGCCGGTGTCCTGGTCCACCATGATCTGGTTGAACGGACGCTGGCCGCCGTCGCGGGTGGGCACCGTCGTCTCCGCGACCGTCACGCCGCTGCGGGGAAACACGTCGTTGTCCGTGGCGAGCGTTCGCTTCGGGGTGACCTTGAGGCCGAGGGAGCCCGCGGGCCAGTTCTCCCCGTCGTACTTCTTGAAGAAGACGTAGCTCTTGTTGCGGTAGATGTACTTCTGGAGCTCGTCGGGGTGCTTCCGGAAATAGGCCCGCATGGTCTGGAGGCTGAGGTTCTCCGAATCGATCTTCCCCTCCTCGACCAGGGCCCGGCCGATGCCCTGATACTCGCGGTCCGTCTTCCCGTCGTAGCCGACGTACATCACCTCCCCGTTCTGCAGGTTGATCTTCGCCGAGCCGTTGACGTGGATGATGTACCGGTCCATCCGGGTGGGCAGGTAGACCAGCTCCAGCCCCTTGAGCAGGTTCTGCTCCTCGATCTGCCGACGGGTCGGATACGGCTCCGTGCCGCCGTCCACGCGTCGCCCCTTCGGCTCACCCGTCTTCGGGTCCGTGACAAGGTCGTCGGGCCGCTTGTACAGCGGAAACGTATAGCGGTCCGTCTTCTCGCGGCTCCCCTCGAAGACGGGCGTGTAATAGCCCGTGTACAGCACGGTGCCCTCGCCGTCGTAGCCCACGGACGTGTAGCACTGGAACTGCTCGTGCATCGCCCGGTCGAAGGCATCGGGCCCCTCGGCCGACTCCAGAAGCTCCCGGAAGGCGTAGACGCTGACGTGGGCCCGGAGGTGCGTCACGTCGCCGATGGGGAAGAAATACCGCGTGGACGGTGCGTAGAACCACCGGATGCTCCGGTCGAGCGCCGTCCGGAGGCCGGAGCCGCGTGTGCGGTACGACTTGGCGAGGTCGGGCCACTTCGCGGGGTCCTGTACCTTTCGAAGCGCCCACTGTCCCGGCGGCAGCTTCTTGCTGTAGTTGGGCTTGGACGGCCCCTGGCACGCCCCGAGCAGGAGAAGCGCCACGGCGATCGGAAGCCCGGTGCGAATCGGTCGGGTCAGCTCATTCATCGGATGGATCCTTCCATCGGAACGGTCCTCACGAACGGAGATCACAAGTTAACAGGCTCGCCTCCCTCCGTCGACCGCCGTCCGCAGTGGCGGCGCCCGGCGACCGGTCCTACGGTGGATCGTTTCGCCGAGCCGTCGCCGTGACAGCGGAGCGCGCCCACGAGACGACCGCCGATCTCGATCCCGCCGTCCTCTGGCGGCTCCTCGACGTCACGCGCGACCTGAGCGGTCCGGTCGAGCTCTCCGCGCTGCTCAGCAAGGTCATCGACGCGGCCCGTGAGGTCCTCCACGCGGACCGGGCGAGCGTGCTCCTCTACGACCGAAGCACCGACGAGCTGTTCGCGGTGGTGGCGACGGGCAACCCCGAGATCCGCTTTCCGGCCAATCGCGGGATTGCCGGGGAGTGCGCCCAACGCCGCGAGATCATCAACGTGCCGGACTGCTACGCGGACTCGCGGTTCAACCGCGAGATCGACCGGAGGACGGGCTACCGCACCCGTTGCCTGCTCGCCATCCCGCTGATCGGCCACGACGAGCAGCTCGTGGGGGTCCTCCAGGTCCTCAACAAGAGCACGGGCGTGTTCACTCAGCAGGACGAGCAGCTCGCCCTCGTCCTGGGCGCCCAGTGCGCCGTGGCGCTGCAGCGAGCCCGGCTGATCGAGGAGCAGCTCGTCAAGCAGAAGCTCCAGCGGGATCTGTCCATCGCCCAGGAGATCCAACAGGGCGTCTTCCCGAGCCGCACACCGCAGGTGCCCGGCTACGAGGTGGCGGGATGGTCTCAGCCCGCGGACGAGACCGGGGGAGACATGTACGACGTCGCGGAGGTCGGCGAGGGTCTGTTCCTCCTCCTCGCGGACGCTACGGGCCACGGGATCGGCCCCGCCCTCTCGGTCACCCAGCTCCGCTCCATGTGCCGGATCGCGTTGCGGCTCGAGACGGACCTCGACGGAACCGCCCTCCGGGTCAACGACCAGCTCGAGGCGGACCTCAGTGAGAATCGCTTCATCACGGCCTTCCTCGGTCGGCTCGATCCCCATAACCATCGCGTCGAGTACCACGCCGGAGGCCAGGCGCCGCTGCTCGTCTTTCGGGCGAGCACGGGCGAGTGCGAATGGCTGCCAGCGAGCACGCTTCCGCTGGGCATCCTCCCGGGTGTCGACCTCGGAAGCCCCGAGCCGATCCACTTGGAGCCGGGCGACATGCTGGGTCTGATCAGCGACGGCGTCTACGAGACCCAGAACGACAGCCGGACGCAGTTCGGCCAGGAGCGGGTGGGAGAGGTGGTCCGCAACAACCATGATCGGCCGCTCTCCGATGTGATCGAGGCGATCCGGGCGGCGGTCGTCTCCTTCCGAGGCTCGGCCGAGCAGGACGACGACATGACGGCGCTGCTCGTCCGACGGGCGGCCCATGGGGAAGACGAGACGTGAGGCGGCGAGTGAGAGCGGGTACGGAAGCGCCCCTACGATCGGCCGATGCGTATCCGAGTCGCCATCGTGGGCCCGACCGGCTATACGGGGTACTGGCTCATCGAGGGCTTGCTCCGGCACCCGGCGGCGTCCATCACGTACCTCGGCAGCGGTCGGCAGGAGCTGCCCAATATCGCGTCGGAGTTTCCCTCGCTGCTCCGTCGCTGTGAGCTGGACTGTCGGCCGATCGACCCCGCGGCGATGGCGGCGGAGGCGGACGTCGCCTTCGTCTGCCTCCCCCATCGGGCGGCGATGCAGCACGTCCCCGCCCTCCTCGACGCAGGCCTCCGCGTGGTGGACCTCTCGGCGGACTATCGTCTGGCGGACCCTGACACCTATCACCACGCCTACGGCGAGACCCACGGCGACCCGGAGAACCTCCGACACGCCATCTACGGGCTTCCGGAGCTGTTTCCGGCCGCGTTCCCCGCAGCGTCGCTGGTCGCGAACCCGGGCTGCTATCCGACCGCCGCGGCGCTCGCCATTGGTCCGCTGCTTCAGCGGAGCCTGGTGCGGCCGGAGGGCCTCGTGATCAACGCGGCGAGCGGCATCACGGGCGCCGGGCGAAGCCCCAAGCCCCACCTTCATCTTCCGGAGATGAACGAGGGCTTCACGGCGTACAAGGTGGGCCAGCACCGACACCAGCCGGAGATCGCCCAGAGCCTCGCACGGGTCCGCGGTGGCCCCGTGGAAGCGCTGTTCGTCCCGCACTTGCTCCCGATCGACCGAGGCATCCTGGAGTCGATCTACCTCGACCCGACGGACGGAGACATCGGCGAGGCCGAGCTGCTCGAGGCCTTCGACCACGCATACGGGCAGGAGCCGTTCATCCGGTTGCGAAGAGACCTTCCGAACGTCAAGGACGTGCGGGACACGAACTTCTGCGACATCGCCGTTCGGCGGACCGGCGGCAAGGTCGTGGTGTTCTCCGCGATCGACAACATGATCAAGGGGGCCTCGGGCCAGGCGATCCAGAACATGAACCTCATGTTCGAGCGCGACCCGACGGACGCTCTGCTCTGAGCGTCGCTCCGCTTGTCCGCGGAGAGCGGTGCCGATAGTCTCCTTTCCGACACGCGTCTCCGGAACGCTTGCCAGTCGACAGCGATGGCGGACGAGCCCTCCAGCAGCACGGACGAGACGGCCGAGTCGGGCGAGCCCCGAGGCGGCGCGGAGCCGCTGACGCACGAGCAGCTCGCCGCCTCCACCGTTCTGGTCGTGGACGACAACGAGCAGAACCTCGAGCTCCTTCTCGCGTATCTCGAGGCGCTGCCGTGTCGGCTCCTGACCGCCCGCGACGGGGTGGAGGCGCTGTCGGTGGTGGAGCAGGCGCATCCGGACCTCGTCCTCCTCGACGTGATGATGCCGCGGATGAGCGGCTTCGAGGTCTGTAAGAAGCTGAAGTCCGACCCGGCCACCCGGTCCGTCCCGGTCATCATGGTGACCGCGCTGAGCGAGGTCGGGGACATCGAGCGGGGCGTGGAGTCGGGGACGGACGACTTCCTCACCAAGCCCGTGAACAAGCTGGAGCTGTGCACCCGGGTGAAGAGCCTGCTTCGGGTGCGCTACCTCAAGCAGGAGCTCGACCGGACGCTCGCCTACCTCGACCAGGTCGAGCAAGACCCCTCCTCGGCGGAGTGAGCACACCGCACGCTCGGCGGGCGGCTCACCTGTCCCGCGTCGGGCGCCCGTGCGCCCTGGCGTGTGACCGAACGCCCTACAATGGCCCATCCTCGTCGGGCGATCGCCCGCTCCCTCAACGAATTCGTGGAACCGTTTCCGGGCGGCGGCCCGCGCCGTCACGGGGCGTCTCGCACGGGACGGCGACGGGGTGGCGCAGCGATAGAGACTTCCGAGCATGGATCGAGACCTTCGAAGCAACCTCCTCGGTGGCTGGGCCCGACTCGTGAGCAGACACCCGGTCTGGGTGCTCCTCGTCGCGCTGCTTCTCGCGGCGGGCGGGGTATGGATCGCCGCGACCGAGCTCACCTTCCAGCCCAGCCGAAACGAGCTCCTCAGCCGCGACCTCGCGTGGAACCAGCGGTACATCGAGTATCTCAACCGCTTCGAGGGCCATCGGGCGCTCACCGTCGTGGTGGACGTGCCGGAGGACTCGGACGGCCTCGACCGGGCTCGCCGGTTCGCGGACGACCTGGCCCGCCGCTTGCAGGACGAGGCGGCCATCGGCGACGTCCACTGGCGGATCAACACGAAGGACGTGCCCCCGGAGGCCCTCCGCCTCCTCCCGCCGGACGTTATGGAGAAGAAGCTCGGGCGGATGAAGCGGGCCAAGCCGCTTCTCACCGCCGAGTCCCCCGCCGACCTGCTCGCGTCCGTAGGGAAGCGCCTACGCGAGAGGAGCCGAGGCGCCCAATCCGACGGCGGTGGGCTCCGGGAGGGCGTCGACCGTCTGACCCGCCTTCTCGGTGCCATCCACGACGGCCTTCGCCCGACGAGCGACGAGGGCTCGGGGCAAGGCTCCAATCCGTTCGACCGCCTTGCGGCCCGCCCCGCGGGGTCGTGGGCCTACCTGACGAGTGCCAACCAGTCGCTGCTGTTCCTCCGGGTCCAACCCGCCGGAACGGAGAACCAGGGCCGCCGCTCCGCCGCGGTCGAGACGACACGGACTGTCCTGGAGGCGACCCGCGAAAACCACGACGTCGAAGCGGGTCTGACGGGCATGCCCGTCCTCGAGGCGGATGAGACGGCCCGGGCGATGCGTGATTCCACCTGGTGCTCCATCCTCGCCGTCGCGGCGACGG
>CAZQQP010000053.1:0-20290 GCA_964595475.1 uncultured Planctomycetaceae bacterium | reverse complement strand
GGAACGAACGGGGTCGTCGACACTCCCTTCGCCCAGCCCGCCGAGGGCGAGCATCGTCTTCGTCCTCCAGGGAGCGCGAATGCGCGAGTGGGCGAAACGGAAGCCCCAACGGGATCCCTTCGGGACCTCCGCGGCTTCGGCTACGAATCGCGGCTGTACCGCTTTACCGTTTCCACGGAGATGTCGTGCTTCTTCACGCGGTGCCACATGCTCCGCTCGCTGATGCCGAGGAGCTCGGCCGCCCGCGCCTGGACACCGTTCACCTTCCGCAGCGTGTCCACGAGGATCTGCCGTTCCACCTGGGCGAGCGTGTCCTCGAGGCTTCCGCTGGCGGAGGTGTCCACGGCCGTCCCCCTTTGGGCGATCGAGTCGGGAAGGTCCCCCACGTCGATCACGTCGCCCTTGGCCATCACCGTGGCTCGCTCCACGCAGTTCTGCAGCTCGCGGACGTTCCCGGGCCAGTCGTAGCCCGAGAGCATGAGGATCGCCTCGTCCGTGAGGTCGTTGACCGTGCTGCCCTGGTCGGCCGCGTGGCGACGGAGGAAGTAGCGGGCGAGAAGCGGGATATCCCCCGGCCGCTCGCGAAGCGGCGGGAGCTTGATCTCGAACATGGCCAGCCGGTGGGCAAGCTCCTCCCGCAGCCTGCCCCAGCGGCGAAGCGTCTCGACGGGCTCGCGGCTCAGGGCGACCGTCCGGACCTCGTGGGTGGGGGAAGCCTCCTCCTCGACGGACGAGCGGCGACGCTCCCACCCCGGCGCGTCCTCTCCGGAGCCGATCGTCCCGCGTCGGTCGAGGACGGGGACCAGCTTGGCCTGGACCGCGGAGGCCATCTCACCGACGTGGTCGACGGCGAGCACGCCGCCCTTGCACACCTGAAGGAGACCGGGCGTGGCGGCCGAGCCCTCCTCGCCGAAGAGATCCTTGTCGAGGGCGGCGGCGGCGCGTGCGGCGGCGTCCACTTCGCGATAGGGCCCCGCGGAGCGACCGGAGTGGGCGTGGATGGCCCGCGCCACGAGGGTCTTGCCGGTGCCGCTCTCCCCCGACAGCGCCACCGGCGTGTCCACATGGGTCATCCGCTCGATCTGCTCGAGCGTCCGGAGGAAGGACTCGCTCTGGCCGACCAGCTCCGGCAGCACGTCACCGGGTCTCGTGGACCGACGCTCCCCCTCGGACTGGCGAAGGAGCCCCACCCGCTGCAACGCACGATGGATGACCGTGCGAAGCTCCTCCAAGCGGAAGGGCTTGGAGAAGTAGTCGTAGGCACCCCGACGCACCGCCTCGACGGCGGTCTCCGTGGTGCCGTAGCCGGTCATCACGATGACCACGGTCCACGGGTTGTGGGTCTTGATCCGGCGAAGCAGGTCGAGGCCGTCCGTGCCCGGCAGACGCACATCCAGCAGCACGAGGTCGAAGTCCTTGGACCGCACCTGCTCCATCGCCTCGTCCGCGTCGGACGCGACGGAGACGTCGTAGCGCTCGTCCGCAAGCGCCTGGGTGAGGAACAGGCGGATCTGAGCCTCGTCGTCGACCGCCAGGATTCGGTGCATCGCGACTCCCCAAGTGGGCGGGCGGGCGCTCACGGCGCCGAGGCGTGTTCGCGCTCCCCTAGCCGATTGCGGATTCTCCGAAGCAGCCCCTCCGTGGTGAACGGCTTCTCCAGCAGCAAGCGGTCGTCCCGGCCCACCCCGTGCCGGGCGATCATCTCGTCGGAGTAGCCCGAAACATACAGCACCTTGGCCTGCGGGCATAGGGGCTCCAGCGAGTGGGCGAGGGCGGGACCGCTCTCCCCGGGCATGACCACGTCCAGGACCAGCATCGCGATGCGACGGCCAGGCTCCTCGCAGAAGCGCCGCGCCTCGGCGGCGTCCGCGGCGATGAGCGGCGTGTAGCCGTACTCCCGGAGCGCCCGCTCGACCACCGCGCGGACGTGCGGCTCGTCCTCCACGAAGAGGACGGTCTCGCTTCCGCGGAGGTCCGACGGCTCGTCGGTCGCGGGGCGAGCCGGACGCGGCTCCACGGAGGGTGTGAACGGCAGGTCGATCCGCACGGTGGTCCCCTCGCCGGGCGCGCTGTCGATGCGGATCTCCCCGCCGCTCTGCTTGACGATGCCGTAGACCGTGGAGAGGCCGAGGCCGGAGCCCTCGCCCGTCGGCTTCGTGGTAAAAAAGGGCTCGAAGGCGTGGTCACGCGTGGTCTCGTCCATCCCGGGTCCGTCGTCGCGGACTGTCAGCACGGCGCCGGGGTCGTCACACGAGCTCGTCGCGGTGCGGACGGTGATCGTGCCGCCGTGGCCCATGGCGTCGCGGCTGTTGAGGACGAGATTGAGCAGGAGCTGCTCGAGCTGGCTCCGGTCGGCCTTCACGGGCACGGGACGGTCCGCGTAGGAGGTCCGGAACGTGCTGGCGTCGCCGAGGAGGCGGTCGAGCATCGGCTCCATCGCCCCGAGCACTTCGTTGAGGTCGAGGGCCTCGGGCTGTAGCGCCTGGCGGCGGCTGAAGGCGAGGAGCTGACGGACGAGGTTGCTCCCCCGTTCGCCCGCTTGCTGGATCTCCTCCACGTGGCGGGCCGACTGGACGGAGCCGAGCTCGAGGTGGAGGAGCTCGCAACGCCCCACGATGACGGTGAGCAGGTTGTTGAAGTCGTGGGCCACGCCACCCGCGAGACGGCCCACGCTCTCGAGCTTCTGGGCCTGCTGCAGCTCGCTCTCCTTCTGAGCGAGCGCCGCCTCCGCCTGCTTCTCGTGGGTGACGTCCGTGAAGACGCCGATGAGGAAGTCCGCCCGGCCCGCGGGGGAGCTCTTCACGGCCAGGTCGGCGCGGAGCCACGCGGCCTCGCCGTCGGAGCGGACCACACGCTGCTCGAAGGAGAAGGTCTTTCGTTCACCGGAGGCGAGGGTGTTTACCGCCTCCTGCCACCGGACGACGTCGTCGGGGTGGACGAAGGTGCTGTACGGCTGTCCGTGGAGCTCCTTCTCCCGCCGGCCGAGGATGCGGCCGAGGGCGGGGTTCACCTCGAGGAGGCGGCCGTCGAGGGCGGTGACGGCGATGCCCACGCTGGCGCCCTCGTGGATGGACCGGAACAGCGCCTCCTGCTCGGCACGCTGGGCCTCGCTCTCCTCCAGCGCCTCCACCGCCCGCTGGCGGGCCGTCACGTCCTGGCCGACGCCGACGTAGTGGCTCACCCGCCCCGCGGGGTCGAAGAAGGCGTACCAGTTCCAGTGGGTCCGCAGCGCCTCCTCGGCGAACTGCATG
This sequence comes from uncultured Planctomycetaceae bacterium, assembly GCA_964595475.1. GTDB lineage: Bacteria > Planctomycetota > Phycisphaerae > Phycisphaerales > Zrk34 > CAZQQP01. Next base: position 17,039 of record CAZQQP010000053.1, on the reverse strand, counting down.
GTGACCGTCCGCTCGGCCACGGACCGGTCGGGGCGGACGGAGCGAAGCGCCCGGAGCACCTCCCGCCGATCCTGGGTGGAGAGGAAGCGGCTCCAGTCCTCGCCGAGGAGCGTGGCCGGCTCGGCCCCGACACGGGCCGCAAGGGCGCGGTTGACGAAGGTGAGCCGCATCTCCGCGTCGAAGCGGCACAGGAGCAGATCCCGGCTTTTCCTGTCGTGGGGCGCATCGGCGCTCGCGGACGGCGTGCCCTCCCGGACGAACAGCGCTACGGCCCCGCCCGACTCGAGCGGACGGACGCGGGCCTCGGCGGGACGCGTGGTGTGGCCGCGGCGGCAGTCGATCTGGAGGGCGACCTCGTGGCCGACGGGTGTGGCCGACAGCCACTGAGCGAGGTCCGCGAGCGACGGGCTCACCTCGGAAACGTGGCGGCCGACGAGGTCGTCCGCACCGCGCCCGAGCTGCTCGCAGGCGCAGCGGTTGCCGTAGGTCAGCCGACCGGTCCGCGAGTCGACGAGGTAGACGGCCTCCCCCACGTGCTGCATGAGCTGTTGAAAAAGACGGGGATCGGATTGCATGGCTGTCCGGCCTCGTCTTCGGCCCTCGCTGCTCATGACGAGGGGCCCGCCCGAGGAGGCAGTCCGAACTCTTATCATATGCCCCCGATCGGCCGGCAGCGCGAGGCGGGCCCGTCACGGCCCACCGATCGGGTCCCACTCGTCGAAATGAACGAAGAGGTGCTCGAGCCAGTCCGTCTCCACGGGACGTTCCGGCACGTTCTCGGGGTCGAGCGGGAGGAGCACCTCGAAGCCCGGCCCGCTCGGCCGCTGGCGATAGATGCGGAGGTCGCCGCCGTGGTGATAGGCGATGAAAAAGGCGGTTAAAAAGCCCGTGCCGACCGTCTCCTGCTCCTGCTCCACGGAGGGGAAGACGATGTTGAACAACTGGGACACCTGCTTTGTGGACCACTCCTCCGCGGTGGAGCGAAGGCGGAGGCGGACGCCGGGCGCTCCCCAGACCGACTCCGTGGGCTCGGCGTGGATCTCCGTGCGCTCGCCCGGCTGGTTCAGCGACATCGCCTGCTCGACGAGGATGTCGAGGAGGCGGTGGATCATGGACGCGTCCGTGCGGATGGGGCCGGGGTCCTCCACGTGGGCCAGGGACGGGGTGTCCCCGGTGCCACGGGCCTTCCAGCGGCCCACGGCCTCCTCGACCAGCTCTCCCACCGCGACGTGATCCTGAAAGGAGTACGTGGTGTCGGCGGTCTGCTGGACGATCTCCTGGACCGTCTCCAGCACGCGGCGGCTCTCGTCGCGGGCGAGCGTCCAGAGGTCCACCCAGTGTGGTGAGGTACCCTGGGCGGGCTCCCGCATCTGGGCCGGGGCGAGCTCCAGAAACGTCTTCAGCGCGTTCATGGAGTTCCGCAGGCGGTACGCCACGCCCGCCGCGAGGACGGCGTAGCTGCGGACACGATCCATGACCAGCAGGCGCTGGAGCACGCTGAGCTTCTCCCGGAGGAGTGTGTCCCGCTCCTTCTGGGCGATGTGGAAGTCGACGGCGCGGAGGATGGCCCCGCGAAGCTCGCGGATGTCCCACGGCTTGGAGATGTAGCGGAAGATGGCGCCGCTGTTGACCGCCTCGATGGCGCTGCTGAGGTCGGAGTACGCGGTGGTCAGGATGCGGACCACGTTGGGTCGCTGGGCCCGCACCTCGCTGAGAAGCTCCACGCCCGTCTCCGCGGGCATGCGCTGATCCGCGATCAATACGGCCACCCGTCCGTCGTCCTGCTCGAGCAGACGGCGGCCCTCCTCGGCGCTGGGGGCCGTGAGGACGGGGATATCCTGCCGCAACGCCTTCTCCATGTACTTCAGCGACTGCGGCTCGTCGTCGACGTAAAGGACGGCGTAGTTCTGATAAGGCTCCGACGCCACGTCCGCGCTCCTACTTGGCAAAGGGCAAGGTAAAGCTGATCTCCGTCCCGACGCCCTCCTCGCTGCGGACGTCCATGGTTCCGCTGTGATTGCTCACGATGGTCCGGCAGGTACTGAGGCCGAGGCCCGTGCCCTCCCCCACGTCGCGGGTGGTGTAGAAGGGGTCGAAGACCTTGGACACCTCCGACGCCGCGATACCCACGCCGTTGTCCTTGACGCGGACGCGGACCTGGTCGCCCGCTCGCTCCGAGCCCAGCGTGATTTTCCCCTCTCGGCCGTCGTCCGCGTCCTCGATGGCGCGGGCGGCGTTGACGAGGACGTTCATCAGCACGTGGATGATCTGGGACTTGGAGCCCTCCACCGGGGCCGTTTCCGCGAGCTCCCGGCGGACCGTCGTATTCCGGAGCTCCTGCCCCACGAGGCGAAGGGCCGTCTCCACCGCGTCCTCGAGCTGGAAGCGTTGGCGGGCGTCCGGCGTCGCGGGGTGGGCGAAGGTGCGAAGGTCCGCCACGATGTCCCGGATCCGCGTCATCCCCTCCTGGATGTCGTTGAGCGTATCGTGGAGGTCGCCGTCGTTCTCGGGCGCCTCCACCTGGGCCATCTGGATCGCGGTGAGGGTGAAGTTCAGCGGATTGTTGATCTCGTGGAGCAAGCCCGCGGCGAGGCCGCCCACCGCCCCCATTTTCTCGGACTGGACGAGCTGGGCCTGGGTCTGCTGCAGCCGCTCCAGCGCGTTGCTCAGCTCCTTGTTCCGCTCGCGGAGGTCGGCCTGGAGACGGGCCACCTGGAGCAGGTTGCCGAGGCGGGTCTTCAGCTCCACCGTGCTGAACGGCTTGGTGAGGAAGTCGTCGGCGCGGTGCTGGAGGGCGGTGAGCTTGGCGCCCTCGTCCGTCCGCGCCGTGAGGATGACAACCTTCATGTCCTCGGTCTGCGGCTCCTCCTTCAGCTGGCGACAGACGTCGAAGCCGTCCACGCCCGGAAGCATCAGGTCCAGGACGACCAGGTCCGGACGCTCCTGGTGGGCGGTGCGGAGGGCCGCGTGGCCGTCCGCGGCCGACAGCGTCCGGTACGCGTCGGCGACACTTTGGAGGAGGTACCGACGCATGTCCGGCTCGTCGTCCACCACGAGGACCGTCGGGATCGCTGAGTCCCGCGTCTCAGGTCGGGAAGGGCTACCCACCTCCGCGGTCTCCACAAGGGGAGCCATCCCGCCGCGCTCCGCCTGCTCGTACATGCCCCGGATCGGGTCGCCGTCGATGCCGGCGGCGGATGGGGTCTCCGCCGGCGCCTCGGTCCGGGGGAGGCGGATCGTCAGCCGCGTGCCTGCTCCCGGTCGGCTGTAGACGCGGAGGTCCCCCCCGTGCTCGTCGACCAGCTCGCGGGCGAGCGCCAGGCCGATGCCCGCCCCCTGGTACTGCCGCGTGGTGGACCCGTCCACCTGTCGGAAGCGGTCGAAGACCCGCGGAAGCTCCTCCTCCGGGATGCCGATGCCCGTGTCGCGCACCTCCACGACGGCCGCGCCGTCGTCCGCTCCCCACGTCACCCAGACGGAGCCGCCGGCGTCCGTGAACTTGATGGCGTTGCTCAGGAGATTCAGGAAGACCTTTTCCAGGCGGTCCGCGTCGCCGTCCACCACGAGCGGGGTGTCGTCCCCCTCCGCACGGATGGACAGCCCCTTGGACTCGCCGAGGTGGCGGACGGACTCCACCGTGCCGCGGAGGAACGCGGGGAGGTCCAACGGTCGGCGGTCGAGGCGGAGACGCCCGTTCTCCAAGCGGACCACCTCCAGCATATCGTTGATGAGCTTCAGGAGGCGGAGGCCGTTCTGGTGGGCGATGCGGAGGTGCTGTCGCGTCTCGTCGGGGAGCTCTCCCCGCCGGAGCATGTCGTCGAGGGGAGAGAGGATCAGGGTGAGCGGCGTGCGGAGCTCGTGGCTGATGTTCGCGAAGAACTCCGAGCGGAGGCGGTCCATCTCGGCGAGCTTGTCGTACGACGCGGACAGCTCGCGGTTACGCTCGTCGAGCTCGTATCGGAGCCGGAAATCCTCGATCCGCTTCTGTGTATAGAAGTAGCTGGACGCCACCCCCGCGATCGAGGTCAGGGTGATAAAATAGAGGTTATTCATGTTCTCGGCGATCAGCTCCATGGTACGGCCGTAGGTGAGGCATGCCGCAATATACATCGCCATCACCGCCGCGCAAAAGAAGACCGCCTCCCAGACGGTGTACGGCATGAGCAAGCACCCCCCCAGGATGACGATGTTCAGGCCCGCGTAGTACGGGGACCCCGGCCCCTCCGACCAGTAGATCATCCACGCGATGGCCACGCCGGGAAGCAGCGCCCAGAGCATTCCGAAAAGCGGGAGGAGCCTCCGACCCGCCTGGCAAAAGAGCAAGAGCAGCACCGGCACCAGCGACAGGTCGCAGAGCCATCGCGCCACGAGGAACTCCGCGAGATGTTCGGAATAGACGAAAGTATCCAGGAAGGTCCCCGCCGGCATGAGAATCAGCGCGAGGACGCACCCCGCGCGGGCGTGCCGGACACGGAGGTCGCTGTCCGATTCTCGGTAAGCCGCCCAGAAATCGGATTCATCCGGCCTGGTCCGCATGGTCGACCCCCCTCGGACGTCCGCTCTCCTCGACACTTCTCCGCAGCTCGAGGAATAGATTGACCCCTGTCGGCTCGGTGTCGACCCACCTCGCTTCCGCATCCGGACAGAGGGCGAGCATGTCCGCCTCGTTCCGATAGATCAGGTTCCACTCGACCAGATGCTCCATCACTGACCGGCCCGGGTTGCGCTTGTGAACATTGGTGACGACGACCCGCCCCCCCGGGCGAACCCAGCGCGAGAAAAGCCGAAGCACTTTCGAGCAGATCCGGTCGGAGAGGTAATCGAACAGGCCGGCGCAGTAGACGAAGTCGTATCCCCCGAGCTGGAGGGGGCCGCGGAGTCGGGCCTCTTTTAGCAGCTGATGGACGGACTTGTGAATATAGCGGACGGTGGGAGAGCGGCCGCTCTCCCGCATTGCCCCCTCGATTCTTGCTCGGGCGTGATGGAGCGTTTCCTCGTTGAAATCCATTAGGTCAAAGGCGCAGTGGTCCGCCCATCGGTCGTTCCGGATCAGCCGTTCGATCTCGGCCGCCGGACCGCATCCCACGTCGAGGATCCGCGGACCACGCCCCGCGGCGAGGAGCTGTTGGATCTCGTCCCGCAACGCGTGGACGAGCCGGTCGATGCGGTTGCAATGGGCCCGCGTGGCACGAGCTCGGAGCAGCATGGCGTTCACGATCTTCGCGTAGCTGTTTCGTCCCTGCCAAGGATCGCCGAGGATCATATTGATCATCTGGTAGTCCCCCGCGTAGCCGAGGGGCTTCGTGAAGGACCGGTGGATGAAGGGGGCCACGAGCAGGAGCGGATGGAGCTCGCGTCGGGCGTATTCTTTGTGAACGCCCTCGAGGTCGGGTGGGATCGCGCGAGCCCGCTCCTCAAACACGTCGAGGAGCTCGTCGATCTTGGGTGCCACCCGCGAATCGACGTCGGCGACGAACTCCTCCACAAGCTCGGGGGGAGCGGCGCGATCGCCCAGACCCGCAGCGGCCTCCCCGTGGCTCAGCCAACGGTGGAGCTCCTCGAAGAAGTTCCGCAGGGTCGCGACGATGGTCCGATACGGTGATTGGATCGATTGGAAGCGACGCTCCCACTCCCCGACGAATTCCCCCACCTCCTTCCGCAGCGCCGGTCCGGGCTCGACGTGGGCGAGGTCGGACCACGGCTCCATCAGCGTCGCCGAGACGATCGCCAACAGCCCCGTGCTGACCAGATTGCTGACCACCGCCCGGCCCCGATAGATCACCCGATCTCCTTGGCGAATCTCCAGACCGTCGAGCACCTCGCTGAGCTGAACGATGGAATAAGGGTTGTACACCTCGAAGACCACTCCCGTCCGGGAGAGTTCCATCAGCGTGCCACGTCCCCTCTCGTCCTGGCTGTTCCGGAAGAGGACGAGCGCACTGGTGTTCGAGGGTGTATCTCCCACACCAGGTTTCCCATGTTGAGCGTATTCGGAGACTACCTCTCGACCGCAGACGGCATCTCGACGGGCCAGCCGCGCCGGTGGTCGCTCGCTTCCGGTCATTCGATGAGCGAAGACCTGAATGGGTCGCCGCTCCGTTGATCGAACCGGTCGATCACACCAGCAGCGCCAATCCCGCTGTGGCGCCGCGGAAGAGAAAAACAATCGAATTATATCGAGAAGGTTACGCCCGCGGCGAATTACGCCATCCCCTCCTCCGCATCGGTCTTCGTTGCGGGCCGGAATTGGGCGGGCCACTCGGATTGATATCCGTCTGATCGATCGGAATCGGCCCGCCCACAGGGGCGGGGGGGGCGGTCACCCGGCCGTCGGTTTCCGTATCGTCCCATTTCACCCCGCCGTGGAGACCCACCGTCATGGTCTCGCTCAGCGCCAGCATCGTTCCCAGGCCGAAGCACCCCCGAGCGTGTCGGTCACGAGCGGTCCGTGGCGGTCCGACCCGTATCGGTGAAAGGCGTCGGAGGAGAGGTCGGACCGTCGTCGCACGGAGTAGACCATCTTGATCATCGGTCACGCTCCATGACGCTCCGAACCACGGGCACCGCCCGTGGGCACGGCGCCGTGCGCTACTCGACCGCGGGGCTGAAGCGGGAGCCGCGGAGGCCGATGCGCCGGTTGACCGGTGGGCCCGCGGGGATAAAGGGAGAGACGAGCGAGGCGACGGCGAGAACCAGCCCGTTCGCCGTCCACACGTAAGCGTCCCACCCGAGGTAGATCCACACCGCCGTCGTGACGAGGAGGAAGAGGGTCAGCGGGATCAGCGAGCGCCACGCGAGCTGCATGAGCTGATCGAAGCGGAAGCGGGGGAGGGTCCACCGGACCCACATCATGACCGTGAGGACGAAGAGGATCTTCGCGAGGAAGACCCCCACCTTGAGGAGCACGCCCGCGAGCCCCGCCGCCACCGGCTGGGCGCCGCCGTAGATGGCGTAGTCGAGGTACGGCAGGTGCCAGCCGCCGAGGAACAGAAGGACCAGGAAGGCGGAGGCCGTGAGCATGTGCATGTACTCGCCGAGGAAGAACAGCGCGAACTTCATCGACGAGTACTCCGTGTGGTAGCCGCCGATCAGCTCCTGCTCCGCCTCCGCGAGGTCGAACGGCGCCCGGTTGGACTCCGCGAGGATGCAGACGAAGAAGATGATGCCGGCGATCGGTTGCTGGAAGATATACCAGTTCGGAATGACCGCGTAGGCATAGCCCACCTGGTCACGGACGATGCCGTCCGCCGCCGTGGTTCCGGCGAGCAGGAGCACGCAGAGCACGGAGATGCCCATGGGGATCTCGTAGCTCACCATCTGGGCGGTCGCCCGGAGGCCGCCGAAGAAGGAGTACTTGTTGTTGGACGACCAGCCGCCGAGGACCACGCCGTACACCGCGAGCGAGCCGACGGCGAGGATGTAGACCACGCCGATGTGGATATCCGCGGCGACGATCTTCAGGGACTGCTCCCCCCACGCCAGCGTGCCGCCCCAGGGAATCACCGCCCAGCCGATCAGCGCCGGCACCAGCGCGAAGGTCGGGGCGACGAGGAAGAGGGGCCAGTCCACCCGCCCGGGGTTGAAGTCCTCCTTCAGGAGAAACTTGATGCCGTCCGCGATGGGCTGACCGAGCCCGTTGGGCCCCACGCGATTCGGCCCGACACGATCCTGAGCCCACGCGGAGACCTTCCGCTCGAGCAGGATCAGGTAGGCGCAGGCGAGGAGGAAGAGGTGAAAGAACAGGAAGATCACCGTCCACGATGTCAGCAGCTGCACGGTCATGGTCTGGCACCGCTCCGGCAGAGTTCACACCCGAGTCGTCCGCGGGACCCGCCGTCTTGTAGCGGGATCGGCCGCGAGAGTCTAGCCCGCGCGGGCAGCTCCCTCGCCGCGAGCTCGGTCGCCGACGCGTGTCGGCTCCATGTGGAAAACTTGTGCACAGTCGGCCCGGCCGTCCACAAAGTGGGGGCTTTCCGGAAGTTGCTCGCCCACCCGAAAAGGCCCCGACCGACATGGGCGAGCCGGCCGAAGCGGTCCACATTTCTCATATTCCTTTTCAAGAAAAACCTTTATAAAAATGGCCCAAGATCGCCGCACGCGGCCACCCGCCGTCGCGGAGCGTGGCGGGGGCCCGCCGGGTGTCGCGGCGACGCGGGCCGCGGTGATGTGGAAAAGTTGTGCACGAAAGGCTCAGGGATGGCCGGGGGGCTCGGACGGCTCGCCCGTGGTCGGGGCGGGCGAGACACCGAGCAGATCCGTGGGCCGCTCGAGCAGTTGGCGGGCGCCGGCGGCGAGGAGCTCGCTCCGGTCGCGGAAGCCCCAGAGCACGCCGACCGGCGAGACACCCGCCGCGGTGGCGGCCGCCATGTCCACCCACGTATCCCCCACGAGGAGGGAGGCGGACGGGGTCGCCCCCGCGGCCTCGGTGATCCGCGGGACTGCGGTCGGGTCCGGCTTCTTGGGGATGTCCGGACGGCCGCCTACCACCTCCAGCCAGGGCCAGCGGCCGAGAAGATCCCCGACCAGCGACCGCGTCATCGGCTCCGGCTTGTTGCTGAGGATCGCCAGGGGGACGCCCCGATCGGCGAGGGCGTCGAGCAGCGCCGGGACGCCCGGATACGGGCGGGTCGTCTCCATGCAACGGGCGGCGTAGGTCGCCCGGAACGTCTGCACCGCCTCTTCGTGGAGATCCTCGTGGGCGGGCGGCAGCGCGCGGGCGACGAGCTTTGCGGCACCCTCCCCCACGAAGCCGCGGTAGGCGTCCACCGGATGCTCCGGAAGCCCGTAGCTGCGGAGGGTGCGGTTCATCGCCTCCGCGAGATCGGTCAGGGTGTCCAGGAGCGTCCCGTCGAGGTCGAAAATGACGAGGTCGGGGTTCACTGCGCCGCTCCATCAAAACGTCCGGGAGGACCGCTTCTGGCATCGCCTGCTCCGGCCGTGGCGGTCCCGCCGGGCCCCGACCCGCAGCGCCCGCTTCGGCCTCGCGAAGGGCTCGGGTCGACGCAGCGATCCCCGCACCCGGCCGAAGGTCGGACGAGTCTAGCGGCGGGGGCATGGCGAGACAGGGGTCCCCCCTCGCATCGGAGCGTGTGGACCGCGGGCCGACGAGGGCCTAGACTGGTTACTCGTTCTAACCGTGGGAAGGTCCCCACCTCGGGGTTTCCGTTGTCCAGACGAAAACCGATCATCGGGCTCGCCGGCGGCATCGGCGCTGGGAAGAGCGTCGTCGCTGAGGAGATGGGGAAACAGGGTGCTGGCGTGATCGACGCCGACGCCCTGGCGCAGGGGGCGCTCGAGCAGGAGGAGGTCTGCGGGCGGCTCGTGGGAGCGTGGGGCCGCGGAGTTCTCGGGGAAGACGGGCGGGTCGACCGCCGGCGGCTGTCGAGGCTGGTCTTCGATGACCCGGACAAGCGGAAATGGCTCGAAGCGGTCGTCCACCCCGTGGTCGCCGCCCGACGCAACGCGCTCATGGACGCCATGCAAGAGGACTCGGCCACACGGGCCGTAGTCCTCGACGTGCCTCTGCTCTTCGAGGTGGGGCTCGACCGGATGTGCGACGCGATCGTTTACGTGGACGCGCCCGAGGCGGATCGGGCGGCGCGGGCCGCGAAGCGTGGGTGGAACAGAGACGAGTTGGCACGGCGAGAAAAAAATCAGATGGCGTTGGACAAGAAGCGGGCGAGAGCGGACTATGTCGTATGCAACACTGCTACTGAAGCGGAATGCCGTTCGCAAGTCCGTGATCTCTTCCACCGCATCCTCGCTACTGTCCGCTGAAGACCCCCCTGCTACCGGTGTCGCGTGCCGCTCCCCGTCGCGGTGATGTCGCCCGAGATGCCTCAGGACGTTCGGCCAGGAGGACGACCGAGCGAAGGGAGTCGCACGCCGCGCATTCCGCAAGTGATCGTATCGACGTACTTTGAGACGAGCCGTGTGAGATGGCGAACAGGACGAACACGCGCAGAAAACGGACGGAGAACTCGGAGCAGTCCGGCCGGTCGCAGGGCCGACGGCGGCCCGCCGAGACGCCGCAGGGGAAGGGGCCCGCGGAGGGGGAGGCCTCCGCCGCGGAGGAGGCCCCTGAGGGGACCGGCTCCAACGTGACATCCGCGCAGGTCGCGGAGTACGACCGCGACACGCAGGAGAAGTACGAGTCGGTCAAGCGGGGCTCCATGCGGGTGGGCGACCTCCAGAAGATGGACGTCAGCGAGCTCCAGGAGGTCGCCAAGCAGGAGGGCATCGAGGATCTCATCGGCCTGAACAAGCACGAACTCGTCTTCCGCATCATCAGGGAGCGGATCGGGAAGGCGGGGCTGATGTACGGCGACGGGGTCCTCGAGATCCTTCCCGACGGCTTCGGCTTTCTCCGGAGCCCCGAATACAGCTACATGCCGTGTCCCGACGACATCTACGTGAGCCCGTCCCAGATCCGCCGCTTCGGGCTGCAGACGGGCCACGTGGTCCAGGGGACCATCCGACCGCCCAAGGAGTCGGAGCGGTACTTCGCGCTGCTCCGCGTGGACGCGATCAACGGAGAGCCGCCCGACAAGCTGAACGACGTCACGTCCTACGAGGACCTCACTCCCCACCATCCGACGGGGCGGCTGCTTCTCGAGACGCAGGACTCGCCCGGCGACATCGCGATGCGGATCGTCGACCTCGTCACGCCCGTCGGGAAGGGACAGCGGGGTCTTCTCGTCGCCCCGCCGCGGACCGGGAAGACCATCCTCCTGCAGAAGATCGCCAACTCCGTCATCCGGAACCACCCCGAGGTCAAGATCATCGTCCAGCTCACGGACGAGCGGCCCGAGGAAGTGACGGACTTCCGGCGACAGACGCCGGACACGGTCGAGGTGGTCGCCTCCACCTTCGACGAGCAGACGGACCGCCACGTCCAAGTGGCGGAGATGGTGATCGAGAAGGCCCGGCGGCTCGTGGAGTCCGGGCAGGACGTGCTCATCCTCCTCGACTCCATCACGCGGCTCGCGAGGGCGTACAACGCGGAAGTGCCCCACTCCGGCAAGATCCTCACCGGCGGCATCGACGCCAACGCGCTGCAGAAGCCCAAGAAGTACTTCGGCGCCGCCCGGGCCATCGAGAACGGAGGGAGCCTGACGATCATCGGCACCGCGCTGATTGACACGGGCTCCAAGATGGACGAGGTCATTTTCGAGGAGTTCAAGGGGACGGGGAACATGGAGCTGCACCTCGACCGGCGGCTCGTGGAGAAGCGAATCTGGCCCGCCATCGACATCGCGGCGTCCGGGACGCGGCGGGAGGAGCTGCTCATGGACCCGAAGGAGCTCGAGCTCGTCTACCGCCTGCGAAAGGTCCTCAGCGACATGAACGTGGTCGAGGCGATGGAGCTGCTGCGGAACCGGCTGGAGAAGGTCAAGACGAACGCGGAGTTCCTGATGACCATGAACCTCGACTGACCCGCCGCGTGGTCCCCGCCGATCGGGTAAGGCCCCCGCCGGGGGCCTTTTTCTTTAGGAGCGACGCCTCTCCGTGGTCGCCGCTTTACGACGCGGCGGACGGCGTGGCTATGCTGCGGGCTCGCGAACGAGGACCCGCACGAGACGGGGCATCCACCGACGTGAGACCCATTGTTCTGGACAGCGTGAGCAAGCGTTTCCGTCAGGGGCGGAGCCCCGTCACGGCGGTGGACGGGGTGAGCCTGTGCGTCGAGCCCGGGGAGTTCCTCGCGGTCATGGGGGCGAGCGGGTCCGGCAAGAGCACGCTGCTGCACCTGGCTGCGGGGCTGACCCGACCGGACGACGGGGAGGTGTGGGTGGAGGGGGAGGCGATCGGGCAGCTCTCCGACCGGGCGTTGACCCGCTTCCGTCGGCGGCGGATCGGCCTGGTCTTTCAGACCTTCAATCTCATCCCCACCCTCAGCGCCGAGGAGAACATCGCGTTGCCGCTGGAGCTCGACGGAGTGGACCCGCGGGGAGTCCGCGAGCGGGTCGGCCGCGTGGTGGAGCGGCTCGACCTCGGGCCACGGCGAGACCATCGGCCGGACGCGATGAGCGGCGGAGAGCAGCAACGCGTCGCGATCGGCCGGGCGCTCGTCAGCGAGCCCGCCGTCGTCCTCGCGGACGAGCCGACGGGCAACCTCGACGGCGCGGCGAGCCGCTCGCTCTGCGGGCTACTCCAGGAGCTCGCGGAGACGGAGGGAACCACTATCGTGCTCGTCACCCACGAGCCGGCGGTCGCCGTGCACGCCCACGCCACGGCCGTCATCCGCGACGGACGGCTCGTCACGCGATTTCCCACCTGGGAAGCGCCCGACCCTCAGACGCTCGCGGGCCGCTACCACGCGGCGATGGCGCCCGAAGGGACGGAAGCCGAGGCGAACCGCGGAGGGTGACGCCCGGCTCGGCAGCGGGCGGAAACGAGGGCGACGGTCGGAAATGGGGCGATGCCCTCGAAGCAAGGAGAGTCCCTCTCCTTGCTTTGGCGGATCGGCTCCGCGGAGCTCCGCACGCATATCCTCTCCGTCGGAGTGGGTCGGGGCGCACCGCATGAGGATCGCCAAGCTCTCCATCAAGGACCTGGCCAGCCGGCGCACCCGCGCGGTGCTGACGGTCGCGGCCGTCGCGTTGGCGGTCAGCCTGGTCGTCGCGATGACCGGTGGGCTCGCGGCGCTGAAGCAGGCGTCGTACCGGCTGATGACGCGATACTTCGGCGCCACGGACGTCGTCGTCAGCGGCGAGGCGAGCGGCTCGTTTCCCGAGGCGATCGCCGAGCGACTGCGAGACGAACCGGGCGTTCGTCATGCCTTCGAGCGGCGGAGCTTCTACGCCACGCCGGTCGGTCCCGACGGAGCGCCTCGCGATCAGCGGACCGTCCGCGTCGTCGGGGTGAGCGGCGGGGAGCTTCGGCTGGGGCGGGTGGGCCCGGTCGAGCAGGGTAAGTGGTTCGCGGGGGAGGCGGCCGCCGCCGTGGTCGAGCAGCGCGTCGCCGAGCGATACGCCCTCGCCGTCGGGAGCGTGCTTCGGCTGTCGGGCGAAGCGGGCGAGCGGACCTTCGAGGTGGTGGGCATCACAGCCAAGCCGTCCGTCATCCAGGTGCGCAAATCCACCGTCTACCTGCCGCTCGAGACGGCCCAGAAGCTGGCCGGCGAGACGGATCGGATCACGGAAGTGCGCGTGGAGCTGGAGCGGGGCGTGGACCCGTCCGCCTTCGTCGAGCGTGCCCGCCGGCGGCTCGGAGCCGACGTGGCACTCAAGACCAAGGAGCGGCAGCGGCGGATCATCGACCGCAACCTGGAGCTGGTGGAGCTGCTGACGTACCTCGGCGGCACGGTCGCCATGCTCGCGGGGCTGTTCATCGTCTTTTCCACGCTGAGCATGGGTGTCGCCGAGCGCCAGCGCACCCTCGGTATGCTCCGGGCCCTCGGCGCGTATCGAGGGCAGGTCGCGGCCATGGTGCTCGGGCAGGCGGCGATCCTCGGCGGCGTCGGCGTGGGGCTCGGCGTGCTCCTCGGTTGGGGATGGGTGGAGACGTTGGCCGCGGCGTATCCGGACCTCTTCGTCGCCGGGGCCGTGGTGAGCGCACGGGGCGCTCTCTTCGGCGGCGTGGGCATGTTTGTTTGTTCCCTGCTCGCCGCGGCCCTCCCGGCGTGGAGCGCCGGGCGGACGGACCCGCTGGCCGCGATGGCGCCGCTCGGCCGACCTCCGTCGACGAGGGTGCCCCTTTTCGCCGCGGCCGGCGGTCTGCTGCTGATCGCGGTGGACCCGGCCCTCGTCTTTAGTCCCGGCCTCGGGAAGGCCACGCGCATGGCCCTCCACTTCGCCGTGGGCCTGCCCTCCCTCGTCGTCGGTCTGTTCCTCGTCGCGCCTCTGCTGGTCACCGGCCTCGAACGGGCGCTCGCCCGACCGCTGGCGGCGGTCCTCCGGTGCAACCCCGCCCTCCTTCGACGGCAGGTGAGCAACGGACCGTGGCGGGCCGCGGGCACCGCCGCCGCCCTCATGGTGGGCCTGGCGACGCTGGTCGTGCTCCAGGTGCGCGGGCGGACCGCGTTGACCGGGTGGGAGCTACCCAAACGCTTCCCGGACGTCCTGGCCTACGCGCCGTTCGGCCTGAGCCCCGACGAGGCCGGTCGGCTCGGCCGGATCGAGGGAGTCGAGCGCGGAGAGGTGCTTCCGGTGGCCAAGGTCCGTCCCGAGCTCGGAAGCTCCTTCTTCCAGCTCGGCGGCCTCGTCGCGTCGCCCGAGGCGACGGTCTTCTTCGGCGTCGACCCCGAGAAGGCCTTCGCGGCGGCGGGCGACGACGGCGGCATGGTGGAGCTGGAGTTCGTCGAGGGGTCCATCGAGAGCGCCGTCCGACGGCTGAAGCGGGGACGCTTCGTCGTCGTCTCGGAGGCGTTCAAGGAGGCGGAGGGCCTCGGCGTGGGTGATACGATCGCGTTTCAGCGGGAGGACGGCGACAAGGTCACCTACGAGATCGCGGGGGTGTACCGCCCCGTCGGCGTCGCCAGTCTGGCTCGGCTGTTTCAGATCCGGACGGAGTTCCAAAAGTGGACGGCGGGGAGTGTGGTGGGGTCGCTGGAGAACGCCCGGCGGGACTTCGGGGTGGAGTCCATCCAGATCTTCGCGATGAACACGGAAGCGGGCGTGTCGGTGGAGACCCTTCGGAAGAGGATTCAGAAGGCCTTTGCGCCGGGGATGCTGCTGGTGGCCGATGCGCGGAAGCTGAAGCGGCAGCTCGACGCGTCGATGCGTCACCTCGTGAACCTTCTGAGCACCGTGGCCTACGCCGCCCTGGCGATCGCGGCGCTGGGGGTGGCCAACACGCTGATGGCCAACATCCGGTCGAGACAGTGGCAGCTCGGGATTCTCCGGAGCGTGGGGCTCACCCGCTGGGGCCTCGTCCGGCTGACCTTCGCGGAGGCCGTAGTGCTCGCGGGAGCCGCGTGTGTCCTCGGCCTCGCGGGAGGAACGATCATGACCGTCGACGCGGCGGAGCTCGCGAAGGACCTCGTCGGCTACGCGGCGCCGACGGAGATCCCGTTCGTTCCGATCGCGGTCGGCGTCGCGGCGACTGTCGGGGTGGCGGTGATCGCAAGCCTCGGGCCCGCGGCCCACGTCGCCCGGCGGGACACCCTCGAGCTGCTCCAGGCGGGACGAGGCGCCGCGTAGCGGGGGCTATACTGCGTCGGAGGACGCTGCATGAAAGGGGCGTTGATGAAACGCTTCGGCTTCTACCGGGCCACAACGCTTGCCGTTTTGCTCGTCGTGGTGACGGGGCCGCAGGTCGTCCACGCGGAAGAGAAGGCGACCGGTCCGTCGTCGGCGCGGACCCACCGCGTGGAGATCCCCCTCGAGGATGGCGAGGTCGACGTCGGGAGACTCCTTCAGTCCCTTGCAAAGGGCGTGGGGCTGTCCGACGTCGACGCCCGCGGCGCCGTGGACCTCGATGTCCGCGTCGACGGAACGACGGGGAAGACAGTGCTCGAGGCGCTCCGACGGACCACCCAGGGCGTGGTTCGGTTCGAGCGGAGCGAGGACAAGCTCGCATTGGTGGTCCACCGCGACAAGCTTCGCGAGAACGAAAAGGAGGTCCGGCAGGCGCTCAAGGCCTTCCTCGAGCGGTGGCTCGACGGAGCGATCGAGCGGGCGCGACGGCGCTACGGGCTGTTCGCCGCCCGCCGCGACGGGCGGGTGCCGCTGGAGAAGGCCGACCCGCCCGACCACGTGGTCGTCCTCGTCCACGGCCTCGACGATCCGGGCACCGTGTGGGTGGACCTCGTCCCCTTTCTCCGTGAGGCGGGCCACACGCCGTATCGCTTTCGCTATCCCGACGACCAGGCCATCCGAGAGTCCGCCGACCGACTGGGGAAAGCGCTGCGGCGGCTGCGGGACGCCGGGACGGACCGGGTGAGCCTCGTCGGTCACTCGATGGGGGGCCTCGTCGCCCGGGCCACGGTCGCCGCGGAGGAGCACTACGCGAGCGACGGCGACGGCGGCGAAGCGCTCCCGGCGGTCGAGCGGCTGATCATGCTCGGCACGCCCAACCATGGGACGCCCATGGCGCATCTCCGCTTCTTCTTGGAGATCCGGGAGCAACTCGAGGAGACCGTGCGCGGGGAGGGCCGCCCGCTGGGACCCATCCTCGACGGCACGGGCGCCGCGAAGGTGAACCTGCTCCCCCGCAGCGACTTTCTGAGGCGACTTAACGGCCAGCCGCGGCCGAAAGGGGTGAAGATGACGATCGTCGCGGGGCGGGCGAGCCCGTTCGACCGCGGCGAGCTCGCCGACATGGCGGACGCGATGAGCGAGACACTTCCGGACGCGGCGGCGCCGTGGATCGGGCGGGTGGAGGAGCTCGCGGCGAAAGCCGCCCGAGGGGTCGGCGACGGCATCGTGCCGCTCGCGTCCACGCGGCTCGAGGGTGTGGAAGACCACGTCGTCGTCGACGCCAACCACGTGTCCATGATCCGCAAGGACGCGGGCGGGGGGGACGAGCCGGCGCCCGCCATCCCCATCATCCTCGACCGTCTCCACAGCGATCGGGCGGGCCGACGGTCGCCGTGAGGCGCGTGGAACCCGCCACGCTCCGCTCACGAACGGACCATTCCAAGCGACGGAGCACCGATCGGATGGCGCATCAAAGCGCTGCGGCCGGCGGGCCGGCCGCAGCGACGGGGCGGGCGCGGTGCACTGCGGGGGCGAGTGAACGTGCTCCGCACCCGCCACAGGATCCCCCTTTCCCGGTCGTGGGGTCGGTCCCCTCATTCCTGTACGAGCCACGCGGACGGCGCCACCACTCGCGGCGGTGAGGTGAAGCGACGGCGGGTCGGCCTTCGTGGACCGTGTGGCGCCGCTAAGGAGGCGGAAAAGAATACGTTGAGCCTATTCATCGGTGCCAAGGCGGAAGTCGGCTTCCGCCTTGGCACCGATGAGACGGCGAAGCCGATGATCGAGCAAGCGCAACGTCGTCAAATGCCGGGAGCTGTGGCCGGCGGGGCATCGCAAATGGCTCGAGGCCCACGCCCAAGCAAGGAGGCTTCCCGCTCCTCGCTTTGGCGTATAGGC
>CAZQQP010000052.1:17169-20385 GCA_964595475.1 uncultured Planctomycetaceae bacterium | reverse complement strand
CCGCGTCATGGCCGTTCGCCGCCTCGGCGAGCGGGGAGAGGAGGTGGCGGGCCTCCTCGGGCCCGAGACGCCCCCGGCGGTGGAGGCCGCCGTCCTCCGGCGGCTGGGCCGAGAGCATCTGCCGCGTCTGATCGAGGCGCTCGACCGCGACGACCCGTACATCCGGAACGCCGCGATCGAGGCGCTGCGGCGGATGCCCGACGCCCTTCTCGACACCGATTGGCGACAGGCGGAAAGCGCCCGGACGCGGGCGGGCATCCTCACGGCGCTGAAGAAGAGCGAAGTGCCCGAGGCGAAGCAAGCCCTCCCCACCTTCTTGGAGGACCCGTCGCCGACCGTCCGGTTCGCCGCGTACAAGTGGGTGGCCGACCGGCGGCTCACCGCCCACCGCGATCGCATCCGCCGCTCGTTGCAGGCGCCGGGGCTCACGCTGCGCACCTTCAAGGGTGCGCTCGCGGCCCTCCACCGGCTCGAGTCCGAGAACACCGGCTTCCGGTCGCCGGCGTGGCGTCCCGATCCGAAGCGGCTGAAGAAGTACGCCTTCGACACGGGAACGCCCACGCAGGTGCGAGCATTGGCCCTGCGCCTGCTCCCGAGCCTTTCCGAGAAGCGGCTCCGGGCGCTCATGGATCAGCCCTCCGCTCGGCTCCGCCTCGAGGCCGTCCGCGCCGCGAGGGCGTCACCCGGTGGGAAGCAGGAGCGGCTCGCGAGCCTCGCGGGAAACCCGGAGCACCGACCGCTCCTCCGTGCGGAAGCGATCGTGGGGATGGCCCACGCGCCGGAGAAGCACCTGTCACAGCTGCTGCGGCTCGCCGACAGCGATCGCCCGGCGCTCCGTGCCGAGGCCCTTCGAGCCCTCGTCGGCGTCTCCCTCGACGCCTCGCAGAAAGCGGCCCTGCGACGCGTGGCGAAGGCCCACCCCGCGGACCGGCCCGCGGTGCGGCGGGTCCTCGGTAAGCCGCTTCGCGATCACCCGCAGTCCAAAAAGGCCGACGTCTGGCTCGAGAAGGTGGGCCGGGACGGGGATCCGCAAGCGGGCCGGCGGATCTTCTTCCACCCGAAGGTGGGCACGTGCGGACGTTGCCATCGGATGGCCGGACGCGGCACGCGGGTGGGGCCGGACCTTTCGAGGATCGGCCGGACGGCGAGCCGGGAGGCGCTTCTCCGGTCGCTGCTGCGGCCGTCCGAGGGGCTCTCCCCGCAGTATTCCCCCTGGTCCATCGAGACGGAGGACGGGAAGACGTACGTCGGCCTTCCCCTTCGCAAGGGATCGGGAAGCGAGGTCTACCGCGGTGCGGACGGCAAGACCTTCCGCGTGCCCACGGCGAAGATCACCCGACGCGAGGAGCTTGACCAGTCGCTGATGCCGCCGGGGCTGTTGAAGCAGATGACCCTCGGGGAGATTCGAGATCTGCTCGCGTTCCTCCACCGCCGCGGCGAGTAGAGCCGCCGGAGGGCCAACCCCAAGTGTCGAGGTCGTGATGGCCAAGTCCCACGGAGACACGCCGACCGGATCGTCGACCGTCGCCGGGCACCCGGGGCGGCTCGTCTCGCTCGACGCGTATCGCGGCCTCATCATGGTGGTGCTCGCGGCGAGCGGCTTCGGCATCGCGGCGGTCGCCGAGAACGTGGACAGCGCCGTCTGGGAGACGCTCGGCGCCCAGTTCCGCCACACCAAGTGGATCAGCCACGATCACGTCCTCGCCTTCAGCTTCTGGGACATGATCCAGCCCGCGTTCATCTTCATCGTCGGGGTGGCGATGCCCTTCTCCTACGCCAAGCGGCGGGAGGCGGGCCATGCCTTCGGCCAGGAGCTCCGCCACGCGGTGGGTCGGTCGCTGATCCTCGTCCTCCTCGGCGTGTTCTTCTTCAGCCCGAGCTGGCGCTTCACCAACGTCCTGAGCCAGATCGGCCTCGGCTACTGGCTGGTCTTCCTCCTTCTCGGCCAGCGGTGGGGGCTCCAGCTCACCGCCCTCGCCGCCATCCTCGTGGGCACGTGGCTCGCCTTCGTCCTCTACCCGGCGCCGGGGCCCGGCTTCGAGCCCGAGTCCGTGGGCGTGGCCGCGAACTGGTTCCAGACGACCGGCATCGACCGGAGCGGCCTCTTCGCCCACTGGACCAAGAACGCGAACGCGTTCGCCGCGTTCGACCGCTGGTTCCTGAACCTCTTTCCCCGGAAGGAGCCGTTCGAGTATCACTCCGGCGGATATACCACGCTGAACTTCGTGCCGTCGATGGGCACGATGCTCGTCGGCGTGCTCGCCGGCCAGCTCCTCCGCTCGGAGCGGCCCCCGGGGGAGAAGTGCCGCCGTCTTCTCCTCGGCGGCCTCCTCTGCCTCACCCTCGGCGTGCTCGCGGGCCACACGGTCAGCCCCATCGTCAAGAAGCTGTGGACGTCCTCGTGGGTGCTGTTCAGCGGTGCGTGGGTGCTCTGGCTCCTGACGGCCTTCTACTGGCTCATCGACGTCCGCGGGTGGCGAGCATGGACGCTTCCGCTGGGGGTCGTCGGGATGAACCCGATCACCATGTACCTCATGCAGGGCCTCCTCGCCGACGACGTGGCCGCGGGCATCGAGAACCTGGTCGGCCGGAGCATCGGGGGCGGGGCGTACGGCCCGATCGTGGAGGCCGTCGCCGTCCTCGCGGTGCTCTGGGCCGTCTGCGGGTGGCTCTACTGGCGACGGATCTTCATCCGGATCTGAGCCGCCTACGGCGCTCGCTCCACCTCGACGCGGGAGAAGGCGCTCGCGGTTTGCTTCGTATAGAAGCCGACGTGGCGGATCGCGTCGAGGTGGCGGGGCAAGCGGGCCTTGAGGGTCTGGCCGTCGACCGACGCCATCGCCCGGCCGCTGTCCACGTCCACGGTCACTTTCAGGTGGAAGGTCTTGGAGGGGTCGAAATTCTCCGGCCTCGCCGTGGCCGTGAACCGTCCCCAATTGCCCGAGAAGATCACGTGCTGACCCAAGCCGATGGCGGTGCCCACCTTCAAGCCGTCGTTGGTGGCCTCCTTCCCGAGCGTCAACATGGCGTTGCGGATGCGCTGATCCACCACCGTTCGGTACTTCACCGTGAAGGTCGCCCGGTCGCGGACGGGCTTGTCGAGGGGCCGCATCGCGACCGCCTCGCCGTCGGGCGCCTTCAGCTTGTAGCCGAGGGCGTGGTCGGTGAGGACGCCGCCGCGGACCGTGCCGTAGCCGACGCGGTCCTCGCCCTTCG
>CAZQQP010000052.1:8297-17159 GCA_964595475.1 uncultured Planctomycetaceae bacterium | reverse complement strand
GGGAGGGGCAGCGCGGTGGAGTATCCCTCGTCGGGGTCCTGCCTCCACCAGTCCGGCCCCTCCTCCTCGATCCGGCTGTTGAGGCCCACGAGCCGCTTCCGCATGCGCTGGAGGACCTGCGGACGCTCCTTCGACAGCTCCTCGGACTCGTCGGGGTCGGCCTCCAGGTTGAACAGCGAGAAGGTATCGAGGTCGTCCGTGGCGAGGATCTTCCAACGGCCGTCGCGCATCGCGATCTGGAAGGGTTGGCTCCCGCCCATCCGCCAGTACAGCGGGATCTCGCGGTCGACGCGGTCTCCCTTGAACGCCGGGAGGAGGGACGCGCCGTCGATGGTCCGGTCCGTGGGGACCGAGATGCCCACGGCGTCGCACACCGTGGTGAAGATGTCCGTGCCGATGACGGGCTGGTCGCTGACCTCACCCTTTGGCACCTTGCCGGGCCAGCGGACGATGAACGGCACGCGGATGCCTCCCTCGAAGAGGTCCCGCTTGTTGCCGCGGAGGCCGCCCGTGTAGTGCTTTCGCCGCTGCGGCCCACCGCCGGTCGGCCCGTTGTCCGAGGTGAAGAACATGAGCGTGTCGTCGGCCTCCCCCATGCCGCGGAGCGTGTCCATGAGCTTGCCGAGCGCCGCGTCGAGCTGGCTGACGTTGGCGTAGTAGGTCTTCGTCTGGCCTTGCTGGTTCGGATACTTCTTCTTGAAGCGCTCCGCGCTCGCCACGGGCCGGTGGATCTCGTGGGTCCAGACCGTCAGGAAGAAGGGGCGGTCCGACGGCCGGTGGTCCTTCAGCCAGCGGATGGCCTCGCCCACGATGAAATGGCTGGAGTACTGATCCACCTTCCCGACCGGCTCCCCGTTGCGGACGAAGTTCTTCGGGAAGCGATGGGACGGCCGGGCGTTGTTCTGCGTGGCGAGCCACCAGTCGAAGCCCTGGTCGTCGGGCTGGGGCTGCTTCTCCGTGTTGAACTTGCCCGTGAGGTGCCACTTTCCCACGTGGCAGGTGGCGTAGCCCTCCTTCTTCAGGAGCTCCGCGAGGGTGATCTCGCTCGACCGGAGATGGACCTGGCTGCCGGAGGGGACCCATCGGTAGACGCCGTTGCGATACGGCGTTCGGCCGGTCAGGATGGCCGAGCGGCTGGGCGAGCACACGCTGCTCGCCGCGTAGGCCTGGGTGAACCGCATGCCCTCGGCCGCGAGGCGGTCGATGTTCGGCGACTCGATGGTTGGATGGCCGTAGCACCCGAGCTCGCCGTAGCCCTGGTCGTCGGTGAGGAACACGACGATGTTGGGCTGGGACGCCTGAGCGAGACTGGATCCGAGAGCGACGCTCGCGATCGCCGCGAGGGCTGTCAGACGCGATCTCATCGGCTCTCCTTCCGTCGTTGAGCGATCGTCACCCGTCACCATCGTGCAGACCTGTTTCTTTCTCGGCAAGCCGCCCGAGGATCCGAGGGCCAGGCGTGGGCGATTCCTTCTCGCCGAGCATACTGAAAATAAGTAGGCGGAAAAGAATAAGTTGAGCCTATTCATCGGTGCCAAGGCGGAAGTCCGCTTCCGCCGAGGCACCGATGAGATGCGGGGCCGATGTTCAAACAGGCGCAACATCCGCAAATGGCGGCGTCTGCGGCCGACGGGAGATCGCAAATGGGTCGAGGCCCACGCCAAAGCAAGGAGGTTGCCCCTGCTTGCAAGTCGTGCCAACGTGGATACCAGCGACCTTCGCGGTTCCGCTGCTTCGGAACGCCGGATGGAGGGTCGCTCGTGGAGGTCCGCCGCACGCCGAACGGCGGCCTCCAGCCGAGGGGGAGCCGGCGTCGAGAAAGGATCCGGTGGTGGCCACGGACGACGCCGGCCGGGTGCTTTTCGCGTGGACGGAGGGGATGACCTGGAACCAGCGTGGACGCGTCGCCTGGCAGGTCTACAGCGGCGGCGAGCCGCTCGACGCGGCCCACGCCCGGCGAGAAGAGGCGGCCAGGTGGAGCCTCGTCACGGCCCTCGCGCGGCCCGGCGGCTTCGTCGTGCTCTATTGATTACGTCTTGGGGGTGCGTCGGGCTTCGAGGTCTTGCACATAACGGGCGTGTTCGGCGGAGCACAGCCCGTTCTCGAGGGTCGCGAGAACCGCCGAGACGTTCCGCGCCAACAACGCGCTTTGGGCCAACCAGAGGCCGGGAAACCACTGGCTGCGGAGAGCACCCTGATCGTCCCCCTCGAGTCGCCGATAGGCGTCCGCTTCGAGCACGAACCAGTCCAGAGCGTTGTCGAGAACCCGCCACACCAGATACTCCGGAACCCCGTTGCGGCGATAAGCGCGGAGCTTGTCGTGCAGGTCATAGCTCGCGGAGGACGCGGCCACCTCGACGATCATCTCTGGCGGCCCGGAGACGTAGCCATCCTCGTCGATCCGCGACCGGCCACCGAGCTCCGGTGGCAGCCGGAGGAGCGCGTCCGGCTGAGGCTCATTGTCGATGTCGAGCCGGAGCGTCGCGTTGTCGCCGACCTCGACGCCCGGCGTCCGAGCGCGGTAGAGGGTCAGCCAACCGATCACATCCGCGTGCGGCGCTCCGTGCTCCGCGTGGCGCGTCGGCGATGGCACGTAGACGACCCCGTCGACCAATTCGGCCTTCTTCAAATGAGGCATCGCCTCGTACCGCCGCTCGAACTCGCCCCGGAGCAAGCGGTCGCCGCTCTCCAGCGGCGGAACCATCGAACGGACTGGCCGGTCGGCGATCGACATCGACGAATCGTAGAGCACAGCCTGCAGCGGGTCCTGACATAACGCGGGTCGGGCGCGGCGAACGCCGTTATCGCTTCGCGCCTGGCTGCTGCTCCGCCGGCCCCTTTTCGGGCCACCCCGTCGCGTCGCCGTCCCGCCTCTCCCGCAGGCGCTTCCGGAACGCCGGCGCCCGGCGGTCCTCCACGAGCGACGGCCTCGCGTCACAGCCGGAGCCTGACAGCAGCACACCGCCGAGGACGACCGTGGCCGCCGTGAAGGACAAGATCGCTCTCCGACGCATTCGGCCCTCTCTTTCTCAACGCTTTTCGGCTGTCGCCGTCCCCCGGACGTCATAGGCGGTCAGCCGCTGAAGATTTCGGATGTAGAGCGTTCCGTCCGCGATGACGGGGTGGGCCCAGCTCGGCCGGCCGAGGTCCTCGATCTCGAACCGCCCGCGTTCGCGGTACTCGGCGGGCGTCGCCTCGGCGAGGGCCACTTCGTGTCGCTCGCCGAGGAGGTAAAGCATGCCATCGGCGAAGATGACCGACCCCTTCCGCACGGAACGGGCGGTCCAGGCGATCTCGCCGCTCAGGTAATCCATGCAGATGAGCCCGCCCCGCCCGAAGCCGTAGAGGTGGTCCCCGACGCGGACGAGGCCACCGTGGTGGTTGGCCATCTTGTCCTTGAAGTAGACCTCCTTCGCCTCGAAGCCCTCCTTCGTCTTTCGGACCTTCACGAGGCCGCCGCCCGTGCCGTAAGCGCTGGACGCGAAGACGTGGTCCTTCCAGACCACGGGCGTGCAGATGTTGGCCACCCCGTTGTTCGCCCCGCTGTAGCTCCACAGCAGCTCGCCCGTGCCGTAGTCGAGGCCGAACAGCGACTCCGAGGCGAACTGAACCACCTGCTTCTTCCCGGCGAGGGTCGCCACCTGCGGGGAGCTGTAGCCCGCCCCCTGCGTGGTCCCCTCCGACCGCCAGACGACCTCGCCGGTCTTCTTGTCGAGGGCGGCGACGGTCCCCTGCGATCCGCCCGGCGTGACGATCACCCATTGGTCCGTCACGACCGGCGACTCGCTGTAGCCCCACCCGGGCGTGTTCCCGCCGAGATCCTCGGTCAGGCTCACGTGCCAGAGCGTCTCGCCCGTCTTGGCGTCGAGACAGGAGACGTCGCCGCGGCCCCCCTCGGAGTAGACCCGTCCGCCTTTGACGGTCGGGGTCCCCCGGGGACCGTCGCCCCGCCCGTTTCGATAGCCGCCCTTGTATCCGCGGAGCTCCTTCTTCGTGATGACGCCGTCCCGACGGGGATAGCGCTTCGCGTAAAAGCCCGCGAGCTCTTCCGGGGCGATCCGCCCGTCGTGGCCCGGCTCGAAACGCAGGAGATACGCCCGCACCTCCGACCGGGTGACCGCGCCGTCGCGCTTGCCGTCCTTCTTCTTGTCGGCCCGCTTGAACGCGCCGCGGATGAAGGACCCCTTGGCCTCCTTCTTCGTGATCTTGCTGTCGCCGTCCTTGTCCACCTTCTCGAACAGCGCCGCCACGCGCTTCTTCGCGAGCTTCTTGACGCTCGCCTCCTTCGATTTGCGGTCGATCTGGCGAAAGCGTTGGCGGATCCGCCCCGCCGCCTCCGGATAGGAGAGCACGCCGTCGCCGTTTTGGTCGAGCCCCTCCACCACCGCGTCCGCCCGCTCCCGGGCGATCGCCTTGGCCTTCCCCTCCCCCTGTCGCTCGTACTCGAAGACGCGACGGCCGATGCGTCGGATCGCCTCCACGCGTCCCACCACGCCGTCGCCGTCGCGATCGGCGCGGTCGAGGATCCTGGCGACCGCCTTCTTCAGCTCGGCCCGGAGCGGCGCCGGCTGCTTCGCCCAGATGATGGACCCGTCCTTCGCGTCGAGGCAGAGGATGTGCTCCACGCCGCGGAGGTCGCCCATCGTGTAGATGCGGTCGCCGACAACCGCCAGCGACGAGAAGCCCTTGCCCACGTGGTCCACCTGCCACTTCACGGGCGGGCCGTCCTCCGGCCACTGGTCCGCAAGGCCCGTCTCGGGGCTTCGGTTCTCCCGCTCCGGCCCCCGCCACTGCGGCCAGTCCGCGGCCGAGACGGCGCCGGGGAGGAGAAGCCCGCACACGAGCAGGAAGAAGAGCCCTTGACGCATCGGCGGTTCCTTTCGGTGAGAGGCCGCCGATTGTAATCGATGGACGGCTCCCCGCCATCGGGGACGTCTGGTCGGATCGTCGCAGGCGTCGACGGCGGCGCCTTCGACCGTCATCCGCGCACTGGAGAACACCCCCATGCGACATTGGAGGGTCAGAGACGCGATCCGGACGGCTCGGCGAGGATTTCTCTCGCTCGCGCTGGGCGTGGGCCTGCTGTCGAGCGGGACGGCCGCGGCGGCCGAAGCGCCGGAGGAGACCACCCGGATGAACCCGGCCATCGAGCAGCTCGCCGCGGACAAGCCCGCGATCGGGATCGTCTCCTTGGACCGGGACATGCTGAACGCGGACGCCCTCGGCCGTTCGCCGCTCGACTTCGTGGTCATCGACACGGAGCACCACCCCTTCGACACGGAGTCCGTCCGCCAGTTCATCCGCAACATGCGAACGCCCGCGGGCTTTCGCGCCGCGCCGCTGGTCCGCATACGGCGGAGGGCGGCGACATCCGGGAGAACCAGTGGATGGTCAAGCAGGCCCTCGACGCGGGGGCGTTCGGCCTGATGGTGCCTCACGTCGACTCGGCCGAGGAGGCCCGCCAAGCGGTCCGGGCCATGCGATATCCGCCCGAGGAGGGAGCGGCCCATCCGAAGCCACGCGGAAAACTGGGCTGGGCGCCGTTCACCGCGGCGAGGATCTGGGACATCCCCGTGGACGCGTACACCACGCGGGCGGACCTCTGGCCGCTCGACCAGGGCTACTCCTTCCTCACCGTGGGCATCGACGTGGGCCTCACCCACGGCGTCGGGAAGGCGCTCGAGGAAGTGGGCCGGGAATCGTCCGTGGCGGCGCCTCAGCCGTAGCGGCGGTCCCATCCGCGGAGGACCACGAGGATCCGGCCCGACGCGGCAGGGCTGCCGTGGATGTCCCGATCCACGGTGCTTCACTTCAGCTGATCCGTGAAGAGGTTCGCGAGCGGACGCCGGCGGGTTATCGATCACGCTCCGGGATACACGCGCCCGTCCGCGACCTCTTTCCCGTGTAGCCCTTGCCGACGCGCGGAACAGGAAATGGCGTCCTCAGCGATCGGTTGCTCCGGACCGCTGCAAGCCCAGCCGGTCGAGCACCGACGCTGGAAGGGTCGGCGCCGGCCGAGGCTCCGCCGGAAAGCGCTCGTCGAGGGCCTCCCACTCGCTGGTCCCGGACCGGTCGAGGAGGACCATGGCGATCGTCGTGATCAGGTGCGCGTAGCCGCCGAGCTCGCTGGTGCCCCAATGCGGCGTGGGCTCCCGCGACCCGCTTTGGATGGCGCCGGGAAGCACGCCGCTGTCCTCCCAGACCTCGTGCCAGTTGTCGATGGTCCCGAGGGCCAGACGCTCGAGCCGGCGGATGATCCGCTCGGGCTTGCTGAGGAGGTAGACCGTCACGGTCGACTCGCCGATCGTCACGTCGTACCGCCCGTGGTCCACCCCGTTGATCCACCGCGCCTGCGGAGGGACCGCGGTATACGGAACCCGCAGCTCCGCGGTCCACGGGTCCCCCGCCGCGAACGCGGAGCGGCTCAGGAGCTTCTCTCCGTCGCCGTTGCTCGCAGTGACCTCGCCGGTCGATCGGACCTCGAAAATTCCCTTCCCCCCTTTTTGCTTTGACCCCGCCGGCTCGACCGCCACCCGCACGCGGTCCCGGGTCGACCGGACGAGCAGGTGGAGATGCTTCGGGTCGCTCACCATCGCGACCCGCGTGTCGGATCGCTTCAGTTGCGCCGAGCCGTCATAGACGCCTTCCCGCTCGCCGTCGGTCGCCGGACAGGCGTCGACCATCCGCACCAGCGGCTCGCCCGCGTGGCCTTGGCGGTGCGGCCGCTGCCAGACCTCCGGGTGGGCCCGGAGCATGGGAAGCGTCGCGGCGCCGAGGGCGGAGAGCTGGATGCCCCGCGTGCCGATTCGCGCCGGGCCCTCGCCCTCGGAGAGGTAGCGGTTGAGCTTGCCCGTGCCCTCGTCGGTCCCCACACGCACGCGGTGGAACAGCCAGAAGCCCGCGGGCCACCGCCGGCCGTCGTAGAAGCGCTCCGTGGTCGCCGCCGCCGCGTGGACCTGCCAAGCGACATTCCACATGAAGGCGGGCGGGACGTCGCCCGTGACCACGTGGCGTGCCGTCGCCCGCCGGTAGGCCCAGCCCAGGTTGTCGTTGTGGGTGCGCACCCGCCGCTTTTGGAAGCGGTGGAGACCGCCGTAGTAGCAACGGGCCGCCTTCGGCCGAAGCCCCGGCGGCTCGCTCGGATACGTCGAGTCGCCGTCCATGTACTCCACGGACCGGGCGATCGCCGGGATGGAGCGGAAGTGCTCCTTTCGATAGCGGTGGACGTGCTTCGCCGCCTCCCGAGCCCGGCCATTCCGTGTGGTCAGCCACACGTCGAGGTACATGTTCACAAGGTCCTGAGCGAGGTGGTTGGACGGAAGGTCGTAGCAATACCGGAACTCGCCGTCCTTCCGCACGATCGTGCCCCGGTCCGCGTGGCGATAGTCGCCGGACCGGTAGCGGTTTCCGAGTCGGTCGTACCCGAGGCCGTCGTCCCACCCACGCGGCACCCAACCCTTTATAGGCTCCTCGATCGGGGTGCGGTCCTGTCGGCTCTTGTTCACCATGTTCGGGAAGAGCTCGTCGCTGTGGTTGGCCACGTTCGTGTAGAAGGGAATCTGGTAGCGACGGGCTCGTTCCAGATGGTCCTTGCCGGGCTGCGCGAGCTCCGCCGTCAAGAGGGCGTCGACGAACCAGGCTCCGTCGTGCATGGAGTCGAGGCCCATCGCCTGGATCTGCTTTCCGTCCTTGTAGAACTCGTAGGTCAACCCGTAGATCAGGCGGTCGGCGTCGGTCACGGTGTGGTGGTCGTAGACGAAGTTCCGCAGATCCACGAGGAAGCGGGCGAGGCGGTCGTCCGGCCAGTCGCTCGCCTCCGCCGCCTCGGGCGGGCGGTAGTCCGCCAACGCCTCGGCCGGCTCCTTTCCGGCGGCGGCCGGAGCAAGCGGGAGGAGGAGCGAGAAAAGGCCTACGAAACCGACCCTCGCCGCGAGCGCGTGGTCTTCCCTCATGCCGACCTCCTCGGAACGGTGGGCTCGCTCAGATCCGCCATGGCTCTCGCTTGGCCCGGTCGAGCATCCGATCGGCCGCCCCGTCGCCGACGATGCGCTTGGCGCCGGGGTCCCAGCGGAGCGGACGGCCCAGCCAATACGCGATGTTCCCCAGGTGGCACACCGTCACGGAGCTCGCTCCGACCTCCACGTCGCAGATGGGCCGCTTCCGGGAGCGGATGGCCCGGAGCCAGTCCTCGTGGTGACCCGGTGACCGATACAGCCGCGTGTCCTGCGGCTTCAGGTCGATCCCCTTCAGCGACTCCGGCCACGTGCGGAGGTGGCCGCGGTTCACCTCCACCTTCCCGTCCGTCCCCGTGAACCGCACGCCGTCCGCCTTGGTGCCTCGCGCTTCGTTGTGGTACATCTCGATGCCGTTGGCGTAGCGGTAGGTCAGCGTCTCATATCCCTCCGCCTCCGGTGGGTAGATCTCCACGGGGCCCCACCCGTCCATCCCCAGCCCCCACTGAGCGATGTCGAAGTGGTGGGCTCCCCAGTCCGTCATCCCCCCGCCCGAGTAGTCGCGATACGACCGCCAACGCGGGAAGGAGTTGTTGTGGGGCGGGCGCAGGACGGAGTGGAACGGCCGCCACGGCGCGGGGCCGACCCACCGGTTCCAGTCGAGGCCGTCGTACGGCGTCTCCGCGGGCAGGGTGCAGTAGCGGGACGGCCCACCGACGCTGACGTGCACCCACTTGACGTCCCCGATGTAGCCGTTGCGGACGAGCTCGCAGCCGAAGCGGAAGTTGCCCGAGGAGCGTTGCTGCGAGCCCGTCTGGAAGACGCGATCGTGGCGGCGGACCGCGTCCACCATGGCCCACGCCTCGTGGATGGTCAGCGACAGCGGCTTCTCGCAGTAGATGTCCTTGCC
>CAZQQP010000052.1:0-8287 GCA_964595475.1 uncultured Planctomycetaceae bacterium | reverse complement strand
GCGGGGCGGTGAGGATCGCGTCGATGTCGTCGCGGGCGAGCACGTCGCGGAAGTCGACATACGCGTCGACGCCCTTGTCGCGGTCGCCGCCGGCGCTGCGGATCTTCTCGAGCGCCTGGTCGCGGGAGAGCTTGTACACGTCGCAGACCGCGCGGATCTCGACGTCGTCGCGGTGGCGGAGGCGGCCGACGTGGTACTGACCCTGCTTCCCGATGCCGATGAAGCCCAACTGGATGCGGTCGTTGGCGCCTTTCGCCCGTGAGGGGACGAACATCGGGGCGGCGGCGAGGGCCGATGCCGCCCCGACGAAGCGTCGTCGGCTCATCGTCGGCTGATGCATGGTTCGCTCCTGCTGGAGGCCTCACGAGGGCGCCGCCCGAGCTCGCCCCCTTCGCAAGCGAAGGTATCTCCGGCCAAGCGCTGTCGCAAGCCGCTCTCGTCAACGGCTCCTCTTCCTCGGCTCTCGCGGGCGCTGGCGAAGGGGCCGACTCCTACACTCGCCGTCTATGGAAGAGCTCTTGCCCGTACCCCCCCTCCCGTGGAAGGAGGCCGTGCAGCAGTGGGCCGACGCCCATTCGGTCCTGCTCGGAGGGCTGTTCGTCGGGTCCCTTGTGATGCTGGTCGGTACAGCCGTCGCCGTTCCGTTCCTCGTCGTCCGTATCCCCACGGGCTACTTCTCGGGCCGGCACCGCCCGCCCCGCCAACCACGAAAACGCTCGGTCTGGTGGCTGCTGGGAATGGTCGGGAAGAACCTCCTCGGGGTCATCCTCGTGGTGGCGGGCGTGGCCATGCTCGTCCTCCCCGGCCAAGGGCTGCTGACAATCCTGCTTGCGCTGGTCCTCCTCGACTTCCCCGGCAAGTTTCCGCTGCAGCGATGGGTGGTCCGACGCACCGGCGTGCTCGCGTCCATCAATTGGATCCGCCGGCGGGCCGGCTATCCCGCCTTGGAAGTGCCGGAGAAGGAGACGGACTGACGCGGCCGCGGGGGCCGCGACGGTCGCGTGCTCAGCCGGTTCGCGTTCCGACGAAGCGGGCGTAGGCCTCGGGCGTGTTGATCTGGAGCAGCGGCGGCCAGTCAGGGGGGAGCGGCGTGGCGGTGCCGACCGCGTCGAGGAGACGTTGCATCGCCCGGTCGCCACGGCGGAGACGGTCCTCGAGCTCCGGCCGAACGGCGGTGTGGTACACCGCGAGCAGCGGCTCCCATCGCTGCGGACGGAACGCGACGGCCGTAGCTCCGGGCCGATCGCACCGGGCGAGCAGCCCATGCATCCACTCCGGTCGGAAGACGACCGTGTCGCAGGCGACGGCGAGAAACCAGCCTGCCTCGGGGCGGTCGACGACGGCGGCGTGGAGGCCGCCCATCGGTCCCCGTCCGGGCCACCGGTCCGCGATCGTGCGGAGCCCGAGGTCGGCGTACTTGTCCGGGCGGTCCGCGACCACCGTAACCTCGGCCGCGGTCGGCTCGAGAAGGGCCGCGAGCCGGCGGAGCTGGGGGACACCGTCCACCACCGCTCGCGCCTTGTCGGCGCCGAAGCGGGTGCTCCCTCCGCCGGCGAGGATGTAGGCGGGCAGGCGTTCCATCGTTCTCCGTCCGGCAGCGTCCCGGCGTCGCGTTCCTACGATACGATAGACCGCGGAGGGCGGGGCGCGAGCGAACCCGAGGCAGGATGCGGGCGGTTCAAGAAAAGGAGGCACCGATGCGAGACCAGCGGACGGTGTTCGGCGTTTCGGTGGTGGCGTGTCTGGTCGCCGCCGTGGGATGCTCCACTTACAAGGAGACAACCGGTCAGGCGACTCGGCCGGACCTCGAGCAGCGAGCGAAAGCGGTGGTCAAGCAGTACAAGGAGATCGACCCGTCGCTGGACAAGTTCTTCGCCTCCGCGGCGGGATACGCCGTCTTTCCCAGCGTGGCGAAGGGCGGTGCGGGGGTGGGCGGCGCCCACGGCGAAGGCGTGCTCTTCCAGGACGGCGAGATCGTGGGCTACACGGAGCTGACCCAGGGCACGCTCGGCTTTCAGCTCGGCGGACAGAGCTATTCCGAGCTCATCTTCTTTAAGACCAAGCAGAAGCTCGAGGAGTTCAAGCGGGGCAACCTCCACTTCGCGGGCGAGGCCTCGGCGGTGGCGGCGGCCGCCGGCGCCGCCGCCCAAGCGGACTACTCACGGGGTGTGGCGATCTTCAAGCGGGGCAGCGAGGGCCTCATGGCCGAGGCCGTCATCGGCGGCCAACGCTTCAGCTATACCCCGAAGCCGGAAGAGCCCGAGAAGCCGAAGTTTCAGTTCTAGCCGCCGAGGGGGTCCACCCCGCCAGAGCCGTGGGGAGGACCGGGATCAAGCCGGTGCCCGGTTCCCGGTCGAAGCGAAGCGCCTCGACCGGCGGTCCGTCCGAAGCCATGACGTCGGACGGGTGTCCACCCGTCACAGCGACCACGGCTCTCGCATCGTGGGCGAGAGCATGCGGTGGGCGGCCTCGCTGTTGGGAATCTGCTCCTTCTTCGGATCGAACGCCAGCCGCTCGATGTTGTTCAGGTGGCAGATCACCGCGGTGTGATGGCCTGCGCTTGCGGGGGCCACGGGCTGGGCTTCTCGCTTCACCGCGTCCAGGAAGTTGCGCTGGTGGCCGGGGCTTCGCCCGAGGGACGCGTCGTCGCCCACCTTCTTCTTCAGGAGCGACGCGGGGTCGGCCTCGAGTTTGCCCCCGTGGATGTGCACGAAGATCCAGCCCTCGCTGCCCTGGAACTTCACGCCACGGGGGCTCTTGTTGCTCCCGACCATCTTCAGCCCGTCCGCGTAGGTGTTGACGAAGTTGTAGCTCCAGAAGGTGTCGTAGAGGCTGTCGGGATCGCGCTCGCCCCCGCCCTTGAACGCCACGGGCGTGGTGCCGTCCTTCCCCGCGCCGAGCTGGGCGATGTCCATGACGTGGGCCCCACGGTCGGTCATCTCGCCCCCGCCGTAGCGGAGGTTGAACCGCCACCAGAAGTGGCAGCGCTTCTCCGTGTAGGGCACCCGCATGGTGTGGCCGAGCCAGAAGTCGTAGTCGAAGGGCTCGGGCACGGCCATCGGCGAGGGGATCCCCTCCACGGCTTGGGCCTTCTTGTGGTGCGACTGATTGGTGGGCAGGTGCACGTCGATCCGCTCGAGCTCTCCGATGTGGCCGGCGCGGACGAGCTCGCACGCCCGGCGACAGTTGTCCCGCGACCGCTCGTGTGTCCCCACCTGGAGGACCCGGTCGTGGCGTTGGACCGCGTCGAGGATCGCCCGGCTCTCCACCACGCTGTTGGCGAGCGGCTTCTCGCAGTAGATGTCCTTCCCCGCTTGGGCCGCGGCGACGGAGATCAGCGCGTGCCAATGGTCGGGCGTCGCCACCGCCACCGCGTCGAGATCGTCGCGGTCGAGGAGAGAGCGGAAGTCGTGGTGGGTGTCGGCGGCGCTGCCGCGCTCCTTCTCGACCCGCTTGTTTCCGGCCTCGAGATGGCGTCGGTCCACGTCGCACAGCGCCACCACCTCGGCGTCCTTCAGCGAGAGAAAACGCCCGAGGAGAAAGCGTCCGCGCGTTCCGTAGCCGATGCACCCCATCGCCACCCGCTCGCTCGGCGGCACGCCCTCCTTCCCGAGCGCTCGGGCGGGGACCACAGTGGGCGCGGCGACCGCCGCGGCGGACAGCGGCGCGGCTTGCTTCAGGAACGTGCGTCGGGTGGTTCCAGCGTGTGACACGTGCGTCTCCTTCGAAATCGGACGGTCAAACGGTGTGGGTTCTGCGGAAGCCGCGGGCTGTTTACGACCCGACGGTCTCGTCGGCGAAGCGCCGGGCGGTCTCCAGCGCCTCGTCCATGCGCGAGGGGTCCTTCCCGCCGGCCTGCGCCATATCCGGCTTTCCTCCTCCTCCGCCGCCGACCACCTTTGCGGTCTCGCGGACCCAGTCGCCGGCCTTGAGCCCCTTCTGAACCAGCGGATCGGGCACGGCCGCGACGAACGCGACCTTGCCGTCGACCACCGTGCCGAGGAGCATCGCCGCCTCGGGCCGCTTCTTCCGGATCACATCCACGGCGCTGCGGAGCGACCTCTGATCGGCGCCGTCGATGGTCGCGACGATGCACGGCCCGGCGGCCTCCTCCGCGAGCCGACGGGCGTGGTCCACCACGCCGCCTTCCACCGCTCGGCTCTTTTCCTTTTTCTGGTCCTTCGCCACCTTTTGCAGCTCCGCCATGCCCTCCTGCAGCCGACGTCTCGCGGCGAGGGGCACGGTGGCGTGCTGGACCGCCTCCGACAGGCCGGAGAGGCCCTGCTCGAGGGCCTCCCCCTGCTCGTTGCGGAGGGTCTCGAGGCGGTCGAGGAGAAGCTTCGCCGCGGACTCCGCTTCCGTCGCGGCCTCGCCGCCCACCGCCGTGACGCGACGAACCCCCTTGGCCACCCCTTCCTCCGCGGTGAGGCGAAACGCACCGACCTCGGCCGTGCGGCCCACGTGGGTCCCCCCGCACAGCTCGATGGGGTACTTCCGCCAGTCCGCCTTCTGCGGCTTGGCGAGGAGCTTCTCCAGCGGAACCCCCATCGTGACCACGCGGACGGTCGACGGATACTTCTCGCCGAAGACGGCACGCAGGCCGTTGATTCGCCGGGCGTCGGGCTCCGCGGCGTATCCCGCGTAGACGGGCAGGTTCCGCTGGACCTGGCCGCGGACGAGACGCTCGATCCGGGCGATCTCCTCCTCGCTGAGCGGGTCGGGGTGGGAGAAGTCGAAGCGCGTCTTCCAAGCGTCCACCAGCGAGCCCTTCTGCTCCACGTGATCGCCGAGGACCTCCCGCAGCGCCCAGTTCAGCAGGTGGGTGGCCGTGTGGTGGACCATCGTCCGCTGTCGCCTGGGCTGGGTCACCTCGAGGAGGAGAGAGTCCTCCTCCGAGAAGGGAGCCCGTCCCGGGCGGATGTTCCCCTCCTCCAGCTCTCCGATGTGGAAGATCGTCTCCCCCACGCGGATGGTGTCCCGCACGGCGAAGACGCCGCCCTGCCGCGAGTGGATCGTGCCCGTGTCGCCCACCTGACCTCCCGCCTCCGCGTAGAAGGGCGTGCAGTCCACGACGACCGCGCCTTGCTCGCCCACCTGGAGCGTGGGACGCCGCTCGTAGTGGTCGTTCCGCCGGGCATACAACGCTCGTGCGACGGCTTCCTCCCCGGCCATCCGGTCGTAGCCGACGAAATCCGTCGCCGGGAGGCCCTCTTGCTGAACCGCCCGGACGAGTGAGTCTCTCGCCTGGGCCTCGGGGTCACCGCCGCCCCGGGAGAGCTCCCGGTGACGGTCCATCTCCGCCTGGAAGCCCTCCGTGTCGACCCGCATGCCCCGCTCCACCGCCATCACCTGCGTGAGGTCGATGGGGAAGCCGTAGGTCGCGTACAGCTCGAACGCGTCCTTGCCGGGGATGACCACCTCGCCGCCCTCGCCGGCCTTCTCCTTCGCCCGGCTCGCGGCCTCCTCGAACAGCGCGATGCCCCGGTCGAGGGTGCGGCCGAAGGTCTCCTCTTCCTCCCGGATCAGGTCGGCCATGCCACCGGGGTCCTCCTTCACCTCCGGGTACGCCCTGCGCATCTGCTCCACCACCGTGGGGACGAGGCGGTAGAGGAACGGACCGGGCACGCCCAGCGTTTGCCGGCCGTGGCGGACGGCCCGCCGGAGGATCCGCCGGAGCACGTAGCCCCGCCCCTCGTTGCTCGGCGGAGCGCCGTCCGCGATCGCGAAGACCAGCGCCCGGAGGTGGTCCGCGATCACGCGGTAGGCGACGTCCTCCGGCCGGTCGAGGCGGTCCGTGTAGCCGGCGGCACCGGTCTCCTGCTCGATCGCCCGGAACAGCGGCGAGAAGACATCCGTGGCGTAGTTGGAGATGGTACCCTGCAGCACGGCGCACAGCCGCTCGAAGCCCATGCCCGTGTCGACGTGCTGGGCCGGCAGCGGAGTGAGCCGCGGCACCTGGCGGCCCTCGCCGTCCTGCTCGATGTCGCGGTTGAACTGGATGAACACGAGGTTCCACAGCTCGATCACCCGCGGGTCGCCGGCGTTCACCAGGCGGGCGCCGGAGCCGTCCTCGGTCAGGTCGATATGGATCTCGCTGCACGGGCCGCAGGGACCGGTCTCGCCCATCTCCCAGAAGTTGTCCTCGACCCCGCCCTCGTGAATGTGGGACGGGTCGATGCGGGTCACCCGCTTCCAGATCTCGGCGGCCTCGTCGTCGCGGCCGAGGCCGAGATGCTCATCGCCCGCGAAGACGGTGGCGTGGAGGCGGCTCGGCTCCAACCCCCACACCTCCGTCAGGAGCTGCCAGGCCCATCGGATCGCGTCCTCCTTGAAGTAGTCGCCGAAGGACCAGTTGCCGAGCATCTCGAAGAAGGTGTGGTGGTAGGTGTCCTTCCCCACGTCCTCGAGGTCGTTGTGCTTGCCGCCAGCCCGGATGCACTTCTGCGAGTTGACGGCGCGGGCGTAGGGGCGGCTCCCCACGCCCAGGAAGACGTCCTTGAACTGGTTCATCCCCGCGTTGGTGAACAGCAGCGTCGGATCGTCGTGCGGCACCACGGGCGCGGACGGCACCTCGGTGTGACCGCACCGCTCGACGAAGAAGTCGAGAAACTGCTGGCGGATCTCGGAGCTCGATGGCATGGGAGTTCCCGCGGCTGTCCGGCGAAGCGGGGATTGTACTGCCGGCCGCGCAAAGAAACCAAAGCGTTAGACAGGCGGATAAGAAGAAGCCGAGCCCATTCCTCGACGAGGAGACGGAGGAGTCGCTGCTCGACCGACGCCACGTCCGTGCATACCGGCTTCCCTCGATCGTCGAGTCGATCGACACGACGATCGCGGGAAGTCACCGAATGGGCCAAGGCCCCCGCCAAAGCAAGGAGGGGCGACCTCCTTGTTTTGGTGCATAAGCTCAACTTATTTTTCCACCTCCTTATCCGGGCCCATGCGGCCCTCAGCCGCCCTGCTCGGATCGCTCCTCGCGCCGGGCGGACTCGCCCGCGGCCTGCTGACACGCGTCCGCGACGGCCTCGAGCTGGGCGAGGAACTTCTCGCGGTCCTCGTCGGAGAGGGCTTCGAGGACCTCGGCCTGGAGATCCAGCGCGACGCGACGGGCGTTGTGGTACGCCCGCACGCCGTCCTCGGTCAGCCGCACCCGCTTCGCCCGCCGGTCCCGCTCGTGGGCCCGGCGTTCGATAAGCCTACTGCTCTCCATGCGATTGAGGACGGACGTCACCGTGTTGGGGTCGCTCGCCATCAGCGTCGTCAGCCGTCGCTGCGTGATGCCGCCACGATCCGTCTCCATGAGCCAGCGGATCACCGTGAACTGGTCGGGTGTGATGCCGAGGGGGACGAGGCGTCGCCGAAAGGCCTGGTTCAGCCCGTACCACGCGCGCCGCAGAAGCAACGGCAAGCGACGGCGCTCGGGCGAGTCGAGCGGCGGCTCGTCGTTTATGGAACCGTTCGCCGATGACATGATCAGGTCCTTGATGGAGATTGTACGCACAGGTACAATCATGACAATCGTGCCACCGGGTGCTCACCCGGTGAGCCCAGGGGAAGCGATTGCGGAATCCAGTGGCACGCCAATCGGTGTGGCCGATTCTCAGAGAAGGAGCGTGGGCCGTGAACTACATCCGACTGATGATCGCCTTCGTCCTCGTCGGGCTCGTCTCGTGTGCGTCGCCGGAACCGTCGGAGCAGACGTCCGCCGAGCGGGACGTCTCCGAGCCGAAGGCGGAGAAAGCGGAGCAGACGAAGAAGCCGTCCGCCGAGAAGCCGAGGCCCGAGAAGACCGACCGAGCGAGCGAGGAGGCGGAGAAGGCCAAGCGCCAAGCGAAGGGGGGCGGCAAAGACACCGGTCAGAAGTCGGTCCGCGGGTGGCTCTCTTGGCGGGGCCCCCATCAGACCGGCGTCTCCGACGAGAAGAACCTGCCCGCGAAGATCGAGGTCGGCGGGAAGAACCACCTCTGGACCGTCGACGACATCCGGGGCGGGGGCACGCCCGTCATCGCGAACGGCCGGATGTACATCTTCGGGTATATCGGAGAAGGGAAGCACGTCCGGGAGGTGCTCCGCTGCGCCGACGCGAAAACGGGTGAGACGATCTGGCAGAAGACCTTCAAGGACTTTCTCTCGGACATCGTCTACAACCGCTACGCCATCGGGTCGCCCACCGTCGACCCGGAGACGGGCAACGTCTATCTGATGACCTCGCCGGGTCTGCTCGTGGCCTATCCCCCGGACGGCAAGGAAAAGTGGCGCCACTCCATGCTCGAGGAGTTCGGGCGGC
>CAZQQP010000051.1:3645-20600 GCA_964595475.1 uncultured Planctomycetaceae bacterium | reverse complement strand
TCGCAAATGGCTCGAGGCCCACGCCAAAGCAAGGAGGCTTCCCGCTCCTCGCTTTCGCGTATAGGCTCAACTTATTCTTTTCCGCCTCCTTATCCGTCGGATCGCCCCTCCGGGGCCACTGAGAGCTCGTCTGCCCGACGGTTGGCCGCAGCGGCCTCCTCGTTTGGTTGCCGCGTCACTGGACCCCCGCGATTGCCCACTTCGCCGGTTGCAGGCGATCACGCGGCGGATGTCCTCGGTGGGTTCGCCGCGAGCGTCTCGTTCCACCCGCAGCCGCCCGGCCCGATCCGGCGGACTTGATGGGTTCGGCCCCCTCCGGCTCACTGGAGCCGCTCGACGTCCACGAAGCGAACCGTCCGCGGCGCCCGGCCGAGCTTCAGGTAGGCCTCCAGCTCGCCCGGCGCCGCGGGGAGGGTCAGCGACGAGAAGGTCACCGAGGTCGCGCCCTCGTCCACCTTCTTGTGGGCTTGGACGTCGCGGAAGTGGAGGTGGGCCCTCCCCGCCTGCGAGGTCTTGGGAAAGCGGAGGGTGGCCCGATAGGTCCCCTCCCGCTTCACGCGGACGTCCCAGGAGCCCATTTGTCCCTCGGCGCCGGGGCCCGAGCGGTCGAAGTGGGAGAGGCGTGTGGGATTATCGTGCGGCGTGCCGAGGTAGATCCGCTGGGGCGTGCCGAACTGGCGCTTCGCGGTGACGTCGCTGAACCACTCCTCGTAGTCGGCGAGGAGCCGCTCGACGACCTTCGGCTTCCGACCCGCGATGTCGTGGATCTCCGTCGGGTCGTTGCGGATGTCGTAGAGCTCCAGGCTGGAGAGCCGGCGGCGACGCTCGTCCGCGGTCGGCGGCGCCATGACGCCGTGGGGGTTCTGCTCGGGCTGGATCAGCTTGTAGCGGGGCGACCGGACGGCGAAGTGGACGTGGCGATAGGGAACCTCGCCGTTGTGCCACTGGAAGTAGAGGTTGCGGTCCGGCCAGTCGACATTCTCGCCGCGGAGAAGCGGGAGGAGGTTTCGCCCGTCGATCTCCACGCCCTCCGGCGGGGACACGCCCGCCGCGGCGAGAATCGTGGGGAAGAGGTCGATGTGGGCGCCCATGCGTTGGACCGTCCGTCCCGAGGGGAGCTCCCCCGGCCAGCGGATGAAGAAGGGCACGCGGATGCCGCACTCGTAGACGCTGGTCTTGGTCCCGCGGAGGCCGGCGACGTACCGACCGGGGATGCGATCGTTCTTGGTCCGCCGGTGGCGCGGCCCGTTGTCCGAGAGGAAGATGACGAGCGTCTCCTTCTCGAGGCCGAGCTCCTCGAGGCGGGCGAGGAAGCGGCCGACGTTCTCGTCGATCTTGCTGATCATGCCGTAGACGCGGGCGTTCAGCTCGTGAAGGCCCATCTCGCGATAGGGGTCGGCGTACTCGTCGGAGATCTGCAAGGGAAGGTGAGGCAGGTTCGTCGCGAGGTAGGCGAAGAAGGGCCGGTCGCGGTTCTTCTCGACGAAGTCGATGGCGGCGTCCGTGAAGATGTCGTCGCAGTAGCCGTCGAACTTCTTCTTCTCGTTGTTGTGGAGGAGGATCGGGTCGAAGTAGCTGTTGCCCGGCGGACCGGCCTGGCCGATGCCCCCGCCCTTGTGGACCAGCGCCTCGTCGAAGCCCTGGTTGGTCGGCCGCATGGGGTAGTTATCGCCGAGGTGCCACTTTCCGAAGATGCCCGTCGCGTAGCCCGCGTCGGAGAGCACTTCGGCGATGGTTATTTCCTCCGCGTGCATGAAGTGGCGTCCCCGCGTCGCCTCGGTGACCCCGGTTCGGTAGTGGTACCGGCCGGTCATCACGCTCGCGCGGGTCGGCGAGCAGTTGGGGGAGACGTAGAAGTATTTCATCTCCACGCCCTGCTTTGCGAGCCGGTCGAGGTTGGGCGTGCGGAGGGTGTCGTTGCCGTGGACGCCCACGTCGCCGTAGCCCTGGTCGTCCGTCATCATCAGGACGACGTTGGGGCGGTCCGCCGCGTCCGCGGACGCGGCGGCGAGGAGCGCGACGAGCGCGCAGAGGCTTCGGAGATATCGGGTGGGGCTGTGCGTCGGCATGGGTTTATCCCTTGTCTTCGGGAGGACGAGCGTTCTCCGCACGCGGGCGGGCGAAGAGCGTGCGGACGAGGCGCTGCGGCGGCGGGGCCGTGAACCGGGCCACGACGACGGCGAGGACCGCGGAGATCGCGAGTCCCCAGACGATGGGGTGGAGCTGGAGCGGCTTGACGGCGCGGTATTCCTCGTAGACGGCCAACCCGACGAGGTACGGCGCCACGTAGGCGAGGAAGCCGCCCACCATGGAGATCATCGCCGCGGGTGCGTTGAAGCGGGGCCAGTAGAGGCCGAGGGCCATGGGGACGAGGAAGGCGGCCGCCATCCCGCCGCCGCTGAAGACCACGAGGTACTGCAGAAACTTCGGCGGGTTGACCGCGCCGATCGTCGCGAGCACGCCGATGAGGAGCGTGCAGAGGTAGCTGAGCCACTTGAGGCGGCGCTGCGGAGCCTGGGGGTTGATGTTCCGCTGGTAGATGTCGCGGACCAGCGAGGAGGAGATCATCAGCATGAAGCTGTCCACCGTGGACATCGCGGCGGCGAACGGCGCCGCGACGAGGAGGCCCGCCATCCACGGCACGCCCGCGTTGCCCGAGACCGTGAAGGCCATCGCCGGCATGACGCGGTCGGGGCTCTGGTCCAGGCCCGGAACCAGGAGGCGGGCGCAGGAGAAGATGATGACCAGCGGGATGTAGATGAAGCCGAAGTAGATGGACAGCGCCACGATGGCGCGCTTGATGGTCCGGGAACGGTCGAAGGCCATCAGACGGAGCATGTTGTTGGGCTGGCCCGTGCCGGAGAGGGCCCAGTAGACGAAGAAGGAGATGGCGAGGCCGATGGGGAGGAAGCCCATGTCCTCTTCCTGATCCGGGCCGGGCGCCCGGACGTAGACGCCCTGCTCGCCGGCGCCGGAGGCGTAGGACTGGAGCTCCTGGACCTCGGGCTGGAGCGAGCCGGGAAGCGACGGCGGGCGTCCCCGCTTGAACCGCTTGATGACGCGGTCGATCTCCGACGCCGTGGTGAGCTCGACGACCTTGACCGCGTTGGAGCGGGTCTCCCCCGGCTGGATCACGGCGCGTTGGTTGGTCCGGAACAGCCGCAACCTTCCGTCGTCGCGACGGCCCAGGGTGAACCAGCGGTCCGTGGGGATCTCCTCGCCGTCGGCCATCGGCGTGGCCGAGACGAAGACGACCGTTCCCACGCGGGGCGGCTTCATCTTGGCGATCTTCTCGGTCGCGGTGGAGAGGCCGCCCACCTGCCAGAGCGTCATGACCAGGAGGAAGATCACGCCCGTGAGCATGACGAAGCCCTGGAGGACGTCCGTCCAGACCACGGCGCGGAAGCCGCCCACGGTCGTGTAGACCACCACCAGCACCGCGAAGAGGCCGAGGGAGAGGAGGTAGGCGGAGTCCATCTCCGTGAACGCGAGCCATTGTCTCGCGAAGGCCTCCACCACACGGGTAGCGTGGTCGAAGGCGGGGACGTTCTCCAACAGCCGCTGGATGATGAGGCTGGCCACCTTGAACTGAGGGACGAGGTAGACGGTGAGGAAGAGGGCGAGGAAGGCCGTGCCGACGATGGCCAGCGCCGGGCTCTGGAAGCGCTCCCGGAAGACGTCGGGCACCGTGATGGATCCCGTGCGGCGGGCCATCTGGTTCAGACGCTTGCCGAGGATGCCCATCCCGCACAGCGGAAAGATCATGTAGCTGCCGATCCAGAGGGCGAGCACCCAGCCGTGGGCGTAGATCTTCGCGGGGAAGCCCGCGAAGGAGCCGGCGGAGGCGCTGGTGGCGCCGAAGGTCAACGCCAACGCCAGCATGCCCAGGCCGCGGCTGCTGAGGAAGTACTCCGCGAGAAAGCCGGACTGGCGGCGGAGCACCTGGTGGGAGAGCCAGGCGAGCAGGAAGACGACGAGGGTGTACGCGGCGAACGTGAGCAACGCCGCGTTCGACCCGTCCGCCTGGGCGAGGACGGCGAGGGAATTAGCCGCGGGTGCGCTCATCGGCGTCGCTCGACGGTTCGGACGCGTCTCGGTCCTCCTCGACCGCTTCCCCCTCCCGCCCGAGGTCGTCCTCCCTCATGTACGAGAGGCTGAACCAGATGCTGAAGACCAGCGCCGCCGTCCAGGGGACGAGCACACCCCAGACCACCCAGGTGGGAATGCCGAGCAGGGTGGCGACGCGATCCGTCGGGTCGCCGTAGCCCGACCAGGCGGAGGCACCGATGGTCCAGACGAGAAAGACCGCCCACGCGAGGAGGATCCAGATCGCCTCGCGACGGGTGTGGAGGAAGGTGGGGTCCGGGTCCTCGCCGGCGTCGCGGGGAACCGGCGGCTCGTCCGTCTCACGATGAGCCATCGTCGCCTCCGTCGTTCATCAGGAGCGGCCCCTTCCGCGCCCGTCGGTAGAGCTTCTCCCATCGCTCGGTTCCGTCGTCGGGAACGAGCTGCGTCTCCACGCCCCGTTCGAAAAACGGGATCCGACCCTTTCGCGCGAGCTTGAGCATGAAGTCGACCTCGCCGGTGTTGGCGACGTACATCGTCCGGCCGTCCGGCCATGTGGTCTTGATCAGCCGGCGGGGCTCCGGCCGCTTCGACGGCTTCT
Organism: uncultured Planctomycetaceae bacterium; assembly: GCA_964595475.1. Taxonomy (GTDB): domain Bacteria; phylum Planctomycetota; class Phycisphaerae; order Phycisphaerales; family Zrk34; genus CAZQQP01. The sequence goes on along the minus strand of CAZQQP010000051.1, from coordinate 15,934 downwards.
CCGTGCTCAGCCGGCGGACCGCGTCCATGTTGATATCGAAGCCGAGGCCGGGCGTGTCCGGAACCTTCGCGTGTCCCTGCTTCACGGCGATCGGCTCGGTCAGGAGCGACTCCGCGTAGAGCTGATGGCAGTTGACAGCGGGCCATCGCGCCGCGTCGAGGACGCCGCCGAAGTGGAGGGAGTAGGCCGCGGTGAGATCGCTGCCGACGATCTGGAGCCAGAAGGGCATCCCGATGCTCGCCGCGACGGCGCCCTGTCGCATCAATCGTCGGGCCCCTCCGCTGACCACGAAGCCGTCACAGACATTCTCCCGGGCCGCCACCATTGGCGGCGGCGTGCCGTAGTGCATGGCGATGTCGACGTCGGTGGCGTGTCGGATCTTCTTGTTTCCTTCGACATCCGACTGGGGGATCGGCGTCTCGTAGACCCCGATCTGCGGATACGAGGCGAGATCCTTCAGGACCGGAATGGCGCGGTCCGCGTCGTGCAGCGTGCTGTTGAAATCGAAATCGATCTCGAACGCGTCCGGCACGGCTGTCGAGACCGCCTCCGCCTGTTTCCAGATGTCGAACCACGGACGTCCCTTCGTCTTCAACGCCCGGTATCCCTGTTTGTGGGCGGCCCGGCACTCCGCCGCGAGATCCGCCGGCGGCAGGTCGATGTCCCACCACGACAGCGGGGTCTTCTCGTGGATCTTCTTCCCGAGCAGCCGGTGGATGGGCACGCCCGTCGCTCGACCCACGGCGTCGAACAGCGCCATCTGGAGGCCTGCGCCGAGGGAGTCGTCCCACATCATCGCGGCGGCGTTTTTCCCCCGGACCCGTTTGACGTCCCGGTCCGCGGTCCGCCCCCACGTGTAGAACAGGAGCGTCTCGCCGTAGCCCACCTCGCCCGACCGAAGGCGGACGCGGAGGATCTCGAAGTACTTCCAGTGCGGAAGCTCGCGGGCCATGTTCCGCGCGGGGATCTCCCGGAAGGGCAGCTCGACGGGGAAGCGATCCACCGCCTTCACGCGGAGGCCGCGGCCGCCGTCCGCGAAGAGCGCGTGCGGAGCGGCGACCGCCGCGGCCAGGCCGGACCCGCCGCGGACGAAAAGTTGTCGGCGAGAGAGGCGACCCGTTTCCGTCCGCGTGAGAGGTGCCATCGCAAGACTCCGACTCGGGGATGCGGCGGCTCCGTGCGAGCCGCCCGACGGAGGCGACGAGTGTAACGAGCCGCCGCCGCGGCGCCCACCCACCGTCGATGCCCGCGGTCGCTCGCTGACGGAGACCGGGCAGCCGGTCACGCTCGTTGGCGTGGCTCGGTGCGCCCCACTTCCTCGGTACGGCGAGAGACCCAGAGATCACCTCGTGTGGCACGGGCACAGACGATGCTCGCGACACGGACGCCGATCCCGGCGTGGCGCTCGATCCGAGCACGGGTTCACATCACGCCTGGACCCCCAATCCCTCGACCGACGGTTCCGCCGCCGGCGTACCGGCGGACACGCTCACGATCGGACGGGCGATAGCCGCGGCGCAGACGCGGAACCGAGGAGAGCCGGGGGCGGCGAGACGGCCGTCGATCGGTTGACCCACCCTCGCGGCGGTTTCACGATGCTCGCCAAAGACCCCGCGGGGTTGGAGCTCACCGGCGATGGTCGCCTTCCGCTTCCGCCGCGGCGGGCGGGGCGGATCCTCGGACGCTCAGCCATGTCCGCACCTTCTCGTGAAGATGTCTACCTGGGAAGCCGCACGCGTCGGGAGGTGCGTGAGGGCCTTCGCGACGAGAGCTTCCAGGCGTGCATCCTCCCCACCGGCGCCGTCGAGCAGCACCTTGAGCACCTCGAGATGGCCCACGACTGGCGGTCCGTGAACCACCTCGCCACGGCCGTGGCGGAGCGGCTGCGGCCGCGTGTGCTCGTCGCCGCGGGTGTGGCCGCGGGCGTCAGCGAGCACCACACCCGCCACCCGGGCACGCTCAGCCTTCGGCCGGGGACGTTCCTCGCGGTCCTCGACGACCTCGTCGACAGCGTGGTGCGGGCCGGGTTCTCCCACGTGCTGGTCCTCAACGGCCACGGAGGGAACACGGAGCCGTGTCGGGCGGCGTGGGGACAGTTCCTCCGGCGGCACCAGGTCGACCTCCACTTTCTCTCCTACTGGGAAGTGCTCACCGAGGAGGACGCCCGCGAGCTGCTTCGCGGCGAGGCGTCGCCGTCGGACGCCCTCCCCGGCCACGCCCAGGAGTTCGAGACCGCCTTCGCGTGGGCCGCGTTCCCGGAGTGTGTCCGGGCGGACGCGGTCGGCGACCAGCCCGACCCCACGCCGGCGGCCGCCACCGCGGAGACGGGGCGGGCGATCATCGACCGGCTGGTCGACCGGCTGACGGCCTACCTGACGGACATGCTCGAGGGCCGACGCCTCGCGGAAGTGCCGCCCTTCCACCCATAGCCCGATCATCTTGATCGGGCGTCGGAAGCGGGCGGTCGGAACACGGCGATAAGGAGGCGGAAAAGAATAAGTTGAGCCTATACGCCAAAGCAAGGAGCGGGAAGCCTCCTTGCTTTGGCGTGGGCCTCGAACCATTTGCGGTGCCCCACCGGCCACAGCTCCCGGCATTTGCGGACGTTGCGCTTGCTCGATCATCGGCTTCGCCGTCTCATCGGTGCCAAGGCGGAAGCCGACTTCCGCCTTGGCACCGATGAATAGGCTCAACTTATTCTTTTCCGCCTACTTATAACCCGATCATCCCGATCGGGCGATCGGACGTTGGACGCCTCCCTCGATCCGCCTCAGCCCTCCCAGGTGTAGCTCGCGAGTTGCTGGGCGCCCTCCAGCTTCATCGACCCGTCGGCGTGGATCTCCAGGAGGCCGTAGGCGTTGTCCGACGGGGCGGGCCCGTCCACCACCGCCTCCAGCGTGCAGTAGTGGATGCCGTTGATCTCCCGGTGGGCGTTGCGGTGGTGGTGGCCCTGGAAGACCGCCCGGACCCGCCCGGAGGCCTCGAGGGCCTCGCGGACCGCGTCCGCGTTCTTGACGGCATACTTGTCGTCCGGCGACAGCCCGATCGGCTGATGGACGAATACGACCGTCGGCCGTTCCGTCATGGCGAGGTCCTTCTTCAGCCAGGCCAGCTCCTCCGGAGGGATGGCGGTGTCCGTCCAGTCGAAGTTTCCCCGGTGATACGGCTCGCCGTCCTGACGGAAGCAGGCGTCGAGGACCACGAAGTGGTGGCCGCCGGCGTCGAAGGCGTAGTAGGGCTGCCGGGCGCCGGTCGCCTCCACGAAATCCTCCTTGCCGATGTTGTGGAGGTCGTGGTTCCCGAGGACGTAGTGGCGGGGACAGCTCATCGCCGCGTACCGCTCCTCGATCGCCTTCAGCGCGTCGAGCTCCCGCTTCCGCTTGGGCGAGCCGTCGATGTAGTCGCCGACCTCGACGGCGAACGTCGGCTCGCGGGCGTCGAGCTCCTCCACCGCCCGGGAAACCCTCGGCAGCGCCTTCCGATAGTGGCGCGAGCCGCCCGTCGCCTTGTCGGCGTAGTGGGTGTCCGTCAGCATCGCGATGCGGACGGCCGGCTCCTCGGTCGGCTCGTCCGCGAGGATGCTTCTCGCTAGCGGCCCGCCGCCGGTGAGGACCGCCGCCCCGCCGACGAGCATCTCCCGCCTGCTGAGCCGGCCCGCGTCGGGTCGGCCTCCGCCCGTCGATGCGTCATGAGCCGTCATCGCTTCGCTCCCGTTCCAGTGGCGTGTTGTGATGGACCACGTTGTCTTCCTCGGCCACGTGGACCGGCCCGCCCACGAAGTTGTAGCGGACCGTGTTCCCCCGGCATCGCTTGCCGAGCGTGATGGCCTTCCCCGCCGAGCGCGAGACGACGTTGTGCTCGATCACGTTGTCCTCGTTGACCCCTTCGGGCGAGACCTTGTGCCACCACCAGAGGTTGATGCCCGTCTCGCAGCGGCGGATGCGGTTGTGCCGCACTTTGCATGCCGACGCGTCGTTGAGGGTCACGCCGACCACCGCGTCGGAGATGACGTTGCCCTCGGCGCGGCACCGCTCGTTGAAGTGGTCGAAGTCGATGGCCTGGTCGGCGATGCTCGCGATCCGGCAGCCGACCACGGCGCTGTCGGTCACGTTGTACATGGCGACGCCGCGGCCGTAGAAGCCGCGGATCACACAATGTCTGACCCGCAGCTTCCGGATGGGCGGCGCCTGAGGCCCGTCCGCGTAGGTATACGGGCTCGCCGCCCAGACGGCGCACCGCTTGGCGTGGCCGGGCATGGGGATCCCCTCCTTCCGCCCGCCGAGGAGGGTCAGCCCCTCGATCGTCACGTCCTTCGTCGGCTCGGCGATCGCGAAAAGGTGGTGCGGCGACCCGACCCGGCTTCCGGTCGGCACGTCCACCGGTAGCGGCTCCGCGAGCTTGAGACGGCCGTCGCCGACGGACTCGACACGGGCCTCCACGCTCTTCTTGTCCGTGCCGCTGAATGTGTTTCCGTCCTTCGGCGGCAGGATCTCGACCTTGCCTCCGGCGACGAGGCCGTCCGCCTTCTCCACGCGGAGCTCGCGGTCGCCCTTCGCCGCCGCCTTGCTCGTCACAGTGGGCGGGGGCAGGCGGAGGACGGTCTCGCCGGCATCCGTCCCCCGGATCGTGATCCCGTCCGGCGGGCGGATCGCCTGCCGAACGCGGTACACCCCCCGTGCGACCTCCACCACGCCGCCGCCTCGAAGCGCCTCGATCGCCGCACCGATCGGCTCACCGGTGGTCCCTGCGAATCGCCCGTCGCCCTCCTCGCTGACCCGAACCGTCCGCGGCTGCGACCCGTCCTTCCCCTCACCGGCGTCCGCCGGCCGACCGAACGCCACGCACACGAGAACGAGGAACACCACGCCGACCGTTTCCGTCTGGGGAGCTCTTCTCATTCGCGTCTTTCCCTCATCTCCATTGAACCAAGCGTGACGGTCGCCGAGGGACCGCGGAGATTGTCGCGAAGTCCACCGCTTCCCGCCACTTCGCGAGGAAACGAGATCCAGCGAGACGACGAGTGAGCCCGCTCGCCCCCCTGCGGGTCGCTCCGCGGAATGGCCTCCTGACAAACGGCCCGTACTCGCTATGCTATTCGCGTATGAACGTCGGCTCCGCTCCGGTCCACGGCAGGGGCAGGTCCATCGAGCCCGCGATCGCAGGAGATGCCAGCATGCAGCATACGGGCTGTCTTGTGTCGGCCTTCGCAGCGGTGGTGGGCCTGACCGCAACACCGATCCCGGCCGACTGCGGAAGCGGGCAAACCGAGAGGTCCGCGCCGTTCGAGATCGGCGAGGACGAGTCCGTCACGCGGTCTCTCGCGGGCGGCGAGGTGCAGCTCTCGCTGGGCTCGGGAAGCAAGGACGGATCGATCCGGCTGGGGAACCTCGATTCCGGCCGATGCGTGTTCAAGGGCCAGCCCTGCTTGGGAAGGGTGGTGGCTCTCGCGATGTCGCCGGACGGCACACGCGCTCTGTCGTCTCATTGCGGCGGCCCCGGTCAACCGGTGCTGCTGTGGGATATGCAGAAAGGACGGGAAGACCGCGCTTTTCGGCACCGCATTCGGAAGCGTGGTCTGGTGGGACCTGGGGCAGTGGGAGGGGATCACCCACAACGGCCTGTTCCAGAGGAAGCTCCACTCGGTGCGATTTTCCGAGAGCGGCAAACGTGCGTTCGCCATCGGCTGCGACCGCCGCGTCACCGGCGAAAACGCGAAGATCCGGTACTGGCGGCTGTCGCGCTCGGAATGACTCCTCGGATCACAGCGGCGAGGCTGCTGGCCCGAGTGCCGCGAGATCGAGTGGGAGAGGTTCTGAGCGCGGAGCCGCGAATCGCGGCGGTGGTCGGTCGAGTATTGTGTATCGGTCGGCGTTTCGTCGTCGGACGGGAAGACTGGCGAGGTGAGCAGGCGGGAGACGGCAGACTCCCAGCAATGGCAGGAGCGCGATGACCGACCCGACACATCGACGCACTCGGCGAGCTCTCGGGCGGTGCCTCGTGCTTCGGGCGTCACTTGTGGGGGCACCAGTTCTCCTCATCGCCGCCGCTGTCTGGCTCTTTCTGACGGTGTGGCCGGTCGGATCTGTGGACAGGCTCTATGCACAACCCGAAAGACTTCCAGACGCGGAATGGGATGAGTGGGAACCGGCGACTTCCCGCTCGATGCCGCCTTACTCCGGCGGACCGTTTCGACGAGGCCGAGATCGAGAGTCGCGTGGTCGCGACCTCGACGCGTAACGACAGAACGTAGTGCCGGGCGTGCTCCACCGCTTTACGGTCGCCCAGGCACGCTCGGCCGACGGTTCGAAGACGATCCTGCCCGACGCGACGAGGGTCCGCGGGCGTTGGAAGCGCATGGCAGCAATCTTTTGGCTTTTTCTTCTCTCAAGAGGTCTCCGGATAAGTGGAGTTGCCAGACAAGGCAGACGAAAAGCAAAGCGGTTCGAAAGGTTAGAGGTCAGAGCCCTCATCGGGGAGTCCCGTCCCGGCGTTGAGCGGTGTGCATGAGAAATGAGGTAGGCGAACGGAAGCCTTGCGATGTTCCCGACCGGCGGCGGGCGCTGACGTTCATGTTCCGTGAGCCGTGGGCCCGCGAGGCGATCGGCCTCGGCGGCCTCGCGATTGTTCTCTTCCCGCCACTCGGATGGGTCCTGGCGCTCGGCTACCGGAAGCAGGTCGCGCTCCGGCTCGCCCGTGGGGAGCTTCCTCTCCTTCCCTCCTACGCCGCGTCGATCCGCGAGAGCCTCCGCTCCGGCGCGATGGCGGCGGGGACGATCCTTGTCTACTTCGTGCCGTTCCTCCTGAGCTACTGGACGCTCGGGCTCACCACATGGCGGGCCGCGTGGGACCACCTCGATCGAGTCCTGCTTTTCTTCGCGGGCGTGGTCGTTCTTCCCCCGATCGGGATCGCCGCGCTGCCGATCGCCTACGCGGTCTGGTACCGATGGGTGGGCTTCACCGCCGCCGAAGTCGCCGCGCTGGTGGCGCTCCTCGTGGCGACGGCCTTCTGGATGCCGTCGGCCTTCCTCCGCGTCGCCCGATTCGGCCGCTTCCGAGCTGCGTTCGCGTTCACCGAGGTTGTTTTCCTGCCGCTCCGCGTTCCGGGTCCCTACCTCGCCGCGTGGCGGATGTCCCTCGCCGCGTCGGCTCTGGCATTGCTTACGCTCGTGGCCGCTCCGTGGGGGATCTTCTGGTCGTACCTCGCGATCGTCTTCGCGTTCAACGAAGTGCTCCGAACGCAAACGGAGTGACAATGAATGTGCTCCTTTTCTTCGGTCTCCTCGCGCTCGTCGTGCTTGTGGAGATCGCGCTCTTTCAACCGACGGCGCTGGCACGTCCTGATTGGTACGTGGCTATCGTGCTCGCTCTGGTCGTCACGATCTGCTCGGCCGTCGCGGAGTACTATCCGGCATCACGTCTCGCGGCAGGCGCGCGGGCCGTACTATTCATCGTCGGCCTGGGGTTGGTGGCCCGTCTCGCGTGGGCCCTGTTTTCCGGTCCGGCCCTCGCCGCGGTTCTCGTGGGCGAGGCGGCGCTCCTTCTCGTCGCGGCGATTCCTCCGGCGCGTCGGGCGACCCTCGACGCGGCGGAGTGGCTGATCGACGCGACGCGACCGGTCGTCGCCGCGTGGCAGGTGGCCACGTGCGTCGTGTCTCTCGTGGCCGCGCTAGTCGGTTGGTTCACTTCGGATCGGCGTTCGTGGGTTGTTTTTCTGGCAGCCGCTATCGTGGTGTGGATGGCGGTCATCGCTCTTCCGCTGATGAGGCGGCGAGGGCGTAACCGGGCTGACGAATAGCCGGTCGACTCGACGGCTTCAGCATCTCACGACCAAACCTACTCGCTCGTCCTCGGGGATCCAGTCGGTCGGCGTAGGGAGACGAATGACTCGAGCCCCGCTGCTTCAGCACCGCTCGCTTACACTGGCGGCTCGTGTGACCGAGCTTCCCGCGAACAAACGAGCTTCGTTCAGCCTCGGAGCACCTCGTGGGCCGCGTTGTGGCCGCAGGCGCCGGTGACGCCGCCGCCCGGGTGGGTGGAGGCGCCGCACAGGTAGAGGCCGCGGATCGGCGTGCGGTACCGGGCGAGCTCGGGAAGCGGACGCATGAACAAGAGCTGAGCCAGGGCCATCTCGCCCTGGAAGATGTTGCCGCCGGTGAGGCCGAAGGTCTCCTCCAGATCCCGCGGGCTCAGCAGGTGGACGTGCTCGATCCGCTCCCGCACGCCCGGTGCGTAGCCCTCGAGAACCCGCAGGCAGCGCTCGAAGAACGTTTCTTTGTGCTGTTGAGTCCATTCCCCGTCCGCGAGCCGATACGGCGCGTACTGCGCGAAGATGGAGACGACGTGCTTGCCCGCGGGAGCGAGCGAGTCGTCGAGGACCGACGGCATCGTCAGCTCCAGGACCGGCCGGCGGGAACACCGTCCCCGCGCCGCGTCGAGGTACGCCTCGTCCGCGTAGTCCATGGAAGGGCAGACGTGCATGGTTCCCCGCTGCTCCGGCTCCGCCCCGTGGGCCGCCGTCCACGGGATGGGCCCGCCCAAGGCGAGGTTGATCTTGAAGCTCGCGGACCGATACCGGATGCTGCGGACCCGCCGGAGAAAGGCCGGGGCGAGCGCGTCCCGCGGAACCAGCTCACCGAAGGTTCGCTCCGGGTCGAGGTTGGAGAGGACGCGGTCCGCGTGGATGGTCTCCCCGGACGCGAGCTCCACGCCGCGGGCCTCCCCCCGTTCGACGCGGATGGCCGCCACCGGTGCGGACGTGCGGATCTCGCCGCCCGCCGATTGGAAGGAACCGGCCATCGCCTCGCTAATCCGCCCCATGCCCCCTCGGACGTAGGTCCAGACCCCGCGCCGGCCGAACGCCTCGCCGAGGACGTGGTGGAGGAGGACGTAGCCCGTCCCCGGCGTCCGCGGCGAGGCGAAGGCGCCGATGAGCCCGTCCGTCGCCAGCGTCGCCTTCAGCGCTTCCGACTCGAACCAGCGATCCAGGTAGTCCGCCACGCTGCCCGTGAGGAGGTGAACCAGCTCGTAGGCGTCGCGGCCGAGCCGCCGCAGCCGCCAGGCGAGGCTCAGCCACGCCCACCAGTCGCTCGGCCGCATGGACAGCGGGTCCGGCGGGGGGCGAAGGAGGAGCGGCTCCAAGAGCTCCGCGAGCCGTTCGAGCGTTCGCTCGAACGCCGGGTAGTTCTCCGCGTCCTTCTCGGAGAACTGGGCGATCTCCCGGCGGGTCCGCCCCGGGTCGCTCCAGATGAGCAGCCGCCGCCCGTCCGGAAGCGGGTGGAACGAGGAGGGGTCGCGCTCGATCAGCTCCAGACCGTGTCGCTCGAGGTCGAGCTCCTCCACGATCTCGGGCCGCAGCAGGCTGTTGACGTACGCGGCCGTCGACACCCGGTAGCCCGGGAAGACCTCTTCGGTCACGCAGGCGCCGCCGACGACGGGCCGTCGTTCGAGAACCAGCGTGCGGAGGCCCGCCCTCTGGAGGTAGGCGGCCGCCGCCAGCCCGTTGTGTCCGCCGCCGACCACGACGGCGTCGTAGTTGTTCCGGCCCATGTGTGCCTCGTCGCAATTGGGGCCCACGCCATCGACGGTGGGGGCCTTCCCCTCTTCGGTGTTCCGACACCCATTCCGTCTCGGTGGAAGGCTCGGGAAACGGACGATCATCCGATGCGGCGTCCGCTATGACACGACCCTCCTCGTCGGCGGTCTCCTTCTGCTCTACTCCTGCTGCGACAGCGAGCGGGCTTTCCACGGTGATGTCCGGAGTCTTCGGACTCGCTGTGACTGGAGTGGTCGGCGGTTGCCCGTTTCCGTGTCTTCCCAATTGTGCGGGTTGCGGTGGAAAGCGAGGCGACGCTGTTCGCCGATCGCGCGGGCCGGCCGGTGGAGGAGTCGAGAGCCGCGCAAAAGGGCTCGATTTTCACCGCAACTTTTTGGCGGCGATTGGTCGAGGCTCAGAAGCGCTTTCGGAAAACCACTCCCTTACAGCCGCGGCTCGTCCCCGGGCCCGCCGGCCAAGACCTACTCCCCCGACGCTCCACGACGGCATGGGTCGGCGCACCGCCACCACTGAACGTCTAACTCGCCCGGTTGCAATAGTGGCCGCCCCTCAGCCCGGGCATACGGCCAGCAGAGATTCGCCTTCGTGATCTTCGTGTCCTTTCGGGTCCGCTTTTGCTACGGCGCGGGTCAGTTTCCGAGCAGGCCCTTCAGCAGGTCCTCCACGCCGCCCCGCGCCTTCGCCTTGTCGGAAGGCGCCTCGGCCTGCTCGTCCTTCTTGCCGCTCTCCTCGGCGGACACCCAGGGAAGCGGGTGGATGGAGGACGACGGGATGGGCTCGTCGCCGCCGAGGAGCTTGTCACCGAAGTTCCCCAGGGCGGCGCTGAACGGGTTGTTCTTCGCGAGGCGTCGCTGGGCCCGGCGACGGGCGATCCGGGCGCCGAGCTCCGTCGCGTTGGCGGTCGCGAGCTCCTTGGGCTTCCCGAGCGGGCCCTTCAGCGGGATCCGTACCGCCTGGTCCTCCGAAAGACCCTCCACGTCGAAGACCTTGTCGAGGGTCCTCGGCATGATGGCGAGGGTCATGTCCGCCTGCATCTTTCCGAGGTCGACCCGTCCCCACGTCGCGAGGTGGATGGAGTTGTCGAGAAGCATGTCGAGACGTCGCTTGTACACGAGGTCGCCCTTCTTTACCGAGAAGACCACCGGAGTGAAGCGAGCGGTGATCCGCTCCGCGTCGTGGCTCTTCATCTTGCCCGCCGCCTTCGCGATCAGAATCGACCCGCGGACCAGGCCACTGTTCGCGAGTTGAACCTTCCCCACGGCGAGGCCCGCCTCGGGGATGGCGAGCTTCTCCCAGTCGAAGCCGAAGACAGGGATCCGCGTGCCCTCGGGCTCCACACGCAAGCGGATGGGCTCCTCGGCGGACCGCGCCGAGTAGAAGACCGGGTTAACCACCGCGAGGAGCTGTCGGCCGAGCGTCTCCGTGACGGTGAGCGACGCCTCCATCGGCTCCGTGAGGCGGAGCGTGCCGTCGGCGAGACGGCCCTCCAGCTCCGCCGTCGCGTTCTCGCCGGAGAGTGTGGCGGTGACGGGTCCCTCCATCCCGTCGAGCTCCGCGGTGGCGGTGAGGTCCGCGCGAGAGCCCACCGTGTCCACGGCGACGCCCTCCTTTCCGACCCACGGCTCCACGAGGAGGACGGGAAGGCGCTTTCCGTCGACTTGCAGCTTCGTGGACGCGGCGGACCAGTCGAGCCGGCCGTCCCCGTCGGTAAGGTCGCTCATCCCGACCGTCGCGTCGAGGGTCCCTTCTTCCTCCCCCGAGAAGTGGGCCTTGACGTCGCCGTTCATTCCCTCGGCCAACGGCGCGGCGCGAGCGCGGACCCGGAGCGACTTCACCGTCGCTTGTTTCTCTTTCTCCGGACGGCCCAGGACGACCCGCTCCGCGGTAGCCGTCGCGCGGAAGCCGACCGCGGACCAGTCCATCAGTGGGGAGCCGTTCTCCTTCTTTTGCTCGTCGGCCGAGCCCCACGGCAGCTCCAGACGCCCGACCTCGACGGCGACCTTCGTCGGCTGTTCGAGGGTCAGCCCCGCCGGCTTCGGGCCGGCCTCCTCACCCTCCTTGGCGGAGTCCTTCTTCGCCGACGCGTCACCGGCGGTGTACGCCTCGTAGGCCTCGGGCGTGACCGTCAGCGTCGCCGTCGCCGGGTCCGAGAGGGAGAGCTTCTTGCCGAGGCGTAACGGCAGGTCGGCGGTGAGGCGCTGGGCCTTCGCCCGCAGGTCGACCGTCCGGCTCGCCGCTCCGTCGCCCACTGTCGCGTCGGCGGCGACGGTGAGCGAGGAGCCGACCAGCTTCTCCAGCCGTGGATCGCCGGTCGCCGCCTCTACCCACTCCGTGGGCACGTCCTTTACCTGGGCCTCGGCGTCGACGGTGGCGGCGGCGACGGCGAGCTCGCCGTCGTGGAGGAGGTCGGTGACCTCCGCTTTCCCGTCGAGGTTCGCGGTGCTGCCGTCCTGCCGCGACGCGGTGCCGCGGAACGTCGCGGTCGCCGTGCCCTCCGGCCCGCGGAACCGGACGCTCGCGGAGAGGTCGCGAACGGCCGTCTCGTCGACGACGTTCGGCCCGCCGAGTGCGACCCGCGACGCTTTTACGGTCGCCGCGAGGTCGGCCTGGTCCAGCGCAAAGCCACGCACCGGCGAGCGGAGCTTGTCGACGGTCAGGGTCAGCTCCGCCGGCTTCGCGAGCGTGACGGCGGCGGCATCCCGGAAGCTCCGGAGCAACGCCGGAGTGACGGTCGCT
>CAZQQP010000051.1:1710-3635 GCA_964595475.1 uncultured Planctomycetaceae bacterium | reverse complement strand
CGGGCGGGAGAGCTCCACGGCGGCGAGGCCGGCGGAGAGGTCCGCCGCGAGATCCGCTTTCAACCGCTCGCTGTCGACGTGGGCGACGAGTTGCGTCGGTTGGATCGACTTCTCCTCGGTCAGGCCGGTCTCCGCGTCGACGGTCAGCGTAAGGGGCGTCTTCCCGGTCGCTTCGGCGAGGACGCCGTCGTCCTTCGGCGAATCCGCCTCGGCCGTGAGGGAGAGCTTCGCCTCGGACAGGGAGGGGCCGCGAAGCCGGCCGTCGACGGAGTCGAGGACGAGCTTTCCGACCGAGGGGACGTCCGCCAGCCGCGTCTTCTCGACCGCGACGTCCGCCACCACCCGTGTTTCCTTCGGCGGGAACGAGGGAGCGCCCTCCGCGGGGAGCGGAGCCGCGAGGGTCCGAAGCGTCATCTCGACGGAAGTGGGGCTCTCCAGCGACGGGCGCTTTCCGAGCAGCCGCTCGGCGAGCGCCGGTGAGACGCGCCAGGCGATGGTCGGCGGTTTCTCTCCGTCGCCGGCCAACGTCAGCCGGTCGCCGAGGTCGAAGACGAGGCGCCGCGCCGTGAGCCGCTCGCTGTTCGCGGAGAAGCTCGCTCGGAGCCGCTTCTCCTCACCGGCGTCGACCGTCTTCACGGAGGCGTCGACGTCCAGGCGAGGGCCGACCATCTCGGCGTAACGCCCGTCGCCGCCGACCGTCGCGTCGATCAGCGACGTGGGGAACCGCTCGACGGTCGCGTCGACGCTTCCCGTCGTGCGGCGGAGGTGGAGGCGTCCCTCCTCGTCGACCGCCCGGTGGAGCTCCGCGTCCAACTTCACCTTTCCGGTCTCCCCGCCGCGGTCCACACGACAGGCGAGAGCCGCGGTGATGGTGTCGGTCGGGTCCTCGCTGGCGAGCCGGGCCGCGAGATCGCGAATGCGGGTGACGTCGTCGCCCTCGACGGTCCGGAAGGCGACGGGGGAGCCGACGGTGAGGCTCGCTTCCATCGCCACCTTGGACAGCGCGAAGTCGCGACGGGGAATCTCGAGGCGGTCGACGGTCAGTTCGACCGGAACGGGCTCGAGGAGCTCGACCCGTCGCCGGCCGCCGCCCCGCTGCTGGAGCGCCCGGAGCAGCTCCGGGCGGGCCTCCAGTCGGGCCGTGGCCGGCTCGGTGAGCTCGAAGCGCCCGTCGGCGAGGCGGCCCACCACCTGTACGTCCATGTGGGGTGCCCGGACGTGCAGGACGACCTTGTCGCCGCGTTCCTTGGGCCGAATTCGCCCGACGAGGTGCATGCGGTCGCCGAGGGCCGCGGTGAGCGCCCCCTCCTGCTGCAGGAGCAGATCGACCGGCGCGGTGGGCACGTTTTTGACGCTGGCGTCAAGTCTTGCCTCGGCCCGGCCGGGCGAGAGGGTTCCGTCCGCGTCGGCGAGATGGCGGAGCTCACCCTCCACGTGGAAGCTTCCCGTGAGGTTTTTCCGTCGGCTCACCCCACGAAGATGGACCGCGACCGGCTGGCTCGGCGCCTCGATCTTCACGCCGCCGCGCATCTCCTCGAAGGCCACGGTCTCGGCGGAAGGACCGTCCACGGTGAGCCGAGCGTCCTTCACCGTGAGGTCCAGCGAGAGCGACGGGGGGATACGTGCGGGCTTCTCCGACGGGTTCTCCCCGCCCGTCGACGCGGTCTTCTCGGCCGAGGTCGCCTCGCCGAGCGCCCGGGCGAGGTTGCTCCGCCCATCTTCGTAGCGCAGCGTGGCGCGGAGACCCTCGACTGTCGTCTCGCCGAGACTGTACCTCCCGCGGACCGCGTCCCAGAGGGAGAGGTCCGTGCGGAACGTCTCCACCTTGATGACGGGCTCGCCGGAACGGCCGAGGAGCACGAGGTCCTCGGCGCGTTGGCCGCCGAACCACGAGAAGGAAGCAGTGCCGAGCTTCACGGAGCCGG
>CAZQQP010000051.1:0-1700 GCA_964595475.1 uncultured Planctomycetaceae bacterium | reverse complement strand
AGCCGGGAATGCGCCCGTCGATCGTGCCGACGAGCACGCCCTTGCCGGGTCCCGTCGACAGCAGCCAGGGGCCGAACCCGACCAGGCCCAGGAGGACGACCAGGAGAACAAGGCAGCTAACGAGAATGCGGCGTCGCTTCTTGGGGCGCGGTGCCGCTGTCGGTGCGTTCTCGCCCGATGCTTCGGACATGATCTCATTCCAGAGAGGTGCGCCCGCTCGGGCAATGCTAGGACGCGACGCCGACGGACACGCGACCGGCGTCGCCGGCGAGGAGACCGCGACGGGAGCGGGTCAGTTCCGCACGCGAAGGTCGCAACGGAAGCGGATCAGCCGGCGAGGCTCACCGCCTCCCGCCGCCGTGTCGATTCCCCACGTCACGCCCTGGTTGTTGGGCCCCACGCGAAAGTTCGGCGGACAGTAGAAGCCGGTGGAGCGGTTGGGGAACGGCCCGGCGGGGACGAACGACAAGCCGTCCGGCGACCAGAAAGCGATCTGCTTCGTGTGGGCGCCGCCGACGAGGGCCACGCCGCCGCGGTGCTTCCACGCGGAGAAGGCGTGGCCGTCGATCAGCGGGTTCTCCGGGTGTCGGTGGTACGGCCCGGTCAGCTTCACGGCCGTCGCGAGGCCCAGCCGCGTCTCCGCGGGCGAGTCCTCCTTCGTAAACCCCTTGTAGTAGAGCCACCACCGCCCGTGGCGGCGGATGAGGTTCGCGTCGTCGACATGGGCGCGGTCCCACCCGCTATCGCTCGCCTCGAAGACGGGCCCCGCCTCGTGCCTCCGCCACGGGCCCGTCGGCTTCTCCGCGACAGCGAGCGCGATGGCGACGTGGTTCTCCCCCTGGCGCGGTCCCTCGAAGCCCGCGGGGACGGCGCTGTAGAACATGTAGAAGCGGCCGTTATGGGGGACGACGTAGGCCGTCAGCGCACCCTTCGCGTCCCACGGCGTCTCCTCGCCCGGCCCCAGCGCCACGCCCCGGTCCGTCCACTTCTTCCCCTTGGGCGAGGTCATCAAGCGGATGCGCGTGCCGACGAAGGGCGCGTAGTCGTCCGTGAAGTGCTCCGTGTACCAGCAGTAGAACCGCCCGTCGTGGCGGACGACGTTGGACGGGTCGTGGTTGCCGTCGTCCGGCAGACCCTGTGTCTCCACCCGCCGCTTGTTCGGCGACCGAAGCTCGGGAGGAACCCGCTCCTCCGCGACGGCCGTGGAGACGACCCCTGCCGCCAGGACAACCGCGCCAAGCTTTTCCCAAGTCGCACACATCCAGAGATCCTTTCTCGCCATGAACGAAGGAATCTCGGCCTTCAGGCCTCGGCCGAGCGCTCGTCCTATCCGGCCTAGCCCGATCGATCCACCCGCGACCGCGGAAGACTCCCGGACGGTCGCGACGTGTGCGCGGTTTGGTCCACCCAACCGGCGATCCACGGGGAAGCCCCAGCCGACCTTGTGTGGCACGGACAAGACCGTCCGCGGCGTTGCCCGTGCGCTGCGTCCCGTCACACTTCTCCCATGCCGGAACAGGCGCTGCCTCCGGACTCTTGCGAGCACCTCCGCGATGCGGCTCATGACGTGGCTCGGCCACCACCATGGAGCGGCGCGGGGTGGGCGGCTTGAGCCGACCCCGTCCACCACGGGCAAGCTGCGGACAGCCTCAGACCTCCTGACATACCCCCCTCTGCGAACTGACCGGTTCGCGACCCTC
>CAZQQP010000050.1:7731-21001 GCA_964595475.1 uncultured Planctomycetaceae bacterium | reverse complement strand
CCCGAGTACATCGTGCCCATCGCGTCCGGGTGCAGCGCCACGCCGAGCTCCCGCCAGTGGACCAGATCCTCGCTGACGGCGTGGCCCCAGTGCATGTTGCCGTGCTCCACGCCGAACGGGTTGTGCTGATAGAAAAGGTGCCACTTTCCCCGGGCGTAGACCAGGCCGTTGGGGTCGTTGTGCCACCCACGTCTCGAGGTGAAGTGGAAGCGGGGACGACGGGCCTCCTCGTACAACGCGTCCGGCTCGGCCACCGCCGTGCCCGCCTGCCGCACGGCGCCGAGGAGGTCGGTGGTGGGGTGCGGTCGGCTCAGAACGAGCTGGAGTGTCTCGCCCCGCCAGGCGGAGACATCCATGAAGACCCAGAAGTCCACGTCGTCCTTCGCGAGCCGGATCTGGAAGTCCCGCACCTTCTTCCCCTCGCGGTAAACGGCAAGCCATCGGCGGGGCCGCCCCATGTTCACGGGGAGGTGGAGGTAATCGTGGGTCACCTCGACAGTGCGACGCTTGGGCGACCCGAGCTGCTCGGCGTCGGCCTGGACGATGTGGTCGACGTTGATGTGGCCCCAGCTCCCCTTCGCCCGATCGACGATGCGGAGCCGCGCCTCGTTGCCTTGAAGGTCGGCCACCCGCCACCGCTGCCACGCCAGCCGCTCGCTGCCTCCCGGCGTGGTGTTGGGCCCGGTCGCCGTGCGGACCACCTCGCCGTCGACCAGGAGGTTCATGCACGTCTTCCCGGCGTAGCCACCCCCGCCGATGAGGAAGTGGATGAACTCGCGGCGGATGGTGAACCGCGGGCTGGTCAGCGTGCCGGTCGTCTCGTCGCCGCCGCGGAAGCTGTTGACCAGTCGACTGCCGTTGTAGCCGGTCACCTCCTGCTGACCCGGGAGGGTCCCCTTCGCGGGCGCTTCACCGAACGCCTCGCCGGTGACTTCCCACTCGCCGTAGCTTCCGCGCTCGAAGTCGGCGATCACCCGGACGGCGGCTCCGCCGAGCAGCGGCGACGGGAGGAGAACCACGGCCGAGACCAGCGACGCCCAAGCAGACCCTTTCATGGATGCTCCCTTCGAGATTCTCCGCGGCCCGCCTGACAACCGATTGCGTTCCGGGCCCGCCGCTCGCCGCATGGTAGACTGCGACGCCGGGGCGGGTCCGCGAGGGCCCGGGCTCAGCTCTTGTGCGACGGATGTGCCGTCGGGACCCCAGGCGCTCGCCACGCCCGACATGCCGGGGCGGTCGCGGCCGGCCTCGCCTGTCCGCTCATGCCTGAAGGGTCCCGTCAAGTTAAGGAGGCGGAAAAGAATAAGTTGAGCCTATACGCCAAAGCGAGGAGCGGGAAGCCTCCTTGCTTTGGCGTGGGCCTCGAACCATTTGCGATGCCCCGCCGGCCACAGCTCCCGGCATTTGCGGACGGTGCGCTTGCTCGATCATCGGCTTCGCCGTCTCCTCGGTGCCAAGGCGGAAGCCGACTTCCGCCTTGGCACCGAGGAATAGGCTCAACTTATTCTTTTCCGCCTACTTATCAGAGTCATGGTCCATCGGTTGACGCCAACACGTTCATCCTTGTCCCCCACGACGTCGAGTGAGCAACAGTGGCTGCGAGGAGGCCGAGGCCGCTGGGTGCTTCCTCGCGGACGGGGACGGGTCGATTGCGATCCCCGACGGCACGACCCTCGAAGCGGGGAGACGCGGGTCCTCGTGGTCGGCAATCAGACGAAGAAGAGCTCTCGCGCGACGTGGGCGGCGTCCGCCAAGGGGAAGCACCGCGAGGTGCTGCGAGCAGACCGAGCCTTGGTCGGAGAGTAGTCGGGTCCCCGGCGACGCGGGAACGGAGAAGCAGAAATCGGGTGGGGCGGGCCGTCACGTGCCCCCGCCCACCGCTGCTCACAGGACCAATTTGGTCGCGGGGTGGGTCCGCAGCGCGTGGTAGATGCCCACGCGCTCCTCCTCGTCGCGGACCACCATCTGGACGTTGAGGCAGGTGTATTTCCCGCCGGAGCTTCGGTTGGACAGCGCCACGGTGTGGGTCCGCTCCTGGATCACCTCGGAGATGGCCCCGCGGAGATCCGCCTCCCGGCGGCCGATCACGCGATACTCCCACTCGCACGGATAGTCGAGGTCGGGCTTCTGGTTGTTGAGGAAGTCCAAGCTCATCGGTGCCTCCTGCTTTCTCGCCCATGGTCCGACCCGGCCGCGGCCGCGTCAAAGCTCGTGAGGGGAGGAGCGCCGACCGGGAGGGAAGGCCTGCGGGCTCCGATTCCGGCGTCGCAGACGGACTCGGAAGTGACGCGGGCCGGCCAGCGGGTGCCGCGGCTCGGGCTTACGAGCGCGTGGGCCGGCGACCGAAGCGCTCCCGACCCGCTTTGAGGCGGACCGTCACACGAGATACGGCTCCCCGCCTCGTGCGGCGGAGCGCTATACGGGGCCGCGCTATCCTTGGAGGCCGTTTCCCGGCTCGAAGGGGACGGCCGCGGGAACGAGCCGACTGCGAGCGAGGAGGCCGGCATGCGGACGGTCACGGTAGCCGAGGCATTGGGCAAGGGAGAAAGCGCCGCGGCGACGGGGGAGGCGGTCACGGTGCGCGGCTGGGTGCGAACGCGACGGGACTCCAAGGCGGGCGTCTCGTTCATCCAGCTGTCGGACGGGTCGTGCTTCGACACGCTCCAGGTGGTCGTGCCCAACACGCTGGCCAACTACGACGAGGAGGTGCTGTCGCTGACGGCGGGGGCTTCCATGGAGGCGGACGGCACGCTGGTGGCGTCCGAGGGGAAGCACCAGGACGTCGAGGTGCAGGCCACGGCGGTACGGCCCGTCGGCTACGTGGAGGACCCGGAGACGTATCCGGTCCAGCCCAAGCGCCACACCTTCGAGCGGCTGCGGGAGATCGCCCACCTCCGCCCGCGAACCAACGCCCTCGGCGCCGTGACGCGGGTGCGGCACTGCCTCAGCATGGCCATCCACCGCGACCTCGACGCCCGCGGCTTCTACTGGGTCCACACGCCCATCATCACCGCCAACGACTGCGAGGGGGCGGGGGAGATGTTCCGCGTGTCCACCCTCGACGCGGCCGACCCGCCGCGACACCCCGACGGCAGCGTCGACTTCGGCGAGGACTTCTTCGGCCAGGAGACCCACCTGACCGTCTCGGGCCAGCTCAACGTGGAGGCGTACTGTCTCGCGATGGCCAAGGTCTACACCTTCGGGCCCACCTTCCGCGCGGAGGACTCCAACACCAGCCGCCACCTCTCGGAGTTCTGGATGGTGGAGCCGGAGGTGGCGTTCGCGGACCTCCAGGACAACGCGGACCTCGCCGAGAGCTTCCTCAAGAGCATCTTCCGGACGGTTCTCGACGAGCGTGGCGACGACATGGGCTTTTTCGAGGAGCGGATCGACGGCGAGTGCCGCCGCCGCCTCGAGAAGCTCGTCCGGGACCCGTTCGAGCGGATGACCTACACCGAGGCGATCCGGGCGCTGGAGACTTCGGGGCGACAGTTCGACTTCCCGCCGGAGTGGGGCGCGGACCTCCAGTCCGAGCACGAGCGGTGGCTGACGGAGGAGCACGTCGGCCGTCCCGTGGTCCTCATGGACTACCCGAAGGACATCAAGGCCTTCTACATGAAGGTCAACGACGACGGGCGGACCGTCCGGGCGATGGACGTGCTGGCGCCGGGCATCGGCGAGATCATCGGCGGCAGCGAGCGGGAGGACCGCCTCGACGTCCTCGACCGCCGCCTGGAGGAGATGGGCTTGGATCGGGACGCGTACTGGTGGTATCGCGACCTCCGCCGCTACGGGTCCGTCCCCCACTCCGGCTTCGGCCTGGGTCTGGAGCGGACCATTCAGTACGTCACCGGCATGAAGAACATCCGCGACGTCATCCCCTTCCCTCGCACACCCCGCAGCGCCCCGTTCTGACTCGTTCTGGCGTGCCCCTCCCGCGGGATCTACGCTCTCGCCGCGGGCTCCGACCGAGAGGCGACCATGGACGAGCGGGCGATGCGTCAGCGGTACGACCGGGTGCGGGAGCGGATCGCGGACGCGGCCGCCCACGACGGCCGCGACGGATCCGACGTGACGCTGGTGGCCGTCACCAAGACCGCCACCCCCGAGCAGATCCGCACGCTGGTCCGCTTCGGCCAGCGCGACCTCGGCGAGAACCGCGTGCAGCAGCTCCGCGAGCGGGTGGGCATTCCCGACGCGGGACCGCCCGCTCGCTGGCACATGGTGGGCCACCTCCAGCGGAACAAGGTCGAGGACGTCCTCCCGCTCGCCACGCTGATCCACAGCGTGGACCGACAACGCCTGGTCGAGGAGATCGATCGACAGGCGGCCAAGCGGGGCGATCGCGTGGACGTGCTGATCCAGGTGAACGTCGCCGGCGAACCGACGAAGCACGGCGTGGCGCCGGAGGAGGCAGACGCCCTCGCCCGCGCCGTCCACGCGGCGGAGCACGTGCGGCTCCGCGGGCTGATGGTGATGACCCCCTACAGTGAGGATCCGGAGCGGAACCGCCCGTTCTTCGACCGGGCGAGGACGCTGTTCGAAGAGATTCGCGAGGCCGGCGGAGCGGCGGACGTCCTGTCGATGGGGATGACCAACGACTTCGACGTCGCGGTCCGCTGCGGGGCGAACATGGTCCGGGTGGGCCGGGCGCTGTTCGAGGGGTGATCGCCGCCGGACGGAGCGAAAGGACGCGGCCGGAGACGAGGTCTCGCCATGGCGGTAGCAACGGACGGTCAAGGATCGCCCGTCGCGGTGGTGACGGGCGCCTCCAGCGGCATCGGCCGGGCGACGGCGGAGGCCCTGGTCCGCCGCGGCTACCGCACCGCCGTGATGGCGCGGCGGACGGAGCGTCTCGACGATCTCGTGGGGCGGCTCCCCTCGCCCGGCGGCGTGGCGGTGCCCGTGGATGTCGCGGACCGCGGTGCGGTGGAGGCCGCCTTCCGCGACGTGCTCGACCGCGTCGGCGTGCCGGACGTGCTGGTCAACGCCGCGGGCTATGGCGTCTACGAGCGTTGTCTGGACATGAGTGACGACCAGCACGAGGCCCTCATGCACGTGAACTACTTCGGCACGCTGTGGGCGATCCGGGCGGTCCTCCCCGAGATGGTCCGACGGGGGAGCGGCCACGTGATCAACGTCGCGTCGATCGCCGCCAAGCACGGCCCGTGGGGCCACGGCGCCTACGCCGCGGCCAAGGCCGCCGTGGTCGGCCTGACCCAGTCCCTCGCCGCCGAGCACGAGTGCGACGGCGTGCGGTTCAGCTACATCATGCCCGGCTTCGTCAACACGGAGTTCTTCGACGACCCGAGCTACGGGAAGATCGACGGGGAGCACCTCCAGCGCGGCATGCCCCCCGAGCGCCTCGCGGAGGCGATCGTCCGCCTGCTCCGCCGTCCCCGCCTCGAGGTGGTCGTCCCGGCCCACTATCGCGGGTTGGACCTGCTCCGGACGCTTACCGTGGAGCTCGCCCACCGCGTGGTCGCCCGGAAGAGCCGCCCGACCGGGGCGGCCGACGGTCCGGAACAAGCTCGGAAGGAATGACGATGGCCTCGCTTCACTTCGCCGGCCCACCCAAGCCACCGCCGCCGCCCGAGGACGACTCGCTCGCCGACCTCGCCGCCGCCCCGCCGACCCCCGGGCGGAGCACCACGGAGGCGATCCGCCGGAAGAAGCGTAAGCAGCGGCGGGTTCGTCTGATCGCGGGCTCCCTCGTCCTCGCGGGCCTTGCGGCCGCCGGAGCGGTCGGCGTCTACGTCGCGCGGCCCGCACTCCTCTCCGACAAGGAGAAGAAGCAGACCACTTCCGCCGACACCACGGACATCGTTCCCCGCGACCTCCGCCGGCGGATGCGGAAGGTGGAGGAGCGATGGAAGGACCTCCAGTCCGCCGACCTGCCCGAGGAGGTGCAGCAGACGCGGAGCGGGGCCCGCTCCGCGGTCGAGGCCATGCGTGCCGCGTGGGAAGCAAAGGAGTACGAGAAGGCGGAGAAGCAGCTCGCCGCGGCGAAGCAGCGGATCAAGAAGATAGAGAACGTCGCCCTCTACCAGAGGGAAGCGGTCGCGGCGAGGAAGCGAACCGAGCGGCTACGCAAGAAGGCGAAAAAGGCCAAGGCGCCGGAGCGGGCGGCGACGCTCTGGAAGGACGCGAAGGAGGTCGCCTCGCAGGCGGAGACGAGCTTCGCCGATGGCTCCTTCAAGCAGGCGTCGTCCCAGTGGGAGAAAGCGGCGAAGCACTACGGCGAGGCCCTCGACAAGGCGAAGAGCGCCGCAAACGCGAAGAGCGCCAAGAGCGGCCTCTCGCTCCGGCTGGGCCTCAACTACGAGCGGCAGGTGCTGAAGCAAGCGGGCGGCGACGCCTGGGCGAAGCTGAAGAAGACCATGGACCGCGCCGAAGCCGCCCTATCCGACGGGAACTACGCGAAGGCGAAGAAGCTATTCAACCGGGCGAGAGACAACGTCTCCGCCGTGGAGCGTGCCGTCCGCCGCAACCGCGGCGTCCACTACTACGCCCTCCGCGCCGGCTACCTCGCCTCCGACATCCTGTTCCAGCGGGCGGGCGGGGGGTCCCTCTCCTCCGACGCGATCGCGCCGCTGAAGAAGACGCTGGCGAACCTTCGCCTGAGCGAGTCCGTCCGGAAGCGGGTCGTCGGCGCGAAGGACGACGCGTACTCCTCGCTCGCGGACACGCTGCTAAAGCAGATCCGAAAGGCCATCGAGCGTCGCCGTGGCCCGAAGAAGGCGACCAGCTTCAACATCGGCACGCACGCCCGAATCCTCGAAGGGCTCCTCGCGAAGGACCGGGAGACGCTGGACCAGGGCCTCCTCCAGCGCGTGCGAAGCGCCTGCCACGCCATGGAGAAGCGCGCCAACGCGGTGGGCTACCCCTCGCCGATCACGGAGACCATCCAAGGCGTGCGAAAGGACCTCCAGATCGACCCGGCGTTCGAAGCGATCCGCCGGGCCCGCCAACGCTGGGACAAGTTCGTCAAGAAGCTCGACGAGTACGAGTCGGGCAAGAAGGTGGTCCCGCCCGCGACCGACGCGTGACACGCCGAGTGGTTCGCTGCGGATCGCGGGCGTGTGCGCGGCTCGGGCCACCCGACGTCGTGTGACGGTGCCGTTCCGGCGAATCGGAGCGGCCGCGAGGGTCACACGTCGCAGACCTTCACCGCCTGCTTCAGCCCCGCGAGCGGGTCGCCCGTCGGGATGAACTCCTGAGCGACATATCCGTCGAAGCCGTTGTCCACGAGGGCGCGGATGATCGGCGGGTAGTTGAGCTCCTGCGTGTCGTCGAGCTCGCCGCGGCCGGGCACACCCGCGGTGTGGATGTGGCCGATGATGTCGGCGTATTCGCGGATCCTCCGGATCACGTCGCCGTTCATGATCTGCACGTGGTAGATGTCGAACAGAAGCTTCACCCGCGGCGACCCGACCCGTCGGATGATCTCCGCGCAGTAGTCCACGTCGTCGCCCTGGTAGCCCGGGTGACCCTTCATCGGGTCCGTCTCGTCCCGGCTGTTGAGGACCTCCATACAGACGTTGACCTTGTGCTTCTCCGCGTCCTTCGCGAGTCTCTTGAGCGCCTTCACGCAGTTGTCGGCGCCGATGTCCGGGGGAATCACCCCGCTCGACGGGTCCGTCGGGTTCCACCAGCGGTAGCCCGTGAAGGCGATGACGTTGGGAAAGCCCGCGTCCGCGGTCGCCTCCATCGCCTTCCTCGTCCGCCCGATGACCTCGTCGTGGAACCGCGGGTTGTTCAGCCCCTTCTTGAACGGCGGAGCGGGCATGCCGTTGGGCGTGACGGCGCAGACGAGGCCGTGCTTCTTCAGGATGCCCCACTTCTCCGGCGGAACGAGCTCGATGCTGTCGCAACCGAGCTGCTTGGCCACCCGCGCGTGCTTCTCGAGATCCCAGTGGGGCTTGAAGCACCACCGCGCCACGGACTGCTTGACGCGTCCCTTGGTCGCGGCGCGCTCCACCTCTCCGGCCGCGGCCTGCTCCGCGGCGGAGGTGCTCACGGCCCCCGCGGCGGCGACGCCCGCCGCCCGGCCGAAAAACTGGCGCCGGCTGAGCCCGGCCGTCCGATGCTCGCTCATCTTGCTCTCCTTGGTTAAGCCATTGCCTCACCCGATGACGGGCGCCTCGCCCGTCACGCCCGTCGGCTCCCACTGTCCGTTCTTGGCGCTGCGGAGCACGGCGTCGCACACCTTATCCGTCTCCAGCGCGTGGCGGAAGGTGGGCGCCACCTTCTCCCCCTTGGCCAGCCCGTCGAGGAAGTCCGCCACCTGGTGGACGAAGGTGTGCTCGTAGCCGAGCTGCAGGCCGGGAACCCACCAGCGGTGGCGGTACGGATGGTCGCCGGGGTCGGAGACGTGGACGGACCGCCACCCGCGGAGCTTGCCCTCGTCGCGGTGGTCGAAGTAGCTCAGCCGATGCAGATCGTGGAGGTCCCACCAGATCGCGGCGTCCTCGCCGTTGATCTCGAAGGTGTACAACGCCTTGTGTCCCCGCGCGAAGCGGCTCGCCTCGAAGTTGGCGAGCGACCCGTTGCCGAACCGGGCCATGAAGGTACACGCATCGTCGATGTTGACCGGCTCCTTCTTCCCGGTCTCCTGGTGCATCCGCTCCTTCACGAAGGTCTCGGTCATGGCGGTGACCTGCTCGATGGGCCCGTTCAGCCACATCGCGGTGTCGATGTTGTGGGAGAGCAGGTCGCCGAGCACGCCGCTGCCCGCGGCGTTGGCGTCGAGACGCCACAGCGCCGCCCCGCCCTGCGGCACGTCCTCGGAGATGGTGAAGTCCTGCAGGAAGACGGAGCGAAAGTGGAAGACCCGGCCGAGCTTCCCCTCGTCGACGAGCTGCTTGGCGAGGGAGACCGCCGGGGCCCGCCGGTAGTTGTACCAGACCATGTTGGGGACGCCCGCCTCCTCCACGGCGCGGACCATCTCCTGCCCCTCCGCCGCGTTCCGGGCGAGCGGCTTCTCGCAGAAGATGCTCTTCCCCGCCTGCGCCGCCGCGACCGCGATGTCGTGGTGCATGTGGTTCGGCGTGCAGATGTCGATCGCATCGATGTCGCTGCGGTCGATCAGCCTTCGCCAGTCCGTCTCCACCGACTCGTAGCCCCACGCGTTGGCGAAGTCTCTCGCGTTGTCCTCGTTGCGGGCGCATGCCGCCTTCAGCACGGGCTGGACCTCGAGATCCGAGAAGAAGTTCCTGACCCGCTGATAAGCGTTGGAGTGGGCTCGGCCCATGAAGCCGTAGCCGATCATCCCGATGCGGAGCTCCTTGGCCATGGCTCGTCTCCTGCCTTATGGACTGTGGGTGTCTCTGTCCTGCGGAAGATCACGACGAAACAGAATGAGCGATGGCGGAATGACCAATGGACCATTGCGAAGGCGGTGTATGATCGCTTGCGCCATCTTCGACCGCCCAGTCGCTAGGCGACGTCGGTCCGGGTCGCGGCTGTTCCGAACGATCGACGCGAGGATGAGGGCGAGCTCGTCCGCTTCCTTCCGAAGCGGGTGGGTTCGGCTGGACCGGTGCGGCGGTGGAGTGAGAAGCATCCTGCACCAGCGCTCCGTCTGCCGCGCCTCCTCTTTGCAGACGCCGATCCGATAGCGGAAAGCCCTTTTGCTCGGCGCCTCATCGGCCTCCTCGTCGTTCACCCCGACGCTCGTTCCGGGCCGGACGAGCGGCTCGTGACCGTATCCAGCCGGCCACTCCGGGCGGAGCGAACCAGAGCCTCTCCGGAACGCGCTGTCCGCTCCGAAAGGTCATCGTCCCGCCGCTCTTCCCGCGCTGCGTCCATCCCGCCCCTTTCCACCCGACCGAGCAACCCAGCTCCGGTCGTTGGTCGTTCCCGCCATGCACGCACTCATTCCTTCCACCCGTGGGCGTCGCGGACCGCCACCATCGTCGCCAGGATGCTGTTCCACGTCTCCCGCTTGGCCATCACGTCGTTGGGGAACATGCACCCGTCCCAGCAGATGTGGCGGAAGGCCTTCGTCAGCGACCCGTTGCCGTCGCGGAGCCAGAAGCCCGCGTGTCTCGCGATGTCCAGCTTGCCGTCGGGGTCGTCCGGCAGACAGTGGCGTCCCGTGTTGTCGTGGGAGCCGGAGCCGAAGACCGTGGCGTCGTTCTGGGCGACGTGGAAGTCGATGGTCCACGGACGAAGGGCGTCGGTCATCTTCCGCATCGCCGCGTCGACCGTCTCCCGGTCCGACCAGTCGAAGCGCTCGGGAAGGATGCGGTCCTCGGGCGCGTTGTTGCCGAGGAGGAAGAGGAGGGTGTGGGCCATGTCCGCCTGGAAGCCGAGCGTCCGCGGCCGGTCCACCCGCTCGAGCAGGTCCAGGGTCTTCTTCCAGGAGTGGAGGCCGGCCCAGCAGATCTCCCCCTCCGCGGCGAGCCGCTCCCCTTGATCGTCCGCGATGTCGCAGGCCTGGCGAAGGGTCTCGGCGAGCCGCTTCTGGCTGCCCTCGGGATCTTGGGCCCAGTCCGCGGCGCTGCAGGCGGTGTCCAGGCGGACCGCGCCGTAGGGGCGGATGCCGATCTCCCGCAGCTCCTTCGCGATGCGACAGCCCTTGCGGACGTGCTCGAGAAACTGCCTCCGCTCCTGGTCGCTGCCCATCGCGGAGCCGCCGCCCGTCGGCGGCCAGACGGGCGCCACCACGGAGCCGATGACCAGCCCGCGCGACCGAACCTTGTCCGCGAGGGCCTGCAGATCGTCCCGCGTGGCGTCGATGTTGACGTGGGGGTCATACAGGAAGAGATCCACGCCGTCGAAGCGGGTGCCGTCGACCTCGGCGTTGGCCGTGTAATCGAGCATGGTGTCCAGGTCGATCGGCGGGTTCTCCGTCCCCGGGTCCTTGCCGACCACGCCCGGCCACGCGGCGTTGTGGAGCTTCGGAAAGTTGTGGCTCGTCTCGGGCATGCTTCCCTCCTTTGCTCACGGCGTTCTAAGTCCCGGAAGCCTACCGTATTACCGGCGGTGGTCGCCAACCTGTGGCGCGTCGGGGTTCACCTCCGGCCCGAAGTATCGGAGGACCACCAGCGGCTCGCTGTCGCAGGTGTTCTCGAACGTGACCCCCTCCGTCGCGGCTCCCGCGGTGCAGAAGACCTCATCCTCCGTCACCTCGTTGAAGCGGATCAGCTTGGGCGAGTGGAGGGTGAGCTTGTTCATCCGCCCGTGGCCCTGGACCGTGATGAGGCTGTAGGCGCCGTTGTCCCGGATGGTGCACCGGACGCCGGGGTCGACCGTCAGCTCCTTGGCGGTGAACAGCTGACGGTCGCCCACGCGGCCGTAGACCACCCAGCGGTCCACGTAGCCCTCCCGCTCCGTCGGCGCCACCGGGATGGGCTCGAGGTAGTGATTCGCCTTGAAGTCGGGGTCCGTGTTCCCCTCCCAGTCGAGCTGGTCCACGATCCAGTCGACGTCCTGATGCTTGTCGGCGGGCATGTCCTTGACCAGGAGGTCCCACGGCACCGCCCGCCCCTCGACCAGCGACTGGTACATCGCGAACACGTCCGAGCCCCACTGCGGCTCGTAGGTGAGCAGCGAGCCCGGTGCGTGGAGGATGCGCGGCGGGACGAGCCAGCCGCTGCCCGTCTTCAGGCGATACGCGGCGGAGTGGTCGAGGATACCGTTGTCCCCTCGGTTCCACTGCTCGAGACAGCGGCGGATGTCCTCCCGGCGGGTCTCCGGCGTCAGCGCGAAGAAGGTGTACGGAAAGTGGTTGCCCACGTTGTTCTGCTGAGGCGGGAAGTAGTACGCCTCCGGCTTCCCCTCGCGGTCGACCCGCTCCGCCTGCTGCTGATCCTGATGCATGTGATGGGGGATCGGCCCCATGTTGTCGAAGAACTTGGAGAAGACGGGCCACCGTCCGTAGGTGTTCCAGATGGTCTCGCCGATGATCTCGCCGCCGGCCTCCTCCACGGCGTCCTTCAGGAGAAAGCGCTGGTCGCGGACCACGGCGTGGCTCAGCCCCTCGTCCGGCTCGCGGCCGGGGTTGTCCGCGGGTGTGGTGGACCCGAACCACCGCTCGTCGATTCCGCCGCGGTGCAGGCCGAAGGCGTAAAGGTCGTCGGGGTGGAGCTTGAGCCGCTTGCCGGGGTGGAGGAAGTCACGGGGAACCCAGCACGGCGAGAGCCGGAGGAGACCGCCGCTCTCCTCCATCGCCTGGTCCAGCGCCGGGCGAACGTTGTCGGTGACGGGGCTTAGCGTGGTGAAGATCCTGGACATACGCTCCCTTTTCCTGGAGTGTGCGTTTTATCCACGTCGACGGCCGGCCGCAAGACAGGCGCCCGCCGCTCGTGCCGGACGGGCGTCACGGGTGGGAGGAGCCTGTCGCGTGCTTCCGGGTGGGGCCGACGAGGAGGCCGCAGAGCATCAGCCATCCGCCGAGGGCCAACGCCCACGGCCGCTGCTCACCGGTGACGAGCTTTACGAGCTGGCTCTCCGGCCGAGGGGGCGGGGTGATCCGCCGGCGCGGGGGCGACGGGGCCACCCATCGCCGCAAACGCACCATCTCCTCGCCCGAGCCGCTGTCGGACAGGTCGACGGGACGGGTGCCCTTCGGCTTCAGCCGAAGATAGTGCCAGCCGAGGCGGCGGAGGAGGAGCGGGTCGCCCCGTTCCAGAGCGTCGATGAGGCCGCGATAGTTTCGCGTGCGCTGCTCCATTCGGTCGAGCCGCTGTTGGAGCGCGGCCCGCTGCGTCTCCCACCGCTCCACATCCAGGGTCGCGGGGATCACCGCCGCGACCGAGACGATCGACAAACCGGTGATCAGGAGGAGCCAGCCGCCGACGTCCCACGCGTCCAGCAGCTCGCCAAGGGTTCGACCGGCTGAGCAGTCGCTCACAGGGTCCTCCCTGACAGCGGAGCGGCGTGCGTCGCGATTCTAACGCGACGCGGCGTCGCTGTCCGTCAGTCGGCTTGGGCGACCTCGATGCGGGACGTCTCGTCCGACGGCGAGCGGTCGGGCGGCACGCCGAGATACGCGAGGGTCTTCTCCACCACCTTCTTCGCGACGGGCGCCGCCACCAGTCCGCCGTAGTAGCCCTTCTCCGGGTTCGGCTCGTGGATCGCGACCAGGACGATGATCCGCGGGTCGTCCAGCGGGGCTCCGCAGAGAAAGCTCGCCGTATACGCGTTCGGCTTGTAGCCCCCGTGGACGCGGTCGGGGACCTCCGCCGTGCCCGTCTTCCCCCAGATGCGATAGCGGTCGGACTGGGCCTTCTCGCCCGTGCCCTCCGTCACCACGCGCCGGAGC
>CAZQQP010000050.1:4661-7721 GCA_964595475.1 uncultured Planctomycetaceae bacterium | reverse complement strand
GCACCTGACGCGTGTGGTCGGCCGCGTCCTCGCCGACGGCACGCTGGTAGAGCGGCTCCTTCTCCTGCTCGGCGAGGAGCGTGGGGAGGACCATGCGGCCGCCGTTGGCGAAGGCGCTGAAGGCCTTGACGAGCTGCACGGGCGTCGCGGTGATCTCCTGACCCATCGGAATGCTCGTCACGGAGTAGGAGGTCCAGTCCGAGAGGGGACGGACGATGCCGGACGCCTCGCCGGGGATCTTGGTGTGGACCGCCTCGCCGAAGCCGAAGCGCTTGACGGTGCGGTACAGCGCCTTCTGCCCCATTCGCTCGCCCACCTTGCCCATCCCGATGTTGCTGGACTGGACGAGGACCTCGTCCCAGGTGATCAGCCCGTGGGCGGAGACGTCGTGGAGACGACGCCCGCTGTCGGCGACGTAGACGCCCTTCTCCGTCGTGGCGATCCGCTCGTGGGGATTGGCGACGCCCCGGTCCGTCGCGGAGGAGAAGACGATGGGCTTGAAGACGGAGCCCGGCTCGAAGGCGTAGGTGACGCAGCGATTGCGACAGCGCCGGGGGATGCCCGAGCTGAGGTCGTTGAACAGACAAGGCGGCCAGTTGGCCATCGCGAGCAAGGCGCCGTGGTCCGCGTCCATGACCACCGCCTCGCCCCGGACCGCGCCGTACTTCTCGCAGGCCCTCGCCAACGCCGACTCCACGGCACGCTGGACGACCACGTCGAGGCTCACCCGCACGTCCTCGCCGCTGTCCGCGGCGCTCTTTCGGGACGCGAGCCAGAGCGGCCGCCGGCGGACGTCGCGAAGCACGCGGAGCTTGCCCGGGTCGCCGCGGAGCGTCCGCTCGAGGCTCACCTCCAGCCCCGCGAGGCCCCGCTGGCCCGACCCGCACACGCCGATGACCTGTCGCGCGAGCGGCCCCTGCGGATACCGCCGCACGGGCCGTCGCTCCAAGCCCACGCCGCGGAGGTCGAGCTGGCGAACCGCGTCGGCCTCGGCGGCGGTGAGGAGTTCCTTCAGGACCACGTAGCGACGGCTGGTGGGATTCTCGATGCGGTCGGCGAGCGTCTCCGGGCGCTGGCCCGTGATCTCCGCGAGCCGGGCCGCCGCGTCGGTGGGCTCCTCGACGAGGGAGGGGTCGGCGAAGAGGCGGTGACCGACGCGGGTGACCGCGAGCGGCCGTCCCTTCCGATCCAACAGGGCGCCGCGGCGGGCGGGAAGCCGCAGCGTGGAGCTCCGGCGGCTCGCCCACTCCGTCACCGGCTCCGGCGGAGATACCTGGAGCTGGACCACGCGGCCCGCTACGGCGAGCAGGACGGCCGTGATCGCCACGCTCATCAGGCGGGTGATCCGCAGCGCGGTCCGGGCCTGTCGGGTCTCGAAGTCATCCATCGGTCACCTTCGGGTGGGCTCCGACGGGGTCTTTCGCTCGGCCACCTCGGTTCCCGTCGGCCCGGCCGCTCCGACGGGCTCGAGGGCGAGCGGCGTCCGCTCGATCCGCCGGCGGATGGCCCGCGGACGGAGCCGCTCGCAGGTGTCGGCGTGGGCGTTCCACAGCTCTCGACGCTGCTCCACGAGCCGACCGCGGAGCACCGCGGCCTCGTGGGCGAGGGCCACACGACGCTGGCGAAGCGTGAGGACGCCCGCACCCACCGCGACCAGCGCGACCGTCATCAAAATGAGCTTGGCACGGGTCATGGGACACGTCCGCCGTCCACCTGACGGGGAGCGAATCGTCTTCGCCGGGACGCGAGCCGGCGTGGCTAGCCCGAGTCGCGGGCCTGGCCCCGCTTGTCGGGGATGGTCAACCGCATCTCCGGCTTGAGCGACCGAGGGCCCGCGACCTTGTCCCGGTTGGCCTCGCGCAGCGTCCGCCAGTAGCCGGGATCGCCGTAGTAGCGCTTGGCGATGCCCCGGAGCGTCTCGCCCTGCTGCACCACATGGACCTTGTTTCCGTCCTCGGGCGACTCCTGCTCGCCGGAGTCGTCCGTCTCGTCGCCGTTCGCACCGCCCGCATCGCTGTTGCCCGGATCGCTTCCTCCACCGCTACGCGCCGGCGGAATGGTGAGCTGAAGGCCCGCCCGCAGCGCCGTCGGCTCCGAGACCTTGTCCGCGTTGGCCTCGAGGATCTTCTTCCACTTGCTCCGGTCGCCGTAGTACTTCCGGGCGATCGCCCGGAGGGTCTGCCCCTCCTGAACCATGTGAACGCGCTCCAGCTGGGTCCCGTCGCCCACAAGGGGTTCGGGACGCGAGGGCTGGCTTCCTTGCGGAGAAGAGCCCTCTCCCTCCTGGTTTCCGCCGTCGGGCGCCGGCGGGTCGCCGGCGTTCCGGTCGTTCTGTTTCGCTCGCTCGGGAGCTGGGATGGGCTTGTCGGGTCCGGCCGCGGTCGGTGTCGCGCCGGCGGCGCCACCGCGGGTCTTCTGGCTGGCCACGCGGAGACCCTCGTTGGGATGGCTGGAAGTGGGCGAGCGCTTCTCGGCGAGGTAGTCGCTGACGAGGATGCCGATGAAGATCATGATCCCCGTCCCGGCGAGCATGGCGATCTTCGTCTCGCTGGTCATGGCACCATCCCTGATGAACCGACCACCCTCCTGGCCGAGCTATTATACCGTCGTCACGGCGGGCGGGAAGCCCCTTCGAAGGCGACGGCGCGCCCCTTGGCGGAGCGGCTCCGCGGGTTGGTCGCGAGCTCGGACGCGTCGGGGACGACCGGCTTACGCGTCAGCGATCGGGCGTGCCCCTCGCGGGCGTAGCGGGTGAACGCGTGCTTGACCCGGCGGTCCTCCAGCGAGTGGAAGCTGATCACGAACGCCCGTGCGCCGGGGGCGACGAGAGTGGGCAGCTTCGCGAGGAGCGTCTCCAGCCGCTCCAGCTCGCCGTTCACCGCGATGCGGAGGGCCTGGAAGGTGCGTGTCGCGGGGTGGATCCGCGGGCGGCGGCCACGCCCGCCGTACGCCTCGGCGCAGAGGGAGGCGAGCTCTCCCGTGGACCGCAGCGGCTGTCGCCGTCGCCGCTCGACGATGCGACGGGCGATCCGCCGGCTCAGCCGCTCCCCGCCGTACTGG
>CAZQQP010000050.1:0-4651 GCA_964595475.1 uncultured Planctomycetaceae bacterium | reverse complement strand
AGCGCCCTCTCGTCGTAGCGGTGGACGATGTCCGCCGCGGGGGTTGCTCCCTCCGGGTCCATCCGCATGTCGAGGGGGCCGTCCTCCGAGAAGCTGAAGCCCCGGGACACCTCCTCGATCTGACCCGACGAGACGCCGAGGTCCGCGAGCACACGCGTCGGCGGGCCGGTGCCCAGTGAGGCGAGGACGTCATCCGCACACGTGAAATCCGACCGGACGAGGTCCAGGCGGGCCGGCGGGTGGGGGTGGTTCTTGCGGGCGGCGTGGAGGCTCGCCGGGTCCAGATCCAGGCCGATGTAGCGGCCACCCGGTGCGATGCGGGGGAGGAGCGCGGTGGCGTGGCCACCTTGTCCCACCGTGCAGTCGAGGACCACGTCGCCGGGCCGCGGGGCGAGAAGCTCCACCGCGGGGCCGACGAGGACCGGCGCGTGCTCACCGGGGTGCGTCCGCGAGGCCATGGGAGATGCTAGGCCCAGCCGCGGCGAAACGGAGCCGCGGGTGTGACCGACGGCGACCGGACGCGAGCCGCGACCGTGAGGCATACGAGCCGCGACCGCGAGGGAGACGAGCCGCGACCGTGAGGGAGCGGAAGGGGCCCTCTTATCTCGCATTGCTGCCTCACGGCCCCCGTTCTACCATCGGCTCGCAACCGAGGGCGAGGAGGTCTCAGGATGGCCGAGCGAAACAACTCCATGGACGCGATCGTCGCGCTGTGCCGCCGGCGGGGGTTCATCTGGCAGAACTCCGAGATCTACGGCGGCATCAACGGCTTCTGGGACTACGGCCCGCTCGGGGCGGAGCTGAAGCGGAACCTCAAGAACGTCTGGTGGAACGACCTCGTCCGCTGTCCGCCCGCCGGTCCCGACGGCCATCCGCTGTCCATCGTCGGCCTCGACTCGGCGTTGATCATGAACCCGAAGGTGTGGGAGGCGTCGGGCCACCTCGCCGGCTTCAACGACCCGATGCAGATGTGTCGATACTGCAAGAAACTCTACCGCGCCGACCACGTATGGGAGACGCTTCGCGAGACTGAGTGGTTGGCGTCGCTTGCGACCGCCTTCAACGCCGGTCGCACCGAGGACGCACTCACTGTCAGCGGGGATCGGCTTCTCGATTGGGCGCGTAAAGAAGGAAAAAAAACCGCGCCCAACCTCGCGCTGGTGCGCAACCCGGAGGTCGTCCTGTCCTTCGTCTCGGAACGGGTCGAGCAAGGCCAGCAGCTCAGTCTTGTCGGGCTGATCCAGATCCTCGCGAGCGAGCAGTACAACGCCAATGGAGCCAAAACCCCCTGTCCCGAATGTGGTGGAGAGCTCACGGACCCCAAGCCGTTCAACCTCATGTTCCCGACCGTGGTCGGCGCCACGGGTGACATGGAGAACGACAAGGCCTACTTGCGCCCCGAGACCGCCCAGGGCATCTTCTGCAACTTCTGGAACGTGGTGGACACGCAGCGGGTCAAGATCCCCTTCGGCATCGGCCAGATCGGGAAGGCCTTCCGCAACGAGGTGACGCCCCGGAACTTCACGTTCCGCTCGCGCGAGTTCGAGCAGATGGAGGTGGAGTTCTTCATCCATCCCAGCGAGGCCAAGGAGTGGTACGAGTACTGGCGGGACAGCCGCTTTCGCTGGTGGCAGTCCATCGGCCTCGCCGGGGAGAACCTCCAGCTCCGCGAGCACGACCCGGACGAGCTCGCCCACTACGCCAAGGAGGGGGCGGGGACGAGCGACGTCGAGTATCGGTTCCCCTTCACCGCCCCGGACTTCGGGGAGCTCGAGGGGATCTCCCACCGCACGGACTACGACCTGAGGCAGCACGCGGAGCACGCGGGCCTCGGGGAGAAGGCCAAGTACTTCGACCAGCCGAGGAACGAGCGGTACTTCCCCCACGTGGTCGAGCCGTCCGCCGGCGTGGACCGAGGGGCGCTCGCCCTGCTGTGCGAGGCGTACTCGCGGGACGAGAGCCGGGCGTCGCCGGAGTTCATGAACTTCCACCCGCGGATCGCGCCCATCAAGGCGGGCGTCTTCCCGCTCGTCGCGAAGGAGGGGATGCCCGAGGTCGCCGCCAACCTCCACGAGAGCCTTCGCCGCAAGTTTCCCTGTCAGATCGACGTGAAGCAGTCGATCGGAAAGCGGTACGCGAGGATGGACGAGGCGGGGACCCCCTACTGCATCACGGTGGACGGCCAGACCCTCCAGGACCAGACCGTCACCGTCCGCGACCGCGACACGGCGGGGCAGGAGCGGGTCAACCTCGACCAGGTCGAGCGATACCTCGCGGAGAAGGTGGGCACGTCGTAGGACGATCGCTGTAGCCGAAACCGCGCAGGCTTCGGCTGGAAGCATCTCTCTGCCGGCTGCTTGGATAAAATGATGCTTCGCGGGTGGGAGTGTGTGCGTTGAGTGCCCGACGGCGCCGAGCCGGCGCACACGATCGCGATCGCCAGGAAATGAGGATCATGAGCACGGTGAGCTCGGGACATCCTGAGACCGTGGCGGACCTGCTTGCCCGGCTCGACTTCGTCCCGGCGGAACGGATCCGGCTGCACCCGGCTCCCGGGACCGCGACCGAAGGGGATGCGCTGAGGACGGCGGAGCGGGATGAGCCGACGTGCGAGTTGTTCGACGGAACCCTCGTGGAGAAGCCCGTGGGCGTGTACGAGTCCGTTGTCGCGGCGACCCTCGTCGGAATCCTGCGTTCGTTCGTCGCCGAGCACGATCTCGGGGTCGTCATCACGACCGACGCCCCGGTCCGCGTGGCGCCGGAACAGATCCGCGTTCCGGATGCCGGCTTCTTTTCCTGGGAGACGCTCGGCGGCGTGAAGGAGCCGATCTCCCCGGTGACACCCGACCTCGCCGTCGAGGTGTTGAGCCCGGGGAACACGGCGGCGGAGATGAGCAGGAAACAGGGAGAGTATTTCGCATCGGGCGCTCGTCTCGTCTGGCTCGTGGACCCATCGAAGCGGACCGTGGAGGTCGCCGAGGCCCCGGACGCCTCGACCACTGTCGGCGAGGCCGACCGCCTTGACGGCGGAACGCTCCTTCCCGGTTTCGACGTCCTCGTCGGGGACCTCTTCCGCGACGCCGACCGCCTCCAAAGCGGCCGCCCATGACACTCACTCCGCCTTCCGCTCCGTCGCCACCGTGAACGCCACGTCGTCGTGGGAATCGTCGCGGTTTCGAGGCTCCCCAAGATACGTCCCGCGCCCATTGTCGTCCTTGCCATCGACACCGACGCTGTAGACGGCGTAGCCGCCCTCCGTGCGTCGGAACCTCAGCGGCTTCGAGGTCACGGGGTCGACGGGAGCGGCCGCCAGCGCGGATTCGAGGCCCTCGGCCTCGCTCGGAAGCCGACCCTTTTTCTCGCGGATAGCTTCGATGCGGAGCGCCGCCCGCGCCGCGCGGAGGTGAGCGATGGACTTCAAATGCGACCTGACGTAAGTGACCCCCGTCGTGAGGTGGTTCCAGAGGAGCTTCCTTGCACGGCTTCCCGTTTCGGGAGGGATCTTCTTCGTGAGCCGCTGCATCGCCTGGTTCCACTTCTCCGGCGGAAGCTTGCTAATCCGAACCCATCTGCCGAGCAGATCGAGAATCCTCACGCCCTCCCGGTCGACCAGCCCGGAGACGGAGTAGAGAGTGGCCTTCCATTTGCGAATCGCGGATGGGGAATGACCCGTCAAGAGCGAGATCTCGCTCTTTCGCGAGCGTTGAAGGCGTTGGACGGCGTCGCACCGGACGGAAAGCATCGCCCGGTGCAGCGCCTTCGGCGCTTCAGCTTCTCTCAGGGCCGTGAGGAGAGCGTCTCTCTGCCGTCCATCGAGGCGGCAGGTCGTAAGCACCCGCTCGAGGGCAGCTAGACACTGTTCCTGTACAGACAAGCGAAGGTACTGCAAGACCGTGCCGGGTTCTTGCCGCAGCGCTGCCGCGAGGGCGAAGCCGGATCGTAATGCCGTGGTCGCCCTCGCGAGGTTTCCCTCTTTTGCCCGGCAAACTGCTTCCATCGCGAGGAGCCCGCCGGCATCGGGAATGGTCCGGTAGATTCCGCGTTGGAGCGGGGAGGCGAAGACGACGCCGCCGTGGCCCCGCGCTTTGCGGAGCTTTTTCAGCACGCCGGCGTTGTTCTCGAGGTGCTTCCTCATCGCCGCGGCGAGCTTCTCCCCGATCGGCTCGCCGGGCGAGCGTATGTTCCACTCTGCCGCCCGACGCTCGGTGGCCGAGCTCAACTGAGTGAAGGCGCTCCGATAGAGCTTCTCGGCGGGCGTGGGCTTCGCCGGGCGGTCCACCGTGGCCTCCAGCTCCGCGGGCGTCGCGGGCTCGCCGCGAGCGCGGATCGCGTCCACCTTCGCGTCCAGACGCCAGCCGAGGTAGAGCCGGTAGCCGACCGGCGCCAGGAGCACCGGGAGGAGAAGGAGCCACAGCCAGTGCTTGCTCCGCCGACGAAGCATTGGACGGAGGCGTCTCCGTCTGTCCTTTCTGCTCCGTTCCATAGCCGACACCGTAAGAACTCTTCGCGAATGCGGCGGCCGAGTCACGGATGCGTAGCCAACGCCGCGAAGGTCGCGAAGCGATTTCGCCGGGCCTTCGGATCGACCGGCTGTCAGAAGTAGGCGGAAAAGAATAAGTTGAGCCTATTCATCGGTGCCAAGGCGGAAGTC
>CAZQQP010000049.1:19139-21311 GCA_964595475.1 uncultured Planctomycetaceae bacterium | reverse complement strand
CGCAAATGGTTCGAGGCCCACGCCAAAGCAAGGAGGCTTCCCGCTCCTCGCTTTGACATATAGGCTCAACATATTCTTTTCCGCCTCCTTACCGGATCGCCAGGGGCCCGATTTTCGTCGCCGCCGAGCCGACGGACACCCACGGGCCGGGCACGTCGTCCCTTCTCCCTTCCGCCCGTGGTTGGCTCGCTCCGGCGGCCGCCGCGGCGTTCCCACGCATCGAGAGCGTGTGAGGGCGTTTCCCGCCTGTCGGAAAGCGTTGCCGCTGCCCCACCACGTTGGCCGCCTTTCACGGATGCTCAGCGTCCGTGCCTCGTTTCATCGTACCCGTCTCCCCAACCCCCGCGGACCGCTCCGGCTCGGCGGCGGGTTGCTGGAGAGACCGCCGCTTCGCTTCCGTGCGGTAGCACACCTCTTGTTTCAGAAAAACCACGCGTCGGAGGATTCCCCGCACCTTCCGCGGGGCCTCCCTCTTCGGCGTCCGGCCCGCCCGACCGCTCCTCCGCGGTGTCGGCCGGGTGTCCGTGGCCTCATGAACTACGGCTCCTTCTGGGGCGACGGGGCGGAACGCGGGCCGGACTTCACGGCGGACGCGCTGCATCAGATGGCGCTGTCCATGCGGTCCTTCTACCGGAAGGAGACGGATGCCGGGAAGGCCGCGATCGCGGCGAGGGTAAAAAGGGAGATCCACGAAAACGGGTGGGACGAGGAAACCGGCCGCATTCGGCTCAACGCGGCGGAGATCCACGCGTATCGACAGCTCGTCGACCGCTACCGGCGGATGTTCACGGACCCCGGCCACCCGGAGTACGTCGCGAGCGCCGTCGAGGACCCGGAGGACCTCGAGGCGCTCGCCGCGTACTTCTTCTGGGGCGCTTGGGTGGCCGGGGCGAACCGCCCGGGGGAGCCCTACAGCTACACCCACAACTGGCCCTACGACCCGGCGGCCGGGAACACCCCGACTCATGCCACGCGCATGTGGAGCGTGCTGTCGATCCTCGCGCTGTTTCTCGGCATCGGCGCCGTGCTGTACGTCTACGGCCAGATGCGGACGGCGGGGGAGCCCTTCGAGGACGGCCACGGCGGGCCGCGAGCGCTGACCACGCCCGACCTCGAGGCGGAGCCGCAGCGGGCCCGCCCCACGCAACGGCTGACCTACAAGTTCTTCGCCTTCGCGATGGTCCTCTTCCTCCTCCAGGTGCTCGCCGGCGTCGTTGTCGCGGAGGACTTCGTCGGCGGCGGACCGACGGAGGCGTCGCTGGGGCTGTTGGGGATCTCCATCCCCGTCAGAGTGGCCCGCAGCTGGCACCTGCTCCTTCAGATCTATTGGTTCTTCCTCTGCTGGATCGGCTACACGCTCTTCTTCCTCCCGCGGCTCTCGAGGGTGCCGACGGGACAGAGGCTTCTCATCAACGTGCTCTTCGGCCTGTGTGTCTTCGTCGGAGCCGGGGCCCTCGTCGGCATCTACCTGGGCCCGACGGGCTTCCTTCGCGGCGAGCTGGCCTACTGATTCGGCAGCCAGGGGTGGGAGTTCATGGAGCTCGGCCGCGCCTGGCACATCCTGATGCTCGGTGCGTTCGTTCTCTGGATCGTGAT
Organism: uncultured Planctomycetaceae bacterium; assembly: GCA_964595475.1. GTDB lineage: Bacteria > Planctomycetota > Phycisphaerae > Phycisphaerales > Zrk34 > CAZQQP01. The sequence goes on along the minus strand of CAZQQP010000049.1, from coordinate 19,715 downwards.
CATCTACCGCGCCGTGAGGCCGTGGCTCAACCGGAGGAACATCTGGTCCGTCCCCTCGTGGCTCCTGTATAGCAGCGGCATCATGGTGGCGTTCCTCTTCTTCGGCCTGCTGGTCACGCGGAAGGGAAACTTCGCCGTCGCGGACTACTGGGGGTGGATGGTCGTCCACATGTGGGTGGAGGCGACCTTCGAGGTCTTCACCACGGTGGTGGTCGCGTATCTCCTCGTCCAGATGGGCCTGATCCGCCGAGCCATGGCGGAGCGGGTGATCTTCCTCGCCGTCATGCTGTTTCTGATCACCTCCCTCGTCGGCATCTCCCACAATTTCTACTGGATCGCCAAGCCCACCCCGGTCATCGCTCTGGGCAGCGTCTTCTCCACGCTCCAGGTCCTCCCCTTGCTCCTGCTCACCCTCGACGCCTGGCGGACGCGGCTGGAGCTCCGACGGGCGGAGGGCCTCCGCGCCGCGGGACGGCAGACCGCCGTGATGGACGGGGTCTGGCTGTTCATCCTGGCGGTCAACTTCTGGAACGTCTTCGGCGCCGGTGTGTTCGGCTCGCTGATCAACCTCCCGAT
>CAZQQP010000049.1:14440-19129 GCA_964595475.1 uncultured Planctomycetaceae bacterium | reverse complement strand
TCCCGATCGTCAACTACTACGAGCACTCCACCTACCTCACCGGAAACCACGCCCACGCGGCCATGTTCGGCGTCAAAGGCAACGTGGCCCTCGCGGGCATGCTCTTCTGCTGTCAGCATCTGTTCCGCCGGGCCTCGTGGAACGGACGGCTGATCCGGACCGTGTTCTGGTCGCTGCAGACGGGTCTCGTTCTGATGATGGTCCTTGATCTCTTCCCCGCCGGCCTCTACCAGCTCTCCCTCGTGTTTCAGAAGGGCCTCTGGTACGCACGCTCGCAGGAACTGGTGACGGGGCCCGTCTGGCAGACGCTGACCTACCTTCGGTCGATCGGCGGGGTGGTCTTCCTCCTCGGCGGCGTCCTCCCCCTCGTCTGGTTCGTCCTCTCCCGCGGCCGCCGCCTCGTCTCGGAGCGGCGGGCGGAGGAGGGGGAATGGACGGTGTACGACCGCGAGCTGGCCCGCGAGCGGCCCGGGTGGACGGCCGCCGAAATGTGACCCTTCAGCGGATGCCCGACGGTGGGGCGCGGGGGAACCGGCGGAAGGGCGGTCGCGTCGGCGGGATCGACCCTCGGCGGCCGAACCGACCGCGGCGAACGTGTTTCCGCGCGGACGACGAGACCCGCCCGTTCGCCAGCCCCTCGATGTCCGAAAGGGATTCACTCCGAGCGCGACGGCGCAAAGAGGTTGTACAGCAGCGCGAAGAGGAAGCCGCAGATCGCGCCGTCGACGAGAGCGTAGACGGTTCCCACGACGAGATTTCCGACCCCGCCGTCTGCTTCGAACCCGGGATAGACCGACGCCACGATCTCAAGAAAGCGCCCCGCGTACGACGGCCGGAACAGGTTGATGGCTCCGCAGAGGAGCACGGCAATCCCCCAGAGCACCGCCGCCGCCAGCGTGACCCCTCGAATCGACAGCTTCATGGCGACACCTCCTCTCGCTTGGGTAGCTCGTCCGGCGTCATCGCTCATCGCCTTGCCATCCGGGAACCGTCGGGGTTCCTTTCCACACGCCGTCAGCAGCGCACCGCCTTTCTCGATCCATGAGAAGGGCGTGCACTGTCGTCGCGGCGGTCCGCTCCGCGCTGCACGGGACGCCTCTCCACCCCGGGCCACGGCACGGCTACCCGAGGGCCACGTCGAGGACCATCATCAGGGTGAAGCCCCCGATCAGGGAGACCGTGGCGAGGTCGACATTGTTTGCCCGCTGCGACTCGGGGATCAGCTCCTCCACCACGACGTAGACCATGGCGCCCGCCGCGAAGCTCAGGGCGTAGGGGAGGAGGGGCATCAGGTAGACCACGGCCGCGGCGCCCGCGGCCGCGGCGAAGGGCTCGACGATCGCGGACGCCTGCCCGTAGCCGAAGCTCCGCAGCCGCCCGATGCCCGTCGCCCGAAGGGGCATCGCCACGGCCGCCCCCTCGGGAAAGTTCTGAATGCCGATGCCCACCGCCAGCACGGTCGCCGCGCCGAGGCCCGTCGCCGGGATGTCGGCGACCGCGGCGCCGAACGCCACACCCACGGCCAGCCCCTCCGGCACGTTGTGCAGCGTGATCGCGAGGACGAGCAGGGTCGACCGATGGAGAAGCGTGGCGGGCCCCTCCGCCTCGCCCCGATGGAAGCCGATGTGGAGGTGGGGGAGCACGCGGTCGAGACCCCAGAGCACGGCGGCGCCGAGGAGGAAGCCGACCACGGCCGGAAGCCAGGGCGGAACCGCCGTCGTTTCCGCGATCTCGATCGCCGGGGCGAGCAACGACCAGTAGCTCGCGGCGAGCATGACGCCGCCGGAGAAGCCGAGCATGGCGTCGAGGAGAGGCCGGTGGATGCCACGGACCAGGAAGACGGCCGCGGCCCCGGCCGCCGTGAGGCCCCAGGTGAAGAGGCCGGCCAGCGTCGCTTGCCCCACCGGATGCAGCGCACGGAACCAGTCGATCAACACACCCTCCTCGGGTTCCGCCGGGCTCGGTTCCCAAGGGGGCAAGCGTACGCGACGCCGCTTTGCTCTCCACGGCATCGGGACCGACGCGGCCCCATGCCGCGTGCTCGGAGGACCCGACGCTCGGCGCCGCGCCGGCGAGCCCTACGCCCGGGCCTTCGCGGTCTTCTCCCGCTCCGCTTCCAGAGCGCCGGGGAAGAGGATGTGGTTCTCCTTGTGGACGTGTCGGTGGATATCCTCCTCGAGCCGCCGCAGTCCCTCGAGCATTGCGATGTAGGTGGGGCACGCGTCGGCCGGCGGGGTGAAGCCGCCGCTCAGCTCCCGCAGCCGCGAGAGGGCGTCGCCGCTGCCATCGTGCTCCGCCTCCATGGCCTCGATCGGGGTGGCGAGGCTCCCGAACGGAAACGCGGGAGGCTCGGCCGCCCGGTCCAGCTGGCGGACGGCGGGGAAGAGGATCTCCTCTTCTTTTCTCATGTGCTCGAGAAGGTCGTGCTGAAGGGAGTCGTAGACCGCGAGCATGCGCTCCAGCTCCGGGTGGCCCTTGCCATGGGCCTTGTTGACCTTCTCCAGCATGGTGTGGAGCCGGGGAAGCTCCTCGCGGAGGAAGCCGTGGTGCGTCCCGACGATGTGGTCGATCAACGCCTCCAGCGGCTCGCGGCTCCAGTCCTTCTCCGCGGCGCCGTCCACCTCCGCCGCCTCGAGGGCCCGGACCACCTCGTCGGTGGAGATCGCCCTCTCGCGGCACGCCTCCCGCAGCGGCTTCTTCCCTCCGCAGCAGTAGTCGATGCCGAAGTCCTCGAAGACCCGCGACCGCCCGGGCGCCTCCTTTACCAGATCCGCCACCGTCGTGCTCGTGTCGACCGTGCTCATGGGCTCTCTCCCTGATCCTGTTCTCGCTCGCGCCGCATCCTATAAAACATGATCTGAAGATCAAGAGATATCTTAAAAGGTCTTGCTCGGCCTCCTCCGCGCGTCACCCGCGTGTGCCGGCGCTCGGTGTCCGGACCGTCCGGGCTCGCACGGTCCCAGCGGGCACCGGCAGACAAGCTGCCAGGGGCACCCCACGCCGTGAACGGGCTCAGCGCGTCGGCAAGGATTGTCTCGTTTTTTAAGGAGGCGGAAAAGATTAAGTTGAGCCTATACGCCAAAGCGAGGAGCGGGAAGCCTCCTTGCTTTGGCGTGGGCTTCGAACCATTTGCGATGCCCCGCCGGCCACAGCTCCCGGCATTTACGGACGTTGCGCTTGCTCGATCATCGGCTTTGCCGTCTCATCGGTGCCAAGGCGGAAGCCGACTTCCGCCTTGGCACCGATGAGTAGGCTCAACTTATTCTTTTCCGCCTACTTACCCTTCCGCGTCTGCGCTTGGCCGGTGCACAGCTTGCTCGGGTGGCACAGACAAGGCCGCGGACGGCCTTGTCCGTGCCACACTCGGCCGTCGGCTTCGCGCCGTGGAGAGCAGGTTGCGGCTGCCGAGCCCGCACACGGTCGCGCCCGGCAGAAAGGCTTTTTCGCCCCGCCGCCGGCCGACGGGTTCGGTCGGGGCGGGTGCTGTCCGGACGCTCCGTCGTCAGTCGGTGCCCCTGGCCTTGTCCGGCATGAGGTCCTCCCGGACGTACCGAACGATGGACCAGATCTCCTCCGGGGCGAGCTGCTCGCGGAACGAGGGCATACCGGACGGGCGGATGCCCGCGGCGATCCGCAGGTAGATCTGCTCCGGCGACGACCCGGCCTTCAGCTCGCCCGTGGTGAAGTCGCGCGGCTTCACGGGAAGCGCCGAGGCGCCCGGCCCCTCGCCGCGGCCGTGTTGGCCGTGGCACGCGGCGCAGTTCGCCCGGTACAACTTTCGGCCCTTGGCGACGGTGGCGCTCTCCGGCGGCGGGGGCACCTCGATGCGCTCGCCGGGCTTCTCGATGCTCTTATCCAGCCGGCGGACCACCTGGACCAGCGACGTGATCTGCTTCTCCCGGAGCGACGCGAACGACGGCATCCCCGACGGCGGAAGGCCGTGGCGGATGACGTGGGCGATGTCCTCGTCCGTCGCCTCCCCGCTCGTAGTCGAGACGAAGCGGTACACGCCGTCGGTCAGGTCCCGCGGAGCCACGGGAAACTTGGGCGACGCGGCGCCCGGCCCGTTTCCCTTCCCGTCGAGGCCGTGGCAGCGGGCGCACTGGCTGACGTAAAGGGCTCGCCCCATGAGCGGCCGGCCGCCCCCGCCCGACAGGACGCCCGCTTCCCCCTTGCTCGCGCCGTCGGTGGATGGGGCGTCCCCGCGGCCCGCGGTGCCGAGCAGCGCCCCGGCGGCGAGGAAGACCGCCGCGACCGTCCCGAGGCCGTAGAGGAGCACGGACCGGTCGCTGCGGAGCGCCAGCTCCCACTGGCTCTCGAACTGATATCGCACCGTCCGCATCGACTGGCGCGGACGGACGAGGAAGTTCACCGGATAGGTCCAGAAGTGCACCAGCTTCGTAAACGGAAAGTAGGCGAAGAACACCATCGCCAGGAGAACGTGGGCCTTCGTGATCGTGCTCGCCGACGCCATCAGCGACGGCTGCGGGGAGAGGCTCCACAGGCTCGCGACCCACGACGACGCCGTGTACGCGAGGCCGAAGATGCGGTCGACGACCACCTGGTACAGCGCCAGGCCGAGGATGGGGATCAGCAGAAGGTGGACGATGTAGTCCTCCGCCTGGCTCATCGCCCGCACCTCGGCGGAGGCCAGCCGGCGGAGCAGCGCCAGCACGGAGCCGACCAGCG
>CAZQQP010000049.1:13541-14430 GCA_964595475.1 uncultured Planctomycetaceae bacterium | reverse complement strand
GAGAAGCCGCCGACGAGGCCCATCCAGAAGAAGGCGTCGATGGCCACCCGACTGCCGACCACCCCGCCGAAGAGGCCGACAAGGTGGGCGACGAGGAGGAGCAGCAGCCCCCAGTGCATGAAGAGGCTCGCCACGCCGAGCGCTCGACGGGCGAAGAGGCTGCTCGCGCGGGTGGACCAGCTATACGGCCGGTACGCCATCCGAACCACCGGCACGGCGAAAAAGAGCGTGATGCACAAGTACGGCAGGACACCCCAGAGCAGGCGGTCCATCGTTCCTCTCCTTCTTGCTCGGCGCGGAGCGGGAGGGTTCCGCCGCTCCCACGCGTTTCACGACCGGTCGGCGGCGATCGCTCGCCCGTCGCTCGTCACGCGGTTCGGTTCCCGTCGCGATACCTCCGTCCGCGGCGACCCGTCCCTCTCGTCGGCCGCATGTCGCTCCACCTCCTCGTCGACCGTCGCTTCCAACGCCTCGACGAGGCGGGCGTACACACTGCCATAGGCCTCCAGCCGTTGGCGGAAGGGCTCGAGCGCCGGGCGGAGATACTTCTCGATGAACCGCGGCCGGAGATCGAGCGGGTCGCTCTCGCACGAAAGCGTCAACCGGCAGAACTCCACCATCTGCGGCAGGTAGTCCGGCATCTCACCTCCCTTCGGCTCGAGCCGGAAGTGCTTGTAGAGGTTGGTCAGCTTGATCATGTAGCCGTTGCGTCCCGACATGCCCGCGCCCCGACACGACGTCGGCTCCTGGTAGAGATACGCCCCGGCGTACGGCGGACAGGGCGGGGAGAGCTCAAGCGTCTCCACGTACTCACGCTCGGCGTGAGCCTCGGGACACGCCACGAAGGCCTCGACGGCCTGCCGCACCCGCTCCGGCGCCTTCGCTCGAA
>CAZQQP010000049.1:11122-13531 GCA_964595475.1 uncultured Planctomycetaceae bacterium | reverse complement strand
CAGCCACGGCCGCACCGCGTTCCCGTCGCGGTCCTGTGGCGACAGGAGAAGCTCCCCGACAAGCCCGTAGGTCGGCTCCAACCAGATCGGCACGCTCAGCATGTTCCCACCTCCTCGGGTCCGCCGTGGAAGCGCTTCCGCCGGTCACCCGTGGACGGCGCCATCTCGTCGAAGCCGGCGAAGCCCCGCTCGATGTAGGGCGACGCCGTGGTCCGCTCCCGGTGCGTCGTGGGGATGACGAACCGCTCGTGGTAGTGGGCGAGGGCGAGCAGCCGGTGCAGTGCCTTGGCGTCCTCCGGCGTCAGCCCCACCTGCTCGAGCAGCGACGGGTCGGGTGCGCCCTCCACCCGCTCGGACCGCCGATAGCCGCGGACGGCGAGCTGCCGGAGCAACGCCCTCTCCACTTCCTTGGTGTTTCCCGCGGCGAGGAGGCGGGCGAGATACTTCAGGGGAATCCGAAACGCGCCGAGGTCGGGGAGCACACCGCTGTAGACCATGTCGACGGCGCGCTCCCCCGTCGCCGGCGCTTTCGCGGTCTGCACGGGGCTCTCCGGCGGCACGTAGAAGAGAGCGGGAAGCGTCCGGAACTCGGGGTGCAGCGGCAGCGCGATCTCCCACTGCTTCACCATCTTGTAGACGGGCGACCGCTTGGCCGCGTCCAGCCACGCCTCGTCGATCCCCTCCCGCCGCGCCGCCGCCTGGATCTCCGGGTCGAACGGGTCCAGGATGATCTGCCGCTGGGCGTCGACCAGGTCCTCCTCCGGCGCGTTCGCGGCGGAGGCGACACGATCCATGTCGTAGAGCAGCGGCCCGAGATACCGGATCCGCCCCGGGCACGCCTGGAAGCACGCCGGCGGCTGCCCTGTCTCCAGCCGCGGGTAGCACAGGAGACACTTCTCCATCTTCCCCGTTTGCCAGTTGAAGTACGGCTTCTTGTACGGGCACGCGGAGACGCAGTACCGCCAGGCCCGGCAGCGATCCTGGTCGATCAGAACCACGCCGTCCTCCTCCCGCTTGTACGCCGCCCCGCTCGGGCAAGCCCCGACGCACGCGGGGTTGAGGCAGTGGTTGCAGATCCGCGGGAGGTACATCATGAACGCCTGGTGGTACTGCAGCGTCGCGTCCCGCTCCTCCTCGCTCATCTCCGCGAAGTTCATGTCGAGCGGGCCCGTCCCCTCCGCGTGTGTTCCCGCCGCGTTGTCCTCCCAGTTCACCGCGTAGTCGAGCGGGATGTCCTCCTCCCCCGTGATCTGCGATTTGGGCCGGGCGACGGGCTGGGACTGCTCCGTGGCGCTTCTCGAGTGGAGATCCTCGTAGGTGAAAGTGAACGGCCCCTCCCCGTAGTACTCGCTCATCTCCGGCATGACCGGGTTGTAGAAGAGGTTGATCATCTCCCAGAAGCGGGAGGAGACGCGGAGGCTCGGCGTCTCCCTCTTGTCGCGCCGCTCCCACCCGCCGCGATACTTACGCTGGTTCTCCCACTCCTTCGGGTAGCCCATCCCCGGCTTCGTCTCCACGTTGTTCCAGAACATGTACTCCGCCCCTTCCCGATTGGTCCACACGTTCTTGCACGCGAGCGTGCACGTGTTGCACCCCAGACACTTGTCCAGGTTGAAGACCATCGCCATCTGCTGCTTGACACGCATTGTCGCACTCCGCTTGGAAGGTGTTCCTCTCGCTATCGCCGCTCGCCCGGGTCGAAGGACAGCTCCTCCTCTCGGTAGACCACCTTCTTCCGCCCCTTGCCCACGGGCATCTTCCGGATGAGCACACCGCAGTCCCGCTCGGACGGGCTCGTCCCCCAGTAGTTGAGGAAGTAGGTCCAGTTCGCGTAGCCGCCGACCATGGTCGCGGGGTTCATCATCACGCGGGTCGGCGCGTTGTTGTTGCCCCCGCGAAGGTCGCTGGCGCCGCGCTTCCTCGCGAGCGGGGAGAAGGGCACGTTCACGTGGCGCTCGGAGGAGTGGTACATGATGGCCGTGTGGCGGGGCACCGTGTGGGAGACCACCGCCCGCACGTTCGAGATGCCGTTCTCGTTGTAGATCTCCACCCAATCGTTGTCCGCGACGCCGAGGAGGCGGGCGTCCTCGTCGTTGATCCAGACCCCCTGGCCGCCGCGGAAGAGGTTCAGCATGTGCCAGCTGTCCCAGAACATGCTGTGGATCTGCCACTTGCCGTGGGGCGTGAGGAAGCGGAAGACCTTGGAGTTGGGCTCCGCGTGGTCAAGGGAGAGGTCGCCCGCCTGGACCATGTCCACGGGCGGCTTATACGTCGGCAGCGACTCGCCGAGCTCGCGGTACGCCCGGTGGTCGAAGTAGATCTCCTGCCGCCCGCTGAGCGTGTGCCACGGCTTGAGCGTCTCCACGTTCAGCGTCCACGGCGAGTAGGTGCGGCCGGGCGCCTCGATGG
>CAZQQP010000049.1:4899-11112 GCA_964595475.1 uncultured Planctomycetaceae bacterium | reverse complement strand
GACTGGAGGTCGGGAAAGTGGTGGTGCACCTCCCGGTCCCCCTCGATCAGGTGGGTCAGGGGTACGCCGCACCGCCGCTCGAGGTTCTCGAACAACGCATGAGAGACCTCCCCGTCGCTCTCGGGCGAGATGCGGAGGATGGTCTCCGCCACCTGATCGGGACGGTCGAGGTCCGGCCGCCCGTTCCGCTCGCCAACCAGCCAGCTCTCCCGCAGCTGGTCGTAGGTCTCGCCGAGATCACCCGTGATCCCCTTGGCGCCGTAGGCGGCGCCGCCCCGCACGCGGGGACCGAGCGACGTGTACATCTCGTGGACGCGGGGATACTCCCGGCGGACCACCTTGGCCTTGGGGAAGGTCCGCCCGGGCACGGCCTCATCGTCCCCGTGACGCCAGTCCGGCACCTCGCCGTACGGCTGGGCCATCTCGTCGGGCGTGTCGGTGATCGCGGGCGTGAGGACGAGGTCCTCCACTTGCTCGGAAAGGTGCTCCGCCGCCAGCTCGCTGAACTTCGCCGCGATCGCCTTGAAGATGTCCCAGTCGTGGCGGGTCTCCCACGGCGGATCGTGGGCGGGGGAGAAGGGATGGAGGAAGGAGTGGAGGTCCGTGCACGTCAGGTCGTCCTTCTCGTACCAGTGGGCCGTGGGGAGGACCACGTCCGCGTAGTTCGCGGAGGAGTCCATCCGGAGGTTGGCGTTGACCAGCAGGTCCAGCTTGCCCAGCGGCGCCTCGTCCCGCCACGTCACCTCGTCGACCAGGCCCTCCGCCCGCTCGTCGCCGAGGACGTTGTGGTGCGTGCCGAGCAGGTGCTTCAGCGCGTACTCGTGGCCCCGCATGGACGTCCCGATGAGGTTGCCGCGGTAGACCCAGAGAACCTTGGGGTGGTTCTCCGGCGCGTCGACGTCCTCGACGCCGAGGCGGAGATAGCCCTCCTTCACCTTCCTCGCCACCCACGACGCCACCTCCTCGTCCGTCTCGGCGCCGTCGGCGCGTGCCTCCTTTACCACGTCCAGCGGGTTTCGCTTGTCGAACTGCGGATAGAACGGAAGCCACCCGTTCCGCACGGCGAGGACGTTCTGGTCCGCCGCGTGCCGCCCCTTCGCCGGCATGGTGCTCGCCCACGGCGTCCACAGCGGGTCCAGGACCATCCCGTCGTACCGCCACTGGTCCGTGTGGAAGTAGAAGTAGGACGTGCTGTTCATGTGGCGCGGCGGCGCCAGCCAGTCGCCGGCGTTGCCCAGCGTGCCGATCGCCGCGTACGGCCGGATCTTCTCCGTGCCCACGTAGTGGGCGAAGCCCCCGCCGTTGACGCCCATGCACCCCGTGAGGATGCCCATCACCGCCTGGGCCCGATACGTCAGCGAGCCCCCGTGGAACCAGTGGAGAATCCCCGAGCCCGTGATGAACAGACTCTTGCCGCCCGTCTTCGCCGCGTTGTCCGCCCACTCCCTCGCCACCTGGAGGACCAGCGAGCGGTCCACGGCGGTCTCCTTCTCCTGCCACGCGGGCGTGAACGGCCGCACGTCGTCGTAGCCCGCGGGCATCTCGCCGCCGTAGCCGCGGTCCACGCCCATCTGCGAGAGGAGCAGGTCGAACGCGGTGGTCACCAGCGCTTCCTCGCCGTCGTGGAGGGTCACCCGCCGAACCGGCACGCCGCGGGACGCGGCCGTGGAGGACCGCACCCGATCACCGGTGGTTCCGATGACCGCCTCGTAGGTCTCCGTGAAGTCCGAGAAGAGCACCTCCGCGGCCTCGTGGTCGACCTCCGCCAGCGAGAGGATCGGGTCGATCGGCTCGCCGCTCGCCGCGTCCTCGGTCTTGAGGTTCCATCGCCCCGTCGTCCCTTCTTCCCATCGGAACCCGACCGACCCGGGCGGCATGCGGGTGTGCCCCTCCCGGTCCATCATGAGCAGCTTCCACTCCGCGTTCTCCTCGCCGGCGACGCCGCCGACGTCCGCCGCCCGGAGGAAGCGGCCCTGGAGCAGCCGCCCTTCCTCGTCCCGCTCCAGCGTGACGAGGAAGGGGAGGTTGGTGTACCGCTTGACGTAGTCGTGGAAGTACGGCTCCGCCCGGTCCACGTAATACTCCTTGAGGATCACGTGGATGCACGCGAGGAGGAACGCCGCGTCCGTGCCCGAGCGGACCGGCAGCCAGAGATCCGCGAACTTGGTGACGTCGGAGTAGTCGGGGGAGAGGTTGACCAGCTTGCCCCCGTTGTACTTGAACTCGGACGCGAAGTGGGCGTCCGCGGTCCTCGTCATCGGAAGGTTGGACCCGAGGACCACCCAGTAGGTCGACTGATACCAGTCGGCGGACTCGTGCACGTCGGTCTGGTCGCCCCACATCATCGGCATGATGTGGGGCAGGTCGTGATACCACTCGTAGAAGCTGAGCATGCCCGCGCCGAGGAGGTTTCCGAGGCGGTGGCCCGAGAGAAAGCTGACCATGCTCATCGCGGGGATGGGCGAGAACGAGGCCATGTGGTCCGGCCCGTACCGCCGGATGGTGTAGACCTGGGCCGCCGCGACCAGCTCGCTGACCTCTTCCCAGTGGACCCGTCGCCACCCCGCCTTCCCGCGTGCCCGGCGATACTGCGTGGACCGGTCGGGGTCCTCCACGACGGCCGCCCATGCCGCCACGGGGTCCTTCCCGGCCTGCCGCTCCGCACGGTAGAAGTCCAGGAGCACACCGCGGACGTAGGGAAACTTCGGACGGACGGGGCTGTACGGATACCAGGAGGAGGAGATGCCCCGCTGACAGCCCCTCGGCTCGTAGTTGGGCGTCTCCCCGTCGATCTGCGGCCAGTCCGTCTTCTGGAGCTCCCAGCAGATCAGCCCGTCCTTGACGTACACCTCCCACGAGCAGGAGCCCGAGCAGTTCACGCTGTGGCTCGTCCGCACCGTCCGGTCGTACGCCCAGCGGTTGCGGTAGAAGCGCTCCCAGTCGCGGGGCTCGTCCGCGATGCGAAACCAACGGGATCGGTCCTTGTTCGCCGCCATCACGATGTCTCCTCGTCGCTTGTCTCCTCGAACGCCTGCCGGAACGCCTCCACGAAGGGGCGGAAGTCACGGGCGACGCCGTAGATCGCCACCGCCGCGCACCGCTCCGTGTCGTAAACGAGGTTCACCGCCACGGTCCGGCCGACGGGATGGGCACGCTTCCCGCCTTCCTCCTCGTCCTCCTTCATGGCGTGGATGGAGGCGTAGGCGAGGCCGGCCGGGTGCACCTTCCACCACATGTGGTACTCCCACCCGTCGAGCACCACGTCCGTCTCCTTGCCGGGAAGGCGGTCGTCGGTCGGGTGGATCTCCCACTGGAGGACCCGCAGCGAGGAGGTCCGTCCGTCCTCCGACGCCGCCCGCTCGTTCGGCGCGGAGCGGTCCGCCGCTTTCCCGCCTGCCGGCGGGCCGGGAAGCGGGTCGGGACCCTGATCGCGGTAGCCCGCGTCGGGGGCGACGTCGGGGCGGGCCACGGCCATCCCGAGCTGATCCGGCTCCGGCACGCTCCCCGCGTCGAGCAGCTCCGCTTGCAGCGGCGTCAGCGTGCCCCCGGTGTCCCGCGGCTCGCCCGGCCGGCCCACGTCCACGCGGACCGACTCCACGCCCGCGAGCGCCGTCAGCTCCCGCTCGATCCCGTCGACCATGGCCTGGACCTTCTCGTCCCGCCGCGTATTGGGCTCGAACCGCACCCGCACCTCGGTGCCCTCTCCCCGCAGCTCCTTCACGAACCCGAAGGAGACGATGTCGCGGTTGTAGCCGGGAAAGTGGACCCGTCGGAGCCGCTCCCAGAGCGCGTTGGTCCTCGGCGGTCGGATCGGCTCGCCCATTTCTGTCTCCCTTCTCTGGCGGTTGCTCGCGACCTCCGGAATCAGCACATAAGAATTTGATGACCTCTTTATCACCTTATGGATATAGAGGAATGGGTCAAGCCCGCCGCCCGCATTCGCGTGAGCGGAGCAGGCCGGAAAAAATGGGAAGCGAGCACTCGCGCCGGCGCCGCTCGCGGGTCGGCGGGTGCTCCGGGCGGCGTCTCGCTCGGGTGGGTTGGGCCGCTGTCTGCCGGTGGCTCCCGGCCGGAGCGGGCACGGGCTCGGCAACGCCGAAACAATGGGATCGCACGGCAACGGGCCCGGGTCGGGCCCTCGAGGTCGGGGGCATCCACGAATGACTGTCCACTCCACACATGCCGAGGCGGAAGAGCCCACCGCGATCGGCGACCTCGTCGAGCAGCTCGCCACGTTCGAGGGGCCGCCGGAGGCGTATCTCGAGGCTTTGCTGGAGGTGCAATGCCGTGTGGGGCAGGCCGACGCGGGAGCGGTCGTCCGCGCCGGCCGCGACGACCGGATGGAGGTGGTCTGCGTCTCTCCCCGCCTTCCCGAGGACACCGCCACGCCCTCCTGGCTCTCCCAGGCCATGCAGGTGGCGGAGCGGCCGCTGCAGTCGGGGCAGGCGGAGGTCCTTCCCTTCCGAAGCCCCGACGAGCTCTACGGCGTGGCGGCCAAGCAGCATCTCATTTTCGTCCCGCTGCGAGCGGGGAAGGGCGTCCGCGGCGTGGGGGTCTTCCTCGTGCCCGAGAGCGCCGCCGCCGTCCTGTCGGAGGCCTGCCGGCGGCTGGAGCTGACCACCGCCCTCCTCAGCCTCTACGAGATGCGGCTGACCCTGCAGCAGCGGCGGGCGGACACGCAGCGCCTGCGGCGGGCCATCGAGGTGGTCACCGCGGTCAACGTCCACGACCGCGCCAACGCGGCGTTCATGGCCTTCTGCAACGAGGTGGCCAGCCGCTTCGACGCGGAGCGGGTGAGCCTCGGCTTCCTCCGCGGCCGCTACGTCAAGGTGGGGGCCCTCTCCCACACGGAGAAGTTCACCCGCCACATGAAGCTCGTGCAGGACCTCGAGGCGGCCATGGAGGAGGCCCTCGACCAGGACGCGGAGGTCCTCCACCCGCCCGCGGAGGAGTCCACGGCGGTGAGCCGGGCCGCGGGCGAGCTGTCCACGCGACACGGTCCTGCCGCGGTGGCGGCGCTGCCCGTGAGGAAGGAGGGTGAGCCCGAGGCGGTCCTCCTCCTCGAGCGGTCGGCGGACCGTCCGCTCGGCCGTGAGGAGCTCGACGCGCTGCGGCTCACCTGCGACCTCGCCGGTCCGCGTCTGTTCGACCTCCGCGACCGCGACCGCTGGTTCGGCGCCAAGGTCGCGGCGTCCACACGGAGCGGCCTCGCGGCGCTGGTGGGCCCGCAGCACACGTGGGCCAAGCTCACCGCGGTGGCGGTCTGCGGCGTGGTCGCGTTCCTCGTCTTCGCCAAGGCGACGTACAAGGTGGAGTCGCCGTTCACCATCGAGGCGTCCTCCCGACGCGTGGTCCCCGCGCCGTTCAAGGGGTACCTCGCCGAGGCGTACGCCGAGCCGGGCGACGCGATCGTCGGCGGCGAGCGGGTCACCGTCGCGAAGGCCCACCCCGCCGGCGCCGAGCGGGTGACGGTGAGCACCAGCGAGCAGGAGGTGCCCGCCGTCTTCGCGGCGGGACAGCGGATCGCGTTCGGCGACCGCAATCGCATGTACACGGTGACGGAGAAGACCAAGCTCGCCGACGGGGCCACGAGCACGCTCCCCATCCGCCCGTCGCTCCGCGACGGCCTCTCGGGCGGCGAGCCGGCGAGAACCGTGCTCGCCCGTCTCCACACCGCCGAGCTCCAGCTCCAGCTCGCCCAGGCCCGCGCCAAGCGGCGACGCCACCAGAAGCGGGCGGACCTCGCCCGGCAGGAGGGGAAGACCGCACAGGCCCAGATCGCGGCGGCCAAGGCGGCCCGGGCGAAGGCGCGGATGGATCTGCTGCGGTACCGCATCGACCATGCGACCGTCACGGCCCCCACCACGGGCGTCGTCCTCAAGGGCGAGCGCAAGGAGAAGGAGGGTGCGCCGCTGAAGAAGGGGGACGTGCTCTACGAGATCGCCCCGCTGAGCGCCCTCGAGGCGCAGCTGTCCATCCCCGAGGACCGCATCCTCGACGTCTACCGCATCCTCGACCGCGAGCGATCGCGGGACGGCCAGCTCGCGCCCGCGTCGCAGCCCGGCAGGTACGTCGCGTTTACCCTCGAGGAGATCGACCCCGCCGCGACCGTGGACGAGAAGCGAAACGTCTTCCACGGGCAGGCGGCTCTCCACGAGACGCCCGCGTGGTTCAAGCCCGGCATGCAGGGCGTGGCCAAGATCGACGCGGGGC
>CAZQQP010000049.1:3483-4889 GCA_964595475.1 uncultured Planctomycetaceae bacterium | reverse complement strand
ATCCTACGCGTGGATCTGGACCCACGACCTGATCGACTGGCTGCGGATGAAGCTCTGGCTGTGAGCCGCGGCGACGGGAGAGGACGGCCGCCGCGACCGCGGGCCGGCCGACGAGCGGAAGTCATCGACGGGGAGCGCTATGGCAGTCGACCGTCCGACGTTCAGCGAGTCGTGGCACCGGGTGGCCTCGCTGCGGCCCCGCCTCCGGGCGACCGTCCAGTCCTATCGACAGCAGTTTCGCGGTCAGCTCTGGTACGTCCTCCGCGACGCCTCGAGCAACCAGTTCTTCCGGCTGAACCAGGCGAGCTTCCACTTCGCGGGCCTCCTCGACGGCCGGCGGACCGTCGCGGAGGCCTGGGAGATCGCCAACGACCACCTCGGCGACGCGGCGCCGACGCAGGGGGAGGTGATCCAGCTCCTCGGCCAGCTCTACACATCCAACCTCCTCCAGGCGGACCTCCCGGCCGACGCCCGCGAGATGTTCGAGAGACAGCGGAAGCGGGTGCGGCGGGAGGTCGGCGGCTACCTCATGAACCTCCTGTTCGCGAGGGTGCCCCTCATCGACCCCGACCGCTTCCTCGACGAGTGGGTCGGAGTCGTCGGGTGGATCTTCTCGTCGGTGGGCCTCCTCCTCTGGCTGACGCTGCTCGCGACGGGCGGCTACTTCCTCACGGGCCGCTTCGACGAGCTGATCGAGCGGGCCCGCCCGGAGCAGCTGCTGAGCACGGAGAACATCTTCCTTCTCTACCTCTGCTTCGCGGGGATCAAGGCGCTCCACGAGCTCGGCCACGGGTTCGCGTGCAAGAAGTTCGGCAAGAGCAGCAGCGCCGGCGGTGAGGTCCACACCATCGGCATCATGTTCCTCGTGTTCATGCCCGTCCCCTACGTGGACGCCTCCAGCGCCTGGGCGCTGCGGAGCAAGACGCACCGGGCCGTCGTCGGGGCGGCGGGCATGTTCGTGGAGCTCGCCGCCGGCGCCGTCGCGGCCATCGTCTGGTCGCAGACGGCGCCGGAGACGCTCACCCACGCCATCGCGTCCAACCTCATCTTCATCGCCAGCGTCTCCACCATCCTCTTCAACGGAAACCCGCTGCTCCGTTTCGACGGCTACTACGTCCTCTCCGACCTCCTGGAGATTCCCAACCTCTACCAGCGGGCCAAGGACTACATCTACTACCTGGTCAAGCGATACGTCTACGGCGTGCGGCGGCCCCGCTGTCCCGCTTACGGCGGCGGCGAGCGGTTCTGGCTGGTCGTCTACGCGATCGCGTGGAAGGGGGGCACCTCGCCCGTCCGCCTCGTACTTGCCGGCGTCATCGTCGGTCCGGAGGGATTCGGCGTCATCACACCGGCTGTCTTCGCCGATTCGCTGTCGGCGATCGTCGGACTCAGCGTCGCCATCATCG
>CAZQQP010000049.1:0-3473 GCA_964595475.1 uncultured Planctomycetaceae bacterium | reverse complement strand
ATCGCGTCGACCCTCTACCGCATCATGATCACGATCGGAATCCTCCTCTACGTCTCCAACAAGTTCTTCTTCCTCGGCTTCCTGTTGGGGATGGGCATGGTCCTCGGCTGGGTGATCATCCCCATCGGCAAGTTCATGAAGTATCTCGCCACGTCGCCGGAGCTCGCCCGCGTGCGGCCGAGGGCCGTCGGCGTGACCGCCGTGGTGCTCTTCGCCGTCGTGGGCGGCGTCACCCTCGTCCCGGCGCCGGACCACGCGAGGGCGAACGGCGTGCTCCGCCCGCGGAAGCGGCGGGCGATCCACATGCCCGCGGCCGGCTTCGTCCAGAAGGTCCGGCCGACGGAGCGCCGGCTGGAGAAGAAGGGGGAGCCGCTGCTCGTCGCGACCAACCGCACGCTGGAGATCCGCAAGCGACAGCTGGAGGCGGACCTCCGGGCGGCGCGGGCCCGACGGCGACGCGCCCGGACGAAGGAGGTGGCCCAGGCCCAGGCTCTCGAGGAGCAGATCCGGTCGCTGAAGAAGCAGCTGAGCGAGGTTCGCCGGCGGCTGTCGGGCCTCACCGTGGAGCCGCCGTTCTCGGGCACGTGGATCGCACCCGACATCGAGCGGAAGCGGGGAGCGTACCTCCGTCGCGGCGAGCGGATCGGCACGCTCGCCACGCTCGACGACCTCATCGTCCGGGCCACCGCGGATCAGCACCTCGGCCCGCGGCTCGACAAGAGCATCGGCCGCGGCGAGGCGGTGGAGATCCGCCTGAAGGGGCGTCCCACCAAGGAGCTTGGGCTATTCGCCAAGCCCTTCGTTATCGACGGCGAGGTGGAGGCCATCCTCCCCGCCGCCCAGGAGAAGGTGCCGTCCAAGGCGCTCCTCTACCGTGCCGGCGGCTCCATGGCCATGGAGAAGCCGAGCAAGCAGCAGGGCACCCGGCGGACGCAAGCCAAGGAGCCGTTCTTCGAGATCCGCGTCGACGCGGACGAGAAGGCCATCGCGGAGGTGTTCTCGCGGGGCGCCCGGAGCGAGCCGTGGGTTCCCATCAGCGGCGAGCGGGTGCTCGTCCGGTTCGCCCTCGAGCCCAAGCCGCTCGCGTTCCAGTGGTGGCGGTCGCTTCGACAGGTGCTCCAGCAGCGGTTCGGGATCTGATTGGGATGCGGAAGAGAGCAAGTTGGGCCTATTGATCGCGGCCAAGGCGGAAGTCGGCGGCCACCTTGGCACCGAGGCAACGCAGGGCGCGATGGTCGACGGACTGCAACGGCCAGGTCTGCCCCGATCGTCGAGGCGATCGACGGCGAGGCGTCGCGAATGGGCTGACACCCACGCCAGCGCAAGGAGGCGGCTCCTTGCTTTGGCAGATCGGCTCAACTTACTCTTTTGCGCCACCCTATGAGTCCATCGACCCTCCCAACCCGCGACGGCGAGCCCGCGAGGACGGGGGGCGGCGACGCGGGCGGCCCCACGCATCCGGCGCCGCCGAGCTCCACCTGGCGCATGCTCGCCGCGGGTGGCGGCGCCGACGAGAAGCTGCCCCGCGGCCTCGACGCCGCGTGGGACGCGGCCGTCGCCCGGGTCCAGAGCGTCGTCCCGCGGCGACGGCGGGTTCTCCGGCGGGCGGAGCGCATCCTCTCCATGGAGGACGAGATCCGCACGCGGCGGGACGCGGCCCTTCGCGAGGAGCTGCACGGCCTTCGCGAGCGGTTCCGTCGGCAACGCGACACACGCGAGGACGTGGACCGGGCCTTCGCGCTGATTCGGGAGGTCGCCCACCGACGGGTCGGCCTTCGCCCGTTCCGCGAGCAGACCGCCGCCGCGCTCGCCATCCTCGAGGGGTCTGTCACGGAGATGGCCACGGGGGAGGGCAAGACGCTCGCCGCCACGCTTCCCGCGACGGTCGCCGGGTGGCGGGGACGCGGCTGTCACATCATCACCGTCAACGACTATCTCGCCCAGCGGGACGCGGAGTGGATGGGGCCCATCTACCGCTTCTGCGGCCTCCGCGTCGCCGCCGTCACGGCGGAGAGCGACCGGGCCCAGCGGCGGGATGGCTACGCCGCGGACGTCACCTATTGCACCAACAAGGAGGTCGCCGCGGACTTCCTCCGCGACCGCCTCTCCCTCGGCTCCGTCCGCGACCTCTCCGGCGCCCTCCTCGACCGCATCACGGAAGGCCAGCCGAGGGACGATCTCCTCCTCCGCGGCCGCGAGTTCGCCATCGTGGACGAGGCGGACTCCGTCCTCGTCGACGAGGCGGTCACCCCGCTGATCATCTCCGGCTCGTCGGGCAACGCGCAGCAGACCGACGCCTTCGAGCGGGCGGCGGAGATCGCGGACGAGCTGAGCGGCCGGCAGGACTACCGCGTCGACGGGCGGTTTCGCGAGGTCCGCCTCACCTCCGAAGGAAAGGAGCGGGTGGACGAGCTCGCCCAACCCGACGGCGGCCTCTGGCGGGGCAGCCGTCGGCGGGAGGAGCTCGTCACACAGGCGCTGTCGGCCCGCGAGCTGTTCGACCGCGGCACGCACTACGTGGTCCAGGACGGCAAGGTGGTCATCGTGGACGAGTTCACGGGCCGCCTCATGCCCGACCGCACCTGGCGGGACGGGCTGCATCAGGCCGTGGAGGCGAAGGAGGGGCTGGAGATCCAACCGCCCAAGGAGACGCTGTCGCGGATCAGTTTCCAACGCTTCTTCCGCGGCTACAAGCATCTCGCGGGGATGACGGGCACCGCGTGGGAGGCCCGCCACGAGCTGTGGCAGATCTACCACCTTCCCGTCGTCCGCATTCCCACCCACCACCCTTGCATCCGGCAAGAGCTCCCGGACCGCATCTACCCCACGGCCGAGGAGAAGTTCGCCGCCGTGGTCGACGAGATCCAGCGGGCCCACGACGCGGGACGCCCCGTTCTCGTCGGCACGCGGAGCGTGGACGTGAGCGAGCGGGTGAGCCGTCTCCTCCACGAGCGGGGCCTCGACCACGCGGTGCTGAACGCCGTGCAGCACGAGGAGGAGGCCCGGATCATCGCGGAGGCGGGACAACCCGACCGAATCACCGTCGCCACCAACATGGCGGGGCGGGGCACGGACATCTCCCTCGGCCGCGGCGTCGCGGAGCGGGGCGGCCTCCATGTCGTCGCCACGGAGCGACACGAGGCCCGCCGGATCGACCGGCAGCTCTTCGGCCGGGCCGGGAGACAGGGCGACCCGGGCACGGCCGTCGCCTACGTCAGCCTCGAGGACGAGCTCGTCCGCCGCCACGCCACGACCCTGGAGCGACGTCGGGGCTGGCGTCGCCAGGCCATCTTCGACCGCGCCCAGCGGCGGGCGGAGCGCATGGCCCTCAACCAGCGGCGGAACGTCCTCCGCACGGACCACTGGCTCGACGAGTCGCTCGGCTTCGCCCCCCGCGAGTGAGCCTTTAAGCCGAACATCCCTCTGGTGTAGCGGCATTTCACCCGATGTTTGCCGGGGCTTGGCCCGAGTCA